>CAJQNK010000313.1 GCA_905479655.1 uncultured bacterium | reverse complement strand
GGGCCAAGGCGCGCCGACGCAGGCAATGCAGGGACATTGTCGAGGAGGCGGAACGCTGGCAGCCGAGATGCATCGCGGGCGGACTGTCGTCGAAGTTCGGAAACGCTGGTCTAGTGTCCCGCTCCGGAAATTCCATACCCCCATCTCGGCCCCTTCTCGTCCCCGGCGGCGTTGCTGCTCCTCTCCAGATCCCCGATATGGCTCGTCGCAGCGCCTTGCCAGGAACGAGAATCGGCGCGAGCTAGGCGAACGGCACTTTCGGAGCGGGACCCTAGGCGGAAATCCGCACTCGATTCGGTGAATCGGGGAGGGTTTCCAACGACGATCCCGGAGAAGAGGGCCGCTCGCAGCGTGGCTCGACATTCACCACGAGCTGCTAGGGTGGCCTCATGAAGGCTGCGGTCCCGGCTCACCGGGAGGGGCGCACTCGAGAGGCCCCGGCAACCAGGCGGGCAACCAGGCGCTTCGGCACCCTCCATGGGCAGGTGGGCCGACGGATCGGCGTCGCGGTGCTGGCCATCGTCCTGGTGGCGACCGCCGGCACCTACTGGCTGACCCTCCGACACTCCGAGGATCGGGAGCTGGCCAACCTCGTCGAGTACGTCTCCGACAAGGGACGAACCGAGAGCCGGCTGTTCCGCGAGGGGCAAAGGGAGGTCGAGACTCTCGGCGGGCTCTTCCTGGAGGTCTACCTTCAAGGACCGCCGAACCTCAGTCCAGCCTTCGACCAGCTCTTCCAGCGGGGGGCCGACGGCGCCTGGCGGACCCTGCCCGGGCTGTTCGACGGCGCCTTCGTCGGGGAGCACCTGTTCCGGCGGGTATCGGGCTTCATCGGTGGCAACCGGACCTCGGTCGACTCCGATCTCCAGCGCAGACTGGTCATCGCGCTCCGACTCGTGGCCGAGATGGGGCTGGCCGTGAATTCGGCCCTCATCCTTCACGCCACGTTTCCGGAGAACGCGATCGTCCTCCACTCCGACGAGGCCTGGGGGCTGTCGGCGGACGCCGAGCTCGACATGCCCTCGTTGTCGGTGGTTCGCTCGACGCTGCAGTCGGAGAACCCCGCGCGCCTGCCCTTGTGGACACGCCTCTACTACGACGCGACAGCCGCCGCCTGGGCGGTGACCTACCAGCTCCCTGTCGACCACGCCGGCCGACACCTGTTCACTCCGAGCGCGGACCTCCGTCTGACGGAGCTCATCGCCCGAGTGTTGCAGCCGAGAGCCCAGGGCTCGGTCAACATGATCCTCGGCGAGGAGGGCTCGTTGATCGCCCATCCCGACTTCCCGCTGCGCGAGCACCAGCGGGCGGGACAGATCCTGCTCGCGGAGCTCGGCGACCCGGAGCTCTCAGCCATCCACCGCGAGATCGCCGACAGCGGGCCGGTGCGAGTCGGCGCCGTCACGTTGATCGAGGAGCCGCTGACGGACTCCTACCTGGCGGCGACGAAGCTCGAGGGCCCCGGGTGGTGGTGGGTCACCCAGTACCCGCGGGCGCTGGTCGCGGCCAGCGCCCGCGGGCCGTCGCGACGGGTCCTCGCCCTCGGTGTCACCGTCTTTCTGTTCGTCATGGTCGCGGTCTCCGCCCTGCTTCGGCGCAGGGTCGCCGGGCCCATCGGCACGTTGATCCAGGCCGCGGAGCTGATCGGGCATGGGGACTACGCGGCGATCGCTGACGGGCGGCTCGCCCTGCCCGAGGATCACGACAACGAGATCGGCTCTCTCGCCAGAACGGTCCGGCAGATGGCCAAGAGCCTGCGCCAGAGCCGGGAGATGGACGACGCCCTCTTCCTCGTCGACGTGGACGGACGGATCCACGAAGCGAATCCGGCAGCAGCGCGCCTCACCGGTCGTCCCCTGGAGGATCTCGTCGGAGCCGCCCTCCCCACCCTGGCGGCGTCCAGGGACGGAGAGCCGCTGCGCCGGCTCCTGACCGCCCTCGAACCCGGACAGGCGGATCGCCTGACCGTCAGGATCCGCCCCCACGGCTCAGAGGACATCCAGACCGAGCTGAGCGTGCGGGCCTTCGCGACTCCCCATGGAGACCGGCGGCTCGTCACGGCCCGGGACATCACCCTCCGCCTCCGCCAGGAGGAGGAGCGCCTCCGGTCCGAGCGGGAGCTCCTGGAGACCCAGCGGGTGGAGAGCCTCGGACGCCTCGCCGGAGGGATCGCCCACGAGTTCAACAACGCGATGCTCGCGGTGCTCGGCAACGCCGAGCTGGCCCGGGAACGACTCGAGCCCGAGGACGAGGTGGCCGCCATGCTGGCCGACATCAGCGAGGCGGCGCAACACGCCTCGGACCTGGCGGAAGGGATGCTGGCGTACTCCGGCCGGAGCCATCTCGAGCTGCGGGAGGTGGCGCTGCACGAGCTCTGCGCGGACGCGGCCGAGCTGGCTCGGCCCTCGATACCCCCTCGGGTCGAGCTTCGACTCGAGCTCGACCCCGCGACGCCCCCGGTGAAGGTGGACCCGAGCCAGATCCGGCAGGTGGTGACCCAACTGCTCATCAACGCGTGGGAGGCCCTGGGGGGAGACCCGGGAACGGTGGTCGTAGGGACGCACGGCAGAGCCTACGGGGCGCAGGAGCTCGCGGAGGGGCCGACGGCCGGGGAGATCCGGCCCGGCACCTACGCGACGCTCGAGGTCGTCGACACGGGCCCGGGGATCGACGACGACCACCTCGACCTGATCTTCGACCCGTTCTTCAGCACGAAGTTCACCGGTCGCGGCCTGGGGCTGGCCGCCGTGGTGGGCATCGTCCGCAGCCACCACGGAGCCGTCCTCGTCTCCCGGGGTCCGGAGGGAGGCACCCGGTTCCGCGTCCTCCTCCCTCCGTCTGGGGCGACGGAGGCGAGCTGAGGAGCTCGCGGGCCCGAGAGCGGCCCTCCGCCCCGCCGGTCAGTCCGGAAGGCAGAGGCGCTCGGGAAAATAACGGATGTCGTAGTTCGGCGGGAAGCTGAGATCCAGACCCGGTTGCACCTCGTGGGGCACGTTGCGCGGCCGAAACGGCCGGCCGTCCTCCCGCGACTGCGGGGGTCCGCCGTCGAAGGTGAACGCGCGCATCGCGGTATGACGCAGCCAGGCCACCTTCTTCGGGTGGAGGCAGCCGTCGTCCACCCGCACCAGCTCGTGGTAGTGCACGTAGCCGTCGCGGACCCGGCGGGCCGCGATCTCCGGGCTCCACTCCGAGATGATCGCGTCCACCCAGTAGAGCTGGGCGTGGTCGCCGGCGTCCGACGACCACCAGCTGGGCGGCCCGCCCATGCCCAGCGGCCCGGTGTTGAAGTGCTTGCCGATGAACCGCTTGACGCCACCGGCGTCCAGACTCGGCGACCAGCAGTGCCCCGGCAGATCCTGGGGCTGTCCGTTCTGGTCGAAGTTCAGCTCGAGCTCGGGCGCCGAGAAGTACCAGAACCGGTCGTCGAGGAAGATCTCGGGCCGGTGGGTGAAGCCGAAGAGCGTGGCCACCCCGGGGGTGGCCAGGCACTCCGGCATCTCGGCCTCCTGGGCGGGAGCCGGCGGAGTGGACACGACGGCCATCGCACCGGCCACGAGGACCGGTCCGAGCAGGCTCCGAAAGGCGGTGTTCGTCATCGCGCGCCTCACGGATCGACCACGTCGGACTCGGCCACGTTGGTCTTCACGGAGTCCGCGCCTCCGGGGCCCCGGACGATGACCGACTGGAACCAGGCGGTGTCGATCGCCAGGCCACCCGGCACGTTGAAGGTCAACTGGGCCATGCCGTCGAGGTTGGCGACCGCGGAACCGACGAGACGAGGGCTCAGCAGGTCGAGACAGAGGCCGCCCAGAAGCGGCGGGCAGGGCCCCATTCCCACTCCCGTGCCGCTCACCGCGAAGCTGACGGACTCGCCCGACTCGGCGCCGGTGGTCGTGAGCGTGGCGGTCTGCCCGCGCACCAGGTCCGACGCGATGAGGGAGAGGGGCAGCTCGTCGCAGACGAAGACCTCGGCCCGCAACGAGTCGAGGGCCGCCTCGGTCACCGAGTCGTTGGGATTGTCCGCGACACTGAAGCGCACCCGGATGTCGGCCGTCGGCGTCAGGACGTCGCCCACGATGATCGCGTCCTCGATCCAACCGCCGCCGCCGCCGGTATAGCGCTTCGCCTCGACCCACGGTCCCCCGTCGGCCGAGAGCTCCACGATCAGGCTGTCGTCGCCGTCGTCGTTGGACATCCAGTAGGCGTAGCGCACAGCGCCGTTGCCCAGGGAGAAGTCCAGCGACGGAGAGGTGAGGATCGTCGGGCCACCGTCGACGTCCTCGTCACCGGAGCCACCGCCGACCACGCCCTGCCCCGTGAAGTAGCAGTTCGTGCCCTCGAAGCAGTCCTCGGGCTGCGAGCCGGTGCCGATCGGGTTGCCCCGCTCCCAGCTCCCGGACTGGACGTCGATGTCCTGCACCAGCCAGCCGAGATCGCTGTCGAAGGTGTCGGCGAAGGTGGTCACCAACTGGTTGGCCACGTCGACCCGGTACGCCGAGCCGTTGGCCGGGTCGGTGAAGAGCGCGCCCTGCGTGTTCTCCGCCGAGACCGAGAACTCGATGATGCTGCCGCAGGAGGCGGCCGGCAGCTGGCCGCCCCAGAGGCCGCCGCCGAGGTCCATCAGGGACTGGTCGCCCTGGGGCACGCCGTTGACCGCGGTCGCGAGCGTCGGCGTGGTCGGGTCCACCGGCGCGCCGATCGCGGAGATCGTGACCTCGAGCGGCTCGGCGACGTCGGAGTCCACGACCTCCGGCACGCCCGCCGGATAGTCGAAGAACAGCACGTTCGGCTGGACGTCCAGCACGAAGAGGCCGTTCTGGCGGTCGCTCGCCAGCACCTTGTCCGAACCGAGATACGGATAGACGCCCCAGCAGCCGTCGAAGAAGCCGTTGTCACCGCTGATCGCCGTCGTGTCGTAGGAGGCCAGCGGAATCAGGTCGCCGTTGTCGCGATCGATCTGGAGCACCTGGACGCCGGCCTCGTACCAGGAAACGTAGGCGGTGTCGCCCTCGATCAGCACGTTGTGGACGCTGTAGGCCTTCGACCCGGGGAGTGTCAGGGTCGTGCGCTGCGCCAGATCGATGGAGCCGCCCAGATCCGTGACCTCGAAGAGCGTCATCCCGCCGCCGCCCCGCTCCTCGGTCGTGATCACCCACTGGCCGTCGTCCGTCGCCCAGGCCGCGTGCACGCTGTTGCCCGAGGCCGAACCCAGCAGCGTCGGCGCCTGCACCGCGAGCTGGGTCACGTCGTAGACCTCGAGACTGTTCCAGGCCGCCGCGTACAGCCGCCCGCCCTGCACCGTGATGTCGTGGACGAAGAGGTTGCCCACGCCCGTCATCCGGTAGGTGCCGCTCGAGATGGTCGGCGGCGCGTTGTCCGGGTCGTAGCCGCGCAGGTCGACGATGTCGATCTGGTTGGTGGAGCTGTCCACGAGGTACAACCAGCCGTCGGCGTAGAAGAGGTTGTGCACCGCCGTCCGCACCGTCACGTTCGTGAGCTGCACCGGGTTGTAGGGATCCCGCACATCGACGATCTGGGCCCCCGGAGAGACCCCCTCCAGCCCGACGAACATCAGCCCGTTCGCCACCTTCACGTCCTGCGCGCTGGCGCCGCCGACCCCCGTGTTGTAGTTCGCGGCCAGCACCGGGTTCGCGGGATTGGAGATGTCCACGATCGTCACCTGGTTGAAGCCGAACCGCGCGAGGTAGGCGAAGTTGCCGTCGCCCCAGACGTCCGCGTAGTTGCTGGCCTGGTCGAACTGGCCGACGAGGCTGATGTTGACCGGCGGATCCTGGGCGAGGCCGGGCGCTGCGCCGAGGCCTGCGACGAGCAGGATCGCGAGTAGCTGGACGAAGATCGATCGATGAGCGGACATTCAGGACTCCTGGAAGCGATGGAGGAAAATCTCGAGCGGTTTGAACAACTCTATCACGGCGGGCCGGTCGCCCGAGATCCGTCCGGGGCGAATCGGGGCACCCCCCGGGCGGGGCGACCTCCCGGCCGACACGATCAGCCCAGGTCCGGCAACAGGCGCTTCTTGACCTCGGCCAGCCGCGACGAGGCCACCCGGCAACGCGCACCGTTCGACAGCGCCAGCGACCAGGCCCCGCGGGTGAGAGGCTCGAACGCCACGACCTCCCGCAGGTTGACGATGGCCGAGCGGTGGACGCGCAGGAACGAGCGCGGATGCAGCCGGCGCTCCAGGGAGGTGAGGGCCGCCCGCACCAGGTAGGACGCGTTCGCGGTGTGGAAGCGGGCGTAGTAGTCCTCGCTCTCGATCCAGACGACGCTCTCGACCGGAAGCAGCAGGGAGCGGCCGTGGCGCCGCACCGGGATGCGCTCGAGAAAGGCCGAGGCCTCCTCCCCGGCGCCCGCCTCGCCCCGTCGGCTCGGCCCCCGGCCCACTGCACCCTCCGCCACCTCCTCGGCCAGCCGCGTCGCGAGGCCGGTCATGCGGTGCTCGCGCACGCGCTGCTTCGCCCGGGCGAGAGAACGCCGGAAGCGCTCGTCGGCGAACGGCTTGACCAGGTAGTCGACGGCCTCCACCTCGAAGGCCTCCGGGGCGTAGCGGCTGTGGGCGGTCACGAACACGACGAACGGCGGCCCCTCGGCGAGCTCGGCCGCCACCGCGAGGCCGCCGCGCTCGGGCATCTCGACATCGAGGAAGACGATGTCGGGGCGCAGATCCCGCAGGAGACGCGCGGCGGTCGCTCCGTCGCCGGCGCTCGCGACCAGCTCGACCTCCGGATCCCGCCCCAGAAGGTCCTCGAGGACCTCCCGGGCGAGGGGCTCGTCGTCGACGACCGCGACCCGCACGCGACTCAAGCCGTCGCCTCCCGGGACCGGTCGTCGACGGCGGCGTCGACCGAAGGCTCTCCCGTCTCGGCGGGACCTCTCTTCTCGCTTCCCGTCTCGTCGCTTCCCGTCTCGTCGATTCCCGACGGCGCCCGCTGGGCCGGGAGCGCGATCCGCACCTCGACCCCCCCGGTACGCCGGCCCCGGATCCGACAGCTCGCGCCGTCGCCGTACAGACGTTGGAGACGGCCCCGGACGTTGGCCAGGCCCACCCCGGTCGGTCGCTCCTCCGAGAACTCCGGGGCCAACCCGGGGCCGTCGTCGAGGATCCTCAGCACGAGCCGCTCGCCGTCCGTGCGGGCCTCGATCCGCACCGTGACCCGGCGGGTCGTCCTGCCGACACCGTGCCGAACCGCGTTCTCCACCAGGGGCTGGAGCAGGAACACCGGCACGGCATGAGCGAGCGACTCCTCCGCCGGGTCCACGTGGACGGCCAGCCGATCGCCGAAGCGGAGCTTCTGGAGCTCGACGTACCGCTCGAGGAGCGCCAGCTCCTCCGCCAGGGCGACGGTCGGCTGGACCGAGCGGTCCAGGGTCGCGCGCAGGAGGTCCGACAGTCCGACCAACGCGGTCAGGGCCCTGTCTCCCTGGCCGCGACGGATCAGGGCGGCGACCGAGTGCAGGCTGTTGAACAGGAAGTGCGGTTGGATCTCGAGCCGCAACGCCTCGAGCCGGGCCCGGGTCAGCTCCGCCTCCAGCCGCTCGTTGCGGCGCACCGCGGCCCGGGCCGCCAGGCCATAGCCCGCGGCCAGCAGAAGACCGTAGGCGATCGGACCGAGCTGCAGCGAGAAGCCCACGGAGCGGGACAACGACTCCAGGAGCGAGTCGCTCGTCACGGGCTCGTACGGCTGGAGCCACCAGAAGACCACGCCCAGGATCGCCGTGTGGGCGCCGGTCGTGGCGACCAGGGCCGCCAGCTGACCCGCCACCCACCCACGGCCGCGGCTCTCGCGCCCCAGGAGACGCCCGCCCGACGCCAGGAGCCAGGGAGCGATCGCCGCCCAGAAGCCCCACCCCGCGAGCTGCCACAGCCAGAGACGCCAAGCGTCGTGCCCGTGGTCGATCATCGCGACGTAGATCTGCCCGGCGACGACGACCGAGAGGATCAACGCGACCATCCAGCTCATGACGATCGCCACCCTGGATACGCCCCAGGGGATCACCGTTCCGGCGGCGGCGGAGCTCTCTCGGTCGGGCATCGAGACACCCTACCGCCGCCCCCCGCCCCACCACAACTCCGGTGCAGCGGGTCCCGACTCCGGCGCAGGGGTCGCCCGAGATCGCGCCGTCGGAACGGGCTTCGCCCAGCCCGAGCGCCCCCTCTGCACGAGAAGGGCGACTCGCTGCACTACCGAGCGGTTCACAGCAGCGCCCTGGCACTTCCGGCCGGTGCGGTTCACGATCGCCACGAATCCCAGCTCGCTCCGACCGGGCGAGCGCAACCCCGGAGAATCTCGAGATGCGACGATCCGCCCTGCTGCTCCTCCTCGCCCTCGCCGCCCCCGTGGGGCTCGCCGTCCTCTCGGCGGCTGCCACCACCCGACCGGCTGCCGAGACCCGCATGCCGGCCTACGACGAGGAGGGCGCTCTCCTCCTGCCCGACGACCACCGGACCTGGATCCTGGCCGGTGCCTCCCTCGGACTCTCCTACACCGAGGGCAACGCGGGGGGGCACGAGAGACGTGAGCTTCTTGAGATTCGGTCCGTGACCTGCCTAGGCGGACCAGGGATTTTGAAACGAGCAGACTGCATGTACGACGGGCTGGAGGTATCCCAGTCCCACCACCTAATTAGTTTGTTCTAGATTTTGTCAACATGGTTCGAGGCAGTTTTGCGTCGGATGATTTGTGACGCATGTTTTTGAAGCTTACGTTTCTGCTTAGCTGAGCCTGAATTTTCTCCACGTGCGCTGGGTTCAAGTCGGATTTTTCCCTCTCCACCTTGTTGGTTTCTCTGCTGCT
>CAJQNK010000312.1 GCA_905479655.1 uncultured bacterium | reverse complement strand
CCTCGACAATGTCCCTGCATTGCCTGCGTCGGCGCGCCTTGGCCCCCGAGCGCCTCCCGTCCGGCCCTTGTCGCCGGACTTCGGAAACGCTGGTCTAGTGTCCTGTCACCGTGGTTCGTGGTCGAAGTCTCGTGGTCGTCTTGTTCGCTGGCAAGGCGCTCCGACGCTGGCAGATCGGGCATCTTTCGAGGAGGAGCAACGCCGCCAGCGGGCAAGAGGACCCGAGAATCAGGCCACGCATTACGGTGACAGGACACTAGCGCATGCGTCTGGCGGACGGCGGGTGGGGATCGGCTCCCCACCAGGCTGTCTGTCTCCATTTCACCGGACCGGGGCCGCGGAGCGCCGTTCTTCGTGACCCGGCCCCTCGCAGCTCGAATGAACGCGACCAAGCGATCGAATCCCGAGCTCGTCCTCCTCGTCGACGACGAGCCGGGGGTTCGGGACCTGCTCCTCTCCCAGGTCGCTTATCTGGGGTACCGGTGCCAGGCCGTCAGTGACGCCCACGAGGCGCTCCGCTTCCTCATGTCGGGAGGTCGACCGGACCTCGTTCTCTCGGACATCAACATGCCCGAGCTGTCCGGCCTCGATCTCCTCCGGCGGATCAAGGGCATCGACCCGCTGGTGCAGGTCGTGATGGTCTCCGGCCTCCAGGACCTGGAGACGGTGCGAACCTGTCTACGCGAAGGAGCCTACGACTACGTCGTCAAGCCCTTCGAGCTGGACGACCTCGGAAACACCGTCGAGAGGGCCCTGGAGCGGGGCCGTCTGATTCGCCAAAACGAGGAGTATCGGCGGCACCTGGAGCGGATGGTCGGCGAGCAGACGGAGGAGATCCGCCAGACCCGGGACATGGCGCTCCTGACCCTGGCCAAGCTGGCGGAGTCCCGGCACAACGAGACCGGCATGCATCTGGACCGGATGGCCCAGTACAGCCGCAGGCTCGCGGAGGAGCTGCGCAAGGGGCCCTACGCCTCCCAGGTGACCCTCGAGTTCGTGGATCACCTGCACAAGTCGAGCCCCCTGCACGACATCGGCAAGGTGGGGATCCCCGACGCGATTCTCATGAAGCCCGGACCGCTCGACGAGGCGGAGGAGGCCGTCATGAAGACCCACACGACGATCGGAGGAGACACCCTGCGCTACGTCGTGGAGAAGTTCGAGCGTCAGACCTTCCTGACGATGGGGATGAGGATCGCCTACCACCACCACGAGCGGTGGGACGGCACCGGGTATCCCGACAATCTCCGGGGACCGGAGATCCCCCTGCCCGCCCGCCTGGTCACCCTGGCGGACGCCTACGACGCCATCACGAGCGCCCGGCCCTACAAGGAGGCGCATCCCCACGACGAGGCCATCCGTCGGATCGAGCGCGACCGCGGACGTCACTTCGACCCCGTCCTGGTCGACGCGTTCCTGCGCTGCCACGAGGACTTCGCTCTGATCCATCGGCGCTACAACGACTCAGAGGTCACGAAGATCGGCGACGGGGACTCCGGAGTCCTGGGGGCTATCGCCCCGGACACGCTCTGACCGCCGGGCATGAGGAACCGCCTAGCTCACCTGCTGCGACGGGTCGACAAACACTGGACGCGCTGGTCGGTGGCCGGGAGCGGTGAGCGGGACGGCCTGGTCTCCGTCCTCTTCCACACGCTGTTAAAAGACGAGGCCGAGCTACGGCACGACCTCGTGCACCCCCAGCAGCGCACGACCGTCACTCACCTGCGCCGCTTCCTGGAGCACTTCCTCGAGGCCGGCTACGAGTTCCTGAGCCCCGACGAGCTGCTCACGACCTCCACGGAGGGCTCCGGGCGTCGGGCGGTCCTCACCTTCGACGACGGTTATCGCAACAACCTCCGCGCCGTGCCGCTGTTGCGGGAGCTCTCCGTACCCGCGATCCTGTTCGTGACCACGGACCAGGTCGACCGACAGCACGCCTTCTGGTGGGACGTCGTGTGGCGCGAGAGGCGCCGGCGTGGCGCGTCGGCCGAGGTCATCGATCGCGAGATCCGGGCATTGAAGTCCCGCCCGCCCGAGGCGATCGCCGACCATCTGACGGTCGAGTTCGGGGCGCACAGCCTCGACGCGGTTTCCGACCTGGACCGCCCGCTGACCGCGGAAGAGGTGCGCGAGCTGGTCCCGGACTCGGGATTCCACGTCGGCAACCACACGGCCGACCACGCCATCCTGCCGCTGCTGGAGCCGGAGGACGCGGCCGGGCGGATCCGCAGGGCTCAGCGGCGCCTCACGGAGCTCACGGGCAAGCCCCCCGTCGCGATCGCCTACCCCAACGGGGACCTCTCCCCCGCCGTCGTCGCCGCGGCGCGGGACGTCGGCCTCCGGCTGGGATGGACCCTGCAGCCGAGGAAGGAGCGGCCGGCGGCCGGCCGGAGTCCCGACCGCGACCTCTCGCTCGGCCGCTTCGTCCTGTGGGGTGACCGGGACATCGACGAGCAGTGTCGTCTCTTCCGGGCCGACCACTCTCTGTACACTCTGCTCAAGAACCGCGGCCGCGCCTGAGCCACGGCCGCGAAGACCGGGAGGCGCCATGACGAGTTCCGCTCACGGCCGGCCGGCGGTCGGCCTCTCCGATCTGACCCGATATCTCGACGAGCTGCTCGCCGCGCGGGAGATCAAGGACTACGGCCCGAACGGCCTGCAGGTCGAGGGCCGGCCCGAGGTCCGCAAGCTCGTGACCGGGGTCTCGGCGTGCCTCGAGCTGTTCGCCGAGTCCCGCGCCCGCGGCGCCGATGCCGTCCTCGTCCATCACGGCCTGTTCTGGGAGGGGATGCCCAGGACCCTCGTCGGGCTGAGGTACCGGCGCGTGGCGGCCCTGATCGAGGCGGGCCTCTCTCTCCTCGCCTACCACCTACCCCTCGACCTTCATGCGAACTTGGGCAACAACGCCGTCGGGGCCAGCGCCTTCGGCCTCGTCGATCTCGAGCCGTGGGGACGGTTCGAGGGCTTCGACATCGGATTCCGCGGTCGCTTCCCGACTCCACTCTCCCCCACGGCCCTCGTGGACCTCTGCCGCACCGTCTACGGGCAGGAGCCCCTCGCCTTTCTCGACGGACCCGACGAGATCACCTCG
>CAJQNK010000311.1 GCA_905479655.1 uncultured bacterium | reverse complement strand
GCTCGGGGGCCAAGGCGCGCCGACGCAGGCAATGCAGGGACATTGTCGAGGAGGCGGAACGCTGGCAGCCGAGATGCATCGCGGGCGGACTGTCGTCGAAGTTCGGAAACGCTGGTCTAGTGCCCCGTTTGGTTAATCCCGGGACACTAGAGGCTGCGCTTGCGGCCGCGGAGCCCGCGGCGGCTACCCTTCGGCCGACCTTCCTTGGGCTTGTTGTCGCCTCCCCGGAAGGTGGCGAAGGCCTCGTCCTCGGGCGGCGAGCCCGGAGGCCGGTACCCGGGCCGGGCGCCGGACGGCGGACGGCGGGGTCCCCTCGCCTCGCGTTCGCGGGCCAGGCTCAGTCGCAACGCTCGACCCTCGAGCTCCTGTCCGTCGAGGCTCTCGATCGCCTTGTTGGCCATCGCCTCCTCGGCGAACTCGACGAAGGCGAAGCCTCGCGGCCGCTGGGTCTCGCGGTCCAGCGGAACGTGGATGTCGGTGATCTCCCCGGCCGGCTCGAGCCAGGTGCGCAGGGCGTCCGCCGTCGTGGTGTAGTTGAGGTTGCCGACGAAAATCTTCCTGGAAATGGTCATCTCTCCTTGCGTGTTCTCGAGTCCTCTCGATCGCCATTCGGCACGAGGCGACGGCTGGACAGAGGCTAGCACGGGCGACGGGAGAATGGCCATCGGCGGCGTCGCGGCGCCCCGGTGACCGTTCGTTCGCCGCGATCGAGACCCGGGTGTGGAATCCTTCCCCAGAGCCCGTCGAAATTCTCCACAGCCGGTCGAGAGCCCCTAGTGGCGGCCCCTTCCGAGCCCCTGTGGCGATCTCCCGCAACCCGGTGTGGAGGATCGCCACAGCTCTCCCCCGGGGCTCGGGCGCCCGCCGTGACGGCCTGTCGAGCCCGGAGACCCGCCCCGGCCGGGCTCCCGTGAGTCGCGCCCTCCTCGCGAGTGGAGTGGCATCCCCCTTGCGGTGGAAAAGGGTAGGCGCCACCTCTCCCGGTGGCGTCGGAGCCCGGGGAGCCCGGGCGAAAGGGGCGCGAACCATGACCGCCATCCTCGTCATCCTGACCTTCGCCGTCTTCCTCACCATCGACTACCTCCTGAGCCGCCACGAGCAGGTCGAGCAGGAGCAGCCCGAGGCCCTGCCGGTCGCGTCGGCCGAACCCGTGTGGGTCGCCGGCTACGAGCTGCCGAGCGACCTCTACTTCCACCCGGGCCACACCTGGGTCCGACCCCTCGGTCGCGAGATGGCGACGGTCGGCATCGACGACTTCGCCCGCCGTCTCCTCGGTCGCATCGAGCGTGTCGAGCTCCCGTCGCCCGGCCGGGAGCTGCGCCAGGGCGAGCCCGCCCTCCGGATCTACCTGGACGGCCGGACGGTCGAGCTCGTCTCCCCCGTCGACGGGGAGGTCGAGGAGGTCAACGCCGGCCTCCGCACCCGGCCGGACCGGCTGGAGACCGAGCCCTACGGGCGCGGCTGGCTGCTCCGGATCCGGAGCCGCAGCCTCGGCCGCTCCCTGCGCAACCTGCTGGGCGGCTCCCTGGCCCACCGCTGGCTGGAGGATGCCCGTCAGCGGCTCGAGCTGCGTCTCGTGGCCCTCTCCGGCTCCGTCCTTCAGGACGGCGGCGAGCCGGTGGCCGACTTCGTCCGTCACCTGCCCTACAGTGAGTGGCGGAGGCTGGTGCGCGAGTTCCTGCTGACCGAGTGACCGCCGGACCCGGATCCGAGCCGTTCGCGGCTCGAGATCCGGCCATTCCTCCCCTCGGACGATGGAGCCGCGAAAAAGGAGCCCGCCATGAAGATCATCCGACCGCAAGGCATCCTGATCGACATCACTCGCTGCCTGGGTTGCGGCCAGTGCGTGGAGGCCTGCAGAACTCTGCACGGCCAGTCGCCGGAACCCGAGCCCGGGGCCCGGCTCTCCGCCTCCGACCGCACCGTGGTGGACGAGCGCTACTCGCAACCCGTGCGGCGGATGTGCATGCACTGCCTCGACCCGGCGTGCGCCAGCGCGTGCCCCGTCGCGGCCCTGCGCAAGACCGCGGCGGGACCGGTGGTCTACGACGCCTCTCGCTGCCTCGGCTGCCGCTACTGCCTCCAGGCCTGCCCGTTCGACGTCCCGCGCTACGAGTGGGACCAGCCGGTTCCGTCGGTCGTCAAGTGCGACCTGTGCGCCGACCGGTTGGCGGCGGGCGGCCTGCCGGCCTGCGTCGAGGCCTGCCCCGCCGAGGCCGCCCAGTTCGGCCCGCGGGACGAGCTGATCGCCGAGGCGCGACGGCGGATCGCCGACGACCCGACCTCGTACCACCCGCGGATCTACGGCCTGGAGGAGGTGGGCGGAACCTCCGTCCTGTTCCTTTCGCCGGTGAGCTTCGAGGAGCTGGGATTCCCCACCGGGCTGCCCAGCGAGCCGCTGCCCGACCGGACCGCCGTCGCCATCGAGCGGGTTCCGGGCATCGTCGGCGTCGGCGCGCTCTTCCTCTCGGCCGTGTGGTGGATCACCAAGCGCCGGGAGGAGGTGGCACGGGCCGAGGGCCCGGCGGAGCCGCCGCGGCGGAGGAGACCGGATCCCCCCGAGACCACCGGGAACGAGGAGGAACACCATGTCTGAACGCAATCTCCGACGACGCTTCTGGGCCTCCTTCGCCTGGCTGACGCTGGGCCTGGGGCTCGCGATCGTGATCCTGCGCTTCCAGTTGGGCCTCGGAGCCGTCACCAACCTCTCCGACCAGTTCCCGTGGGGCCTGTGGGTGGGCTTCGACGTGCTGTGCGGCGTCGGCCTCGCCGCCGGCGGCTTCACGATCACGGCGCTGGTCCATCTGTTCCACATCCGACGCCTGGAGCCGATCGTGCGCCCGGCCGTCCTCACCGCCTTCCTGGGCTACGTGTTGGTCATCGTGGCTTTGGTGATCGACCTCGGAAGGCCCTGGAACCTCTGGCACCCCCTCGTCATGTGGAACCCGCGCTCGGTCATGTTCGAGGTCTCCTGGTGCGTTATGCTCTATACGGCCGTTTTGGCCCTGGAGGCCTCGGGGATGTTGTTCGAGCACCTCGGCTGGCGTCGCGCGCTGACGTTGCAGAAGGCTTTCACCACTCCCCTGGTGGTGGCCGGCGTCCTCCTCTCGACGCTCCACCAGTCCTCCCTCGGCGCCTTCTACCTGCTCAGCCCGGGCAAGCTCCACCCCCTCTGGTACTCGGCGGCCCTGCCGCTGCTGTTCTGGATCTCTTCCGTCGCGGCCGGCTTCGCGATGGTCCTCGTCGAGTCGCGACTCTCCGGGAGGGCCTTCGGCCGCGAGCTCGAGATGCCCGTCCAGCGGCTGGTCGGCAGGATGCTCCTGGGCGCGCTCGTCGTGCTCGCCCTCGCTCGCGGTCTGGACCTCGCCGTGCGCGGTGTCCTCGCCCACGTCTTCGACGGCACCTACGAGGCGAGCCTCCTCCAGCTCGAAGTGACGCTCGGGATCCTCCTGCCCATCGTTCTGCTGTCGCACCGCCGCTGGCGCGCCAGGGCCTCGGGTCTGTGGGCGGCCGGCCTCCTCACCGTGTTCGGCTTCGTGATCCATCGGCTGAACGTCTCGATCACCGGCTTCGAGGCGAGCCGGGGAGCGACCTACATCCCCGCCTGGACGGAGATCGTCGTGAGCCTGGCCCTGGTCACCGCGGGCTTCCTGGCCTTCCGCTGGGTGGCCGCCCACCTGCCGGTCTTCCCGCCGCGAGCGCTCGCCCGGGTGCCGGATCGAGCGCGCCGATGGACGAGATGAGGAGCCGTCGATGACGAGAGCCCTGACCCGCCGATTGACGGTCCGCTTCGGACTCGCGCTGTTCCTCGGGTCGGGGCTGATCCTCGCAGCGGCGAGCGTCTGGAACCTGCGGCTCCAGCGTCGACACCTGACCCACCTGGTCGAGGCGCGGGCGATCGAGACGGCGGACGTCTTCCGCGCCGCGACCCGCGACGCGATGATGCGCAACGACCCCGCCCAGGTGCGGCAGATCATCAGCACGGCCGCGGGCGGCGACACGGTCGAGCGCATCCGGGTGTTCGACAAGCAGGGCCGCATCCGGGTCTCGAGCGAAGGCGGTGAGATCGGCCGCCTCGTGGACATCGCCGCCGAGCAGTGCCACTCCTGCCACGCCCAGGGGGAGCCGCTCACGGTCCTCCCGGGCGAGGACCGGACCCGGGTCTTCCGCAACGGCGACGGCAGCCGCGTCCTCGGCGTCATCGCCCCGATCCACAACGAGCCCGGCTGCGCTCAGGCCGCGTGCCACGCCCACCCCGCGACCCAGACCGTTCTCGGGGTCCTCGACGTCCAGCTCTCCCTGCGCACGGTGGACCGCGACATGGCGGCCTCGGAGAACCAGCTCATGCTCGCGGTGAGCGGCTCCGTCCTGGCGGTTCTCGCGCTGGCCGGCCTGCTCACCTGGCGCATGGTGCTGAGACCGGTGGAGCGCCTCACGGAGGCGACCGTGCAGGTCGCCGGCGGCGACTTCTCGCGCCGGATCCCCGTCGCTTCGCAGGACGAGCTCGGGCGCATGACCGAAGCCTGGAACCAGATGATCGACCGGCTCGGCGAGGCGCACCACGAGGTCGAACGCTGGAGCCGCACCCTGGAAAGCCGGATCGAGGCCAAGACCCGGGAGCTGAGCGAGGCCCACGAGGGGATGCTCCAGGCGGAGCGCATGGTCTCCCTGGGCAAGCTGGCCGCCGTCGTGGCCCACGAGCTGAACAACCCCCTCACCGGCATCGCGACCTATGCCCAGCTCCTGCGACGGCGGGCGGGTGACGCGTCCGACCCGGACACCGCCCGCATCTTGGAGATGATCAGCGAGGAGTCGCGCCACTGCGGTGACATCGTCCGCAACCTCCTGCTCTTCAGTCGCACCCCGGGGGCCCCCACCGCCAACGAGGACCTCGTGCCGGTCCTCGAGCGCTGCGAGATGCTCCTGCGGCACGCCGCCCAGCTCCAGGAAGTGGAGTTCGAGGTGCGCGTCTCGGATCGGCCCCTGCGCCTGGCCTGCGACCCGGCCCAGATGAGGCAGCTCGTCCTGGCCCTGTCGTTGAACGCCCTGGAGGCCTCGCCGAAGGGCTCGAGGGTGTCGATCTGCGCGGCGCGGGACCCGTCGGGGGAGGATGTCTGGCTGCGCGTCGAGGACGAGGGCCGGGGCATCGACGCCGACGACGTGCCGAAGCTCTTCGAGCCCTTCTTCACGACCAAGGAGGAGGGCAAGGGCGTCGGCCTGGGCCTCGCGGTCGTGTACGGCATCGTCCAGAGGCACCACGGCGAGATCCTGGTCGAGACTCTCGAGGGCGTGGGCACCGCGTTCACCATCCGGCTCCCCGTCGAGGTGCAGGGGAACAACGTGCGGAAGAGCCCGAAGCCCGACACTGACACCGCGAGGGAGGGAGGCTGACATGGAGGCGACCCGAGAGGACCGAGAGGACCCGCAATCCGACACCCGGGACGAACTGTCCATCCTGGTCGTCGACGACGAGCCCATCGTGCTCGAGTCGCTGGGCGACTGGTTCCGTGAAGACGGCTTCCGGGTCGACACCGCGGCCAATGCCCAGGAGGCGCTGAGGCTCGCGGCCGGGCACCCGTACCAGATCGCGTTCCTCGACATCCGGATGCCCGGCGTGGACGGTCTCGAGCTGCAGGAGAGACTCGCGGCCGCCCTCCCCGACCTCACCATCGTCATCATGACCGCCTACGCCTCGGTCGAGAGCGCGGTCCGCGCTCTCAAGGCCGGGGCCTACGACTACGTCACCAAGCCCTTCGATCCGGAGAAGCTGACCCATCTGGTGGAGCGCGCCCGCAAGCACCACTCCCTGCGCTCGGAGAACCGCCGCCTCAAGGAGAGGCTCGAGGCCGTGGGCAGCCCCGCGCCCATCATCGGGGTCTCGGCCGCCATCGCCCGCGTCAGCGAGCTCGTCGCCGCGGTGGCCGCGAGCGACGCCACGGTCCTCGTTCGCGGCGAGTCGGGTTGCGGCAAGGAGCTCGTGGCGCGGGCGATCCACGCGGGGTCGCCCCGGCGCTACGGCCCGCTGGTCGTCGTCAACTGCGGCGCCCTGGCCGAGGGCATCCTGGAAAGCGAGCTGTTCGGCCACGAGAAGGGGGCGTTCACCGGGGCGCAACAGAGGCGCAAGGGGAAGTTCGAGCTCGCGGACGGGGGCA
>CAJQNK010000310.1 GCA_905479655.1 uncultured bacterium | reverse complement strand
CCACGATCTCCTCGACGAGGTCGTCGACCGTGACCAGGCCCGACATCCCGCCGTACTCGTCGACCACGACGGCCATCTGCAGGTGGCGGGCCTGGAACTCCTGCAGCAACTGGCCCAGTCGTTTCGTCTCGGGGACGAAGTACGAGGGCTTGGCCATCGCCTCCACCTCCACCGGCTCGGAGCTCCCGAGGGCCTCCACGAGGTCGCGCAGATGCACCACACCCACCACGGAGTCGATGGAGCCGCGGTAGAGCGGCAACCGGGAGTGACGGGCCTCCAGGAAGAGCTCGCGCAGGGCCTTCACGTCCACGTCGACCGAGGCTCCCACCACGTCGATCCGCGGCGTCATCACGTTCTTCACCGTCTTGTCCCCGAAGTCGACGATCCCGCGCAGGAGCAGCTCCTCTCCTGGGTCGAGGATCCCCTCCCGGGCGCCGACGCGGATGAAGGCCTCGATCTCTTCGTCGGACACGTCGTCCTCGTCGGCCTCCTCCCGCCGCCAGACGGCCTGCCGGGGTAGCAGCCTCGAGAACAGCTCGATGAGGGGCAGGGTGAGCACCGCCAGCCACCGGTAGAACGGCGTCAGCCGGCGCAGGGCGGCTTCCGGATCGTGGCCGACGAGGGCGCGGCTGACCCCCTCCGCGAGGGCCAGAAGGAGAGCGAGGAGGGCGAGGACCGAAAGGGACACCGGCCCCGCCGAGAAGCTGCTGACCCGGAGGGCGCCCCAGAGCAACAGGGCCAGGGCTCCCGTCGCGACCTTGGCGCCCCAGCTCAGGACGAACCGGAAGGCCTCGAACCGCAACGGCTCCTCGTAGAGGCCGGAGAGCCGACCGCCCGCCTCCTGCGCCCAGTGCCGAAGACGGATCGACCCGCTCCGCTCGACCAGGGCGGCCAGAAGCGAGAGCACGACCACGACGAGGGAGAGCACGCCCACGGACCAGGTTCGAAGCCAGAAGGTGTCGCCCTCAGTCATGGTCGATCCACCGTCGTCGCAGCTCGAGCTCGAGGCGGTCCATCGTTCCGCCGTCGGTCTCGTGGTCGTGCCCCAGACAGTGAAGCACTCCGTGCAGGGCGAGCTCCCGCAGCTCTCTCGCGAGATCATGCCCCGCGGTCTCGGCCTGACGGCGCGCCATCGGCACGGCGATCGCGACGTCCCCCAGGTGATGCTCCTCCCCGTCCTCGCCCCCCGGAAACGAGAGGACATCGGTCGCCCTGTCCTTGCCCCGATAGCGCGCGTTCAATCGCCGCACCTCGCGATCACTCGTGAGACGCAGAGCGAGAGAGCCCGCCCGCGGTGCGATGTCCGCGACGACCTCGCGCAGCCAGAGCCCGAGACCCGTCGCACCCAGCCCCGGGTAGCGCAGCGGGTTGCCCACCGTGACCTCGGGGCGCCGCTCTTCCCTGGCCGCCGCACTCTGGCTCACTTCGAGGCCACCTCGACCGCGGACACCGCGCCCCCGGACTCTTCGGGATCCCGGTTGAAGTCGAAACCGGGGTAGTCCACCCGCCGGTGGTACAAGTTGCAGAGCAGACGCAGGAAGGCGTCCGAGACCCGCCGGATGTCGGAGAGGGTCAGATCGGTGGCGTCGAGCTGTCCGTCCGCGAGGCAATCACCCACGATCCGGTCGATCAGCGAGCGGATCCGGGCCGGGTTCGGGTCCACCAGGGTTCGGGAGGCGGCCTCGACGCCGTCCGCGATCATGAGTACCCCCTGCACCTTGTCCTGGGGCCGGGGGCCCGGGTAGCGGTACTTCTCCTCGCGCACGGAGGCCGGGTCGGCCGCCTGTTCCAGGGCCCGGTTGTGGAAGAACGTGATCTTGCGCGTTCCGTGGTGCTGCTCGATGGAATCCACCAGCGGCCGCGGCAGACCGTGGCGCCGGGCGAGCTCCACCCCGTCCTTGATGTGACTCACCAGGATGAGGGTGCTCATCGAGGGAGAGAGGGAGTCGTGGGGGTTGTGCCCCGTCCTCTGGTTCTCGATGAAGTACTCGGGTCGGAAGGTCTTGCCGATGTCGTGGTAGAGCGCCCCGGTGTAGGCCAGGACCGAGTCGGCGCCGATCTCCTCGCAGCCGGCCTTGGCCAGGTTTGCCACCATGAGGGAGTGCTGGAAGGTCCCCGGCGCCTCGAGCGCCAGTCGCCGCAGCAGCGGCAGGTTCGTGTTCGCGAGCTCCACCAGCTTGATGTCGGTGGTGATCGACAGGACCGACTCCGCGACCGGGATGGCGAAGCTCGCGACCGCGGCGCAGAGAACCCCACCCGCGGCGCCGCACAACAGGTCGAAGCCAATCCGCCCCAGCCCGTCCAGCGGCTGTCCGCCGATCGTGTCGAGGGTCAGGATGACGATCGCGTTGACGCCCGCGATCCTCAAGCCGGCCCGCATCATCACCGAACGTTGCTTGAACTGCGAGGGGTCCACGGCGTGGATGGCGGCCAGGGAGCCCGCCGCCGTGTAGATGGTCGCCGACAGACCGTCGCCCCCCACGCCCACCAACAGCCCGACGAGGATCGAATAGATCACCGCCAGGAGCAGGGCGACGCTCCGCCCGTGGAGGAGTTGCGCGACGAGCGCCAGGGCCGCGAGCGGCAGGCCGTAGAGGTAGCTGTCGGCGGAGTTGAACGGCGGCGTGTTGAACGCGCCGCTCGACGCGGTCGCCAGGAAGATGCCGAAACGGCTGGCGAGCAGCGCGACACCCAGGACGATCAGCACCTCGGAGAACAGCCGCGATCGGCTCTTCCATGCCGTCGCCTCCCCGGCGAGCCCGATCCAGAGGACCAGACTGGCGAGGCTCAGCAGGAGGATGGTGCCGAGGGGGGGCAGCAGCTGCCCCGCCAGACGTTGCCGGCCGCTCATCGTCGAGATCACCTGCGCCTCCGCGCCGCTGACCTCGTCGCCCTTGCGCACGATCATCTGACCCTTGCGGATCTGCGTGTACACCGTGGAGGTCGCCTCCGCCGCGCTCTCCTGACGGATCAGGGTCTCGCTGCGATTGGGCAGGAAGTTCGGCGTCAGGTTGTCCAGGATCAGCTGGGCGAGGGCCTCCCGGTCCCGGCTGCGGGAGAGACCGACCCCACGCAGCTCGCGGCGGACCTCCTCCTCGACCTCCTCGGGGTAGGCCAGGACGTCGTAGAGGTCCAGCTCGATCGTCTCCTCGCCACTCCCCAGGCGGCGCAACGTGATCCCGCGGGCTCGGTTCTCCAGGAGCCCGACCTTGTCGGCGACCACCCCCCGGCCGAGGGTCTCCTGAAGCAGGGCTCGGAGTTCGTCCTCGAGCCCCGGGCCGA
>CAJQNK010000309.1 GCA_905479655.1 uncultured bacterium | reverse complement strand
TCCTCCACCGCTCCGATTGCTTCCGGCTGGAGCGACCAGTTGCCGGGTGGGATTCGCACCCACTGAAAGTCGCCGGCTTTACACGGCGTACTGAGAAGGGCAGGCTAGGAGCCTGCAGGCTTGCCAGGAACGAGAATCGGCGCGAGCTAGGCGAACGGCACTTTCGGAGCGGGACACTCTTTCGGACCGGGACACTAAAGCAGCAGGCGGCGGATGTCCGCCAGGACCGCGCTCAGGGAGGTCGTGGCTCGCACGGCCAGCGCCCCGTCGATGACGCGGTGGTCGTAGGAGAGCGAGAGGGGGAGCATCTTCCGCGGCGCGAACCCCTCGCCGTCCCACACGGGGCGGATCTGGATCTTCGACACGCCCAGGATCGCGACCTCGGGGGCGTTGACGATGGGGGTGAAGGCCGTGCCGCCGATGCCCCCGAGACTGGAGACCGTGAAGGAGGCGCCCTTCATCTCGTCGGGACGGAGCTTGCCCTCCCGCGCCCGCTCCGAGAGGTCCCCCAGCGCCTCCGCCAGCTCCCAGACCCCCATCGAGTCCGCGTTCCGGATCACCGGGACCAGGAGACCCTGGTCCGTGTCGGCGGCGAAACCCAGGTGGACGTAGCGCTTGAGGATCAGGTGCTCCCCGTCCGCGTCCAGGGAGGAGTTGAGAGTCGGGAACTCCCGCAGCATCGCGACGCAGGCGCGCATCACGAAGGCGAGGGGGGTGAGCTTGACGCCGCGCCGCTCGGCCTCCTTCGCCTGGCTCTTGCGGAACGCCTCGAGCTCGGTGACGTCCGTCTCGTCGTGCTGCGTCACGTGCGGAACGTGGAGCCACGAGCGATGGACGCTCGAGCCGGAGATCTTCTGGATCCGGGTGAGCGGCCGCCGCTCGACCTCCCCGAAGACGGAGAAATCGACGACCGGCATCTCGGGGAGCCCGGTGCCCCCAACCTCCGCCGCGGCCAGCGACCCCTTCACCCAGCCCTGGACGTCGTCCTTCAGGATCCGGCCCTTGCGCCCGGTTCCCCGCACCCGGCCGAGGTCGACGCCCAACTCACGGGCGAACCGCCGCACGGAAGGACTGGCATAGGCCTTGGCGAAGGCCTCCTCGTCGATCGACGGAAGGGACGAGGCCCGCGTCGGACGGTCGCTCACGGCCGCCGGCCGGGGTTGGGAGCCTGTCGCCGTCTCGTCGGCGACAGGCGCCTCCGGCGCGGCCTCCCCGTCGTCGGTCGTCTCCGGCTCCGACTCGGCCGGCTCCGCCGCCTCCTCGACGACCTCGAGGGTCAGGATCAGATCACCCTCGGCCACCTGGTCCCCGGCCTTGATCTTCACGTCCTGCACCACCCCCGCCTTGGGCGAGGGGACGTCCATGGTCGCCTTGTCGCTCTCGAGCGAGATCAAGGAGTCGTCGACCGCGACCGTGTCGCCGGTCCCCACCAGGACCTCCACGACGTCGACCGAGTCGAAGTCGCCGATGTCGGGAACCAGGATCTTCTCGATGTTGGCCATAGCCGTTCTCGCGCTGCCTGTCAGACCGTCCAGGGCTCGGGGGCGTCGCTCTCGATCCCGTACCCTCGGATGGCGTCGGAGACCTTCTTCGTCGAGATCGCCCCCTCGTCCGCCAGCGACCGGAGGGCCGCGACCACGACGTGGTGCCGATCCACCTCGAAGAAGCGTCGTAGACGCTCCCGGGTGTCGCTCCGGCCGAAGCCGTCGGTGCCGAGCACCCGGTAGGACCCCGGAACCCACGGCCGGATCTGCTCGGCGACGGAGCGCACGTAGTCGGTCGACGCCACGACCGGACCCTCGCCCTGCGCCAGGGAGTCGGTGACCCAGGCTCGACGGGCCTTGCGTGTCGGGTGGAGTCGGTTCGCTCTCTCGACAGCCATGCCGTCGCGCCGCAGCTCGTTGAAGCTCGGCACGCTCCAGACGTCGGCGGCGACTCCATGCTCCTCGGCCAGCAGGTCCGCGGCGGCCAGGACCTCGCGCAGGATGGCGCCCGAGCCCAGGAGCCGCACTCGCGCCGGCTTCTTCTTGCCCTTCCCCGCCGACAGCTCCGACGGCTGCAGCAGGTACATCCCCTGGAGGATGCCTTCCTCGGCCCCCTCCGGCATCGCGGGGTGGCGGTAGTTCTCGTTGAGGGAGGTCACGTAGTAGAAGACGCTCTCCCCCTCGGTGACCATGCGGCGCAGCCCGTCGTGGACGATCACCGCCAGCTCGTAGCCGTAGGTCGGGTCGTAGGCGACACAGTTGGGCACGGTCGAGGCGAGGAGATGGCTGTGGCCGTCCTGGTGCTGCAGGCCCTCGCCGTTCAACGTCGTGCGACCCGACGTCGCGCCGATCACGAAGCCACGCGCCTGCATGTCGCCGGAAGCCCAGAGAAGGTCGCCGATGCGCTGGAAACCGAACATCGAGTAGAGGATGAAGAACGGCACCATGTGCAGGCCGTGGTTGGCGTAGGAGGTCCCGGCCGCGAGCCAGGACGAGGCGGCGCCGGCCTCCGTGATCCCCTCCTGCAGGATCTGGCCCGACTGCACCTCGCGGTACGACGCGAGCTGATCGGCGTCGACCGGCTCGTAGAGCTGGCCGGCCGGAGCGTAGATCCCGATCTGGCGGAACATCCCCTCCATGCCGAAGGTCCGCGCCTCGTCCGCGACGATCGGGACGATCCGCGGCCCGATCTCCTTGTCGCGGGTGAGCGTCATCAGGAGCCGCACGAACGCCATGGTCGTGGAGATCTCCCGGTCCCCACTGCCCTCGAGCACCGCGCTGAAGGCCGACAGAGCCGGTACCGGCGGGGGATCCTCCGCCTCGCTCCGAACGGGGAGATAGCCGCCCAGCGCCACCCGCCGCTCCCTCAGGTAGCGCAGCGCCGCCGAGTCCTCGGCGGGCTTGTAAAACGGCAGGTCCGCCAGCTTCTCGTCGGAAAGCGGGATGTTGAAACGGTCGCGGAACTGGCGCAGCGCCTCCTCGCCCATCTTCTTCTGCTGGTGCGTGATGTTCTGGCCCTCGCCCGCCTCGCCCATGCCGTAGCCCTTGACGGTCTTCGCCAGGATCACCGTCGGGCGGCCCTCGTGGGCCACGGCGGCGGCGAACCCGGCGTAGACCTTGTCGGGATCGTGGCCGCCCCTCTTCAGCCGCCAGAGATCCTCGTCGGACATGTCCGCCACCAGGGCCTCGAGCTCCGGGTACTTGCCGAAGAAGTGCTCGCGGACGAAGCCGCCGCCCTTGGCCGCGTAGGCCTGGTAGTCGCCGTCGACCACCTCCTCCATCCGCTTGCGCAGGAGACCGCTCGTGTCCTTGGCGAGGAGCGGGTCCCAGGACGAGCCCCAGATCACCTTGACGACGTTCCAGCCGGCGCCGCGGAACAGGGCCTCGAGCTCCTGGATGATCTTCCCGTTGCCCCGCACCGGCCCGTCGAGACGTTGCAGGTTGCAGTTGATCACGAAGATCAGGTTGTCCAACCTCTCGCGCGCGGCCAGCGAGATGGCGCCCAGCGACTCCGGCTCGTCCATCTCCCCGTCACCCAGGAAGGCCCAGACCTTGCGTCCGGCGGTGTCGAGCAGGCCCCGGTGGTGCAGGTACTTCATGAAGCGGGCCTGATAGGTGGCGGTCAGGGCGTTGAGACCCATCGACACCGTAGCGAACTGCCAGAAGCCGCTCATCAGCCACGGATGAGGGTAGGACGACAGCCCTCCGGGCTCGACATCCTGCCGGAAACGCGCGAGCTGCTCCTCGTCGAGCCGCCCCTCGAGGAAGGCGCGGGCGTAGATTCCGGGCGAGCTGTGGCCCTGGAAGTAGACCAGGTCGCCGCCGCCCTCGTGCTCCGGCCCGCGGAAGAAGTGGTTGAAGCCGACCTCGTAGAGCGTCGCCGCCGACTGGTAGGTGGAGATGTGGCCGCCGAGGTCCTTGCCGCCCCGGTTGGCCTTCACGACCATCGCCAGCGCGTTCCACCGGATCAGGCTCTTGATGCGCCGTTCCAGGGCCGGATCGCCCGGCCGGTGCTCCTCCTGTTGCCGGGGCACCGTGTTCACGTAGGCGGTGGTCGCGTTGTACGGCAGGTAGGCCCCCGAACGACGCGCCTTGTCGATCAACGACTCGATGAGGTAGTGCGCGCGCTCCGGACCGTCACGCTCGATCACCGCGGCGAGGGCGTCGAGCCACTCCCGGGTCTCGGTGGAGTCGATGTCTTCCTGGTGGCGATCCGGTTCGGTCTTCATGGTGGCCCCTCGAAGTCGCGCGCATCATACGTCATCGGCTCCCGACCGCGTCCGCATGGCGGATGGAGACGTCAGACCGGCGGCAGGGCGTCCTCGGGCAGCTCCGCGAAGCGCAGCTGTGACCCGCTCGGTGTCACCTCGCGCCAGACGACCGCCAGCCGGTCGTCCCACCGGACCAGCCGCGGGTAGCCGGAGGCTCGACCCGCCGCGGTCCGACCCAGTACCCGCGCCGGCCCGACGGAGCCGTCGGCGCCGAGACCGGCCAGGCGAACCTCGGCGAGCTCACCCACCCCGCCTCCCAGCCACAGGACCCTGGCGGCGCCGCCGGTGGTCATGACCACGGCGACACGCCCCACCGGCGAGCTGCCGTCGACGAGCCGGGGATCCCCCCAGGTGGCGCCGCGGTCGAGCGAGACCGCCGCCTCGACGGCGGGGGAGCCGGACGCCGCCGTGAACCAGACGACCACGACGGTGTCTCCGGCGGCGGCCACCGACGGGCCGTTGACCGGACAGCCCGCGATCTGCCAGGAGTCACGCGCGACGGGCGACGGATCGCTCCAGGCGCCCTCGGTTCGCCGCACACTCCAGGGATCCCGAACCTCGAGCTCGGACCGGTTCCGATAGACCACCAGCGGCTCCCCCGAGACCGTCGCGGCATCGACGGGGCAGCATTCGCAGACCCGGTCGTCGAGAACCTCCTCGGGCCCCCGGGTCTCCTCGGAACCCGACCCGTCAACGGACAGCACGCGACTCCGGAGGGTCATGGGCCCACCCCCGAGCATCTCGCGACCATCGAGCCAGACCGCCCGGAGCGCCCGACCCTCGCGGGTGAACGCCGGGAAGCCGTGCTCCGTCGGCGAGTCGTCGTCGGGCAGGGCGCCCACCTCCTCCCAGCTGGCGCCCCCGTCCGCGGAGCGCGCGAGGAAGATCGAGTAGGCGTAGGTGCCCGAGCCGATCTTGGCCGGCCAGGCCAGCCACAGGGTGCCGTCCGGAGCCTCGGCGGCCACCGGGACGTCGGCCCAGTTCACGAACAGGCTCTCCCCCTCCGTCACGACCACCGGCTCGCGCCAGCCGTCGGGACCCCGGCGACTCGCGACCAGCCGGTGGCCCCCCTCGGACACGGGCTCGATCCAGGTCAGCAGAAGCCCGTGGCGACTCGCCAGCAGAAACGGCGCCAGGGCTCCGGATACCGCCGGCGGGTCGTCGAAGCGCAGGGTCGCGGCGAGCTCCGAGGGCTCCGGCGACGAAGCGGGCGGCCCCGAGCAGGCGAGCGCGAACGCCAGGGCGACACGCGCCGACCCTCGAAGCGCGGCCCCCCGAAGGAGGGTCCGGGACCGGCAAGGGACGCCGGACCTCGGGTTCCGCGGCGCGGCAACCCCCGGTGGGCTCAGACCCCGCCCTCGTCGGACGTCCCGGCCTCTCCCTCCTCGGCCCCGGGCTGTCCGCTCAGGCCGATCACTCCACACGCCAATCGCGCGCCCGCCGCGCCCGTGGGCTGCGACTCGAGATCGTCCGCGCCGGCATGCAGGATGACGGCCTTGCCGATGACCGACGACGGGCTCGGGGCGACGGTGATCAGATCCGAGGTCACCTCGAGATCGCCGACCCCTTGGTCGTCCACCGTGATGTTGCCGAGATCGCCGGCGTGGCGCACGGCGTCGTCGGGACCCCCGTGCGGATCGCCCGACGGGTTGAAATGGCCGCCCGCCGACGTGAAGTCCGCCGCCGAGCAGTCGCCGGTCTCGTGGACGTGGAAGCCGTGAGACCCGGGCTCGACACCCTCGACGTGAGCGACGACATGGACGACATCGCCGACCTGGGTGAAGCTCACCTGGCCGCTGATGCCGCTGTCCGGCGATCCCGCCAGATCCACGACCGCCATGAGGGGCTCGGCCGGAGCCTCGGCCACAACCTCCGGTTCGGGAGCGGGCTCAGGAGCCGGCTCCTCCTTCGGCGCGCAGCCGGACAGGATCAGCAACACCATCGTTGCGGCAACAAGCAGGTTCTTGGTCTGGAACATCGGTCCTCTCCTTCCGGATCTACAGCATTGGAAGTCCCTAGCTTACCAGTCGGGCGAGGTCGACTCCATCCCGGGCCGGACCGGGCCTACTCCTCGCGACTCACGAGGGTGAGGCGCAGGCGCGCGAAGTCGCGTTCGATCACGATCTCCACCGGCGTCGCCGCCTCGTCGTCCGCCAGGAAGAGGTCGAGGCGCCCCTTCCACTCGCGGCCCTCGACCGCCCGAGTGCCCTCGATCCGCAACTGGCGCACCTGCGCGAGGCGACCGTCGAAGGGCCGGGTCTCGACCGAGACCAGTCGAGCCTCGACGGCGTAGATCCTGCCGGACGACCAGATCCGCAGTTTTCGCGAGTCGCTCGGCGGGTCCCGGCGGAGCCGGTAGATGCCCGACGCGATATCGACGACCTCGCCCTCGTCCAGCTCCTGCGACTTCCTCTTCTCCTCGCCGCGGAAACGGTACTCGCTCCAGACCCTGCGGGTATCCGGCCCGCTGGGATCGATCTCGGCTCCGTAGAGCCAGAACTCACCCTCGCGGCTCGCTGGCGAGGTCACGTGGAGCTCCGTGACGAGAGTGCCCTCGGCCGTCGAACGGGTCGCCAGGACCCCGTCGCCCTTGCCGGGCATGAAGAGGGTGGCGAGGGTCCCCAGGAAGCCGCCGAGGTCCCACTCGTAGTGCAGCTCCTCGGACCAGGCGTCGGGGCTGCCCTGACCCCCGGCGCCGGGGGCTCCGGCCAGGAGCAGCCAGACGAAGAACAGTGGCAGGTAGATCGTCGAGGTCATCGCGGGCTCGATGGGACCGACCGCTAAGGAGGCTGCCGACGGGCGGCACTGAACTCTACTCGACGGCGTCACTCGACGGAGACGCTTCGCCACGCCGACGCCAGCGTCAGCGCCCGCAGAGGAGGGGGAGGGGCTCGCCCTCCGGCTGCCGGGACACCCGCACCTCCGATCGCACCTCGACCATCCCCGCCAGGCCCTCGCCCGACGGCCCCAGCAGGCTCAGCTCGTCACCCCGGGCGACGCCGCCGGCATCGAGCAGGAGGATCGCCTCGCGCAGGGTTCCGCCCGCGGGGATCTCGAAGAGCACGCGCTCGTCCACCCGGACATCGCCACCCTCCTCGCCGGCTCCCTCCCACGCGCGCAGCTCGAGCCCGACGCTCCGGACCCCCGCCTCGTAGAGCGTGGGCGTCTCCCCCTCCTCCATCCGACCGTCACCGTCGTCGAGCCAGAGGTGCAGGTAGCGCCAGTACCGGTCGGCCCCGCTCAGCTCCCCGTCTCCATCGAAATCGAGGAGCGAGAGCCCCGGGCAGGGCGACCCGCTGCGTCCGGCGGCGGCCGCCGGCTCACGATCGGCTGGTGGCTCGCCGAGCGAAGTCGCCTCGGCCGGGACCTCGATGACGGGAGCCTCGATGACGGGGGTCTCGATGACGGGGGACTCCACGACGGGGGACTCCACGACGGGGGGCTCCGCGACCGGGAGCTCCTCCGCGACCGGGAACTCTGCCTCGCCAGCCGGCAGGCCGCCCGACTCCGCCTCGGCCAGCAGCCGCTCCACCTCGGCGACGAGGGCGGGCGACAGTCCCTCCAGCAGCTGCCGCTCCGCCCGGCGCAACTCCAGCACCCGCTCGGCGAGTGCTCTGGCCTCGTTCTCCAGCGTCCCGGTCTCGGACGGGTCCGTATCCGGCTCCCGGGCGATCGCCGTCCCGGCCGCGAAGAGACCCGCGAGCAGCAGGCAGGCGGCGAACCCGTCCAAGACGAGCGATCCGCCACGCCCCCTCTCGGCTATCCTTCTCCCACTCATCGTGGAGGACATTCTAATGAGTTCCAACGTGCTTCGACGCCGCGGGGCGAGGCTGATCCTCTCTCTGCTCCTGCCCTGGCTCGCCGCCGCTCCTTCGGTCGCCCAGGATTCTCACCTCGATCGCATGGACGAGCAGCACGCGGGCGACCACCCGGTCGCGAACCCGGCCTCCGAGGCCCCTCCGACCCGGCCGGTCGTGGCGGAGGAGGTGGTGTATGCGCGATTTGGCGACGGCACCGAGGTGCGTGGCCTCGCGGCCCACCCGGAGGGCGAGGGCCCGTGGCCGGGCGTGGTGGTGATCCACGAGTGGTGGGGTCTCAACGACAACGTCCGGGCCATGGCGCGTCGCTTCGCCGGCGAGGGCTACCTCGCGCTGGCGGTCGACCTGTACGAGGGCGAGGTCGCGGACGACCGGGACGGCGCCTCGAAGCTGGCGCGGGCCGCCCGCGACCGCCCGTCGCGAATCGAGGAGAACCTCGGTCAGGCGATCGACTGGCTCGAAGGACGCGGCGCCGGGAAGATCGGAGCCGTCGGCTGGTGCTTCGGCGGCGGATGGTCGCTCGCCACCGCCCTGGCCTACCCGGAGGCCATCGACGCCACCGTCATCTACTACGGACGGTTGGTGACCGACCCGGAGGCCCTGGCTGCGATCTCCGCGCCGGTGCTCGGGATCTTCGGCGAGCTCGACAACGGCATCCCGGTCGGGACGGTCCGAGAGTTCGAGGCCGTCCTCGCCGACCTGGGGAAGGAGGCGTCCATCCACATCTACCCGGGCGCGGACCACGCCTTCGCCAACCCCTCGGGCAGCCGCTACCAACCCGAAGCGGCGGAGGACGCCTGGAACCGGACGACCGAGTTCCTCGGACGACACCTTCGCTGACCGCGAGGCCACTCCGCCGCGAGGCGTGGTGGGCCAGGGCACGACAGAGACTAGACCAGCGTTTCCGAACTTCGCCAACTGTCCGCCCGCGATGCATCTCGGCTGCCAGCGTTCCGCCTCCTCGACAATGTCCCTGCATTGCCTGCGTCGGCGCGCCTCGGCCCCCGAGCGCCTCCCGTCCGGCCATTGTCGCCGGACTTCGGAAACGCTGGTCTAGCCTGC
>CAJQNK010000308.1 GCA_905479655.1 uncultured bacterium | reverse complement strand
GGGTCGAGATCGACGTCGTCGCAAGGCGGGCGGTGGCCAACGACTGACTCCGGGCGCCGGCCGCGCGCTCCGATCCACGACCGGGCACGTTCCAAATTGCAACATCGAAGAGTGCATGCTAATTTGTGCAGTGTGCTCGGTCGCATCCACGCCTGCGGTGACCCTCACGAGCTGTCGAGTCTCGTTCCACGATCCGCCGCCGGGCGCGGGCCGGCGGTGACGGTTCGCCGTTCCCGAAAAGGGAGTCCGCCATGATTCGCATCCTCCTCGCCGACGATCACGAGCTGTTTCGCGCGCCCCTCAAGCGCATGATCGATTCGGATCCGAACATGAACGTCGTCGGCGAGGCCTCGCGCGGGCCCGAAGTCCTCGACGTCGCCCGCCGCACGAGCCCCGACCTGGTCCTGCTGGACGTCAAGATGCCGGGACGGGGCTGCGAGGAGGTCGTGGCCGAGCTGCGGGAGTGGCGCAGCGCCCTGCGGATCCTGATCGTGACCTCCACGGAGGACTGGGAGTATGCCCTCCGGCTCGTCCGTGCGGGAATCAGCGGCTACATCACGAAGGACGCCTCGCCCGACCGCTTACTCCAGGCCATCGGCAACGTCAGCAAGGGCAGGGACGACTTCCCCCAAGACCTCCAGGCGATGCTGCTCCAGCGTTTCCGCAGCGGCGACTCCGGCCATCCCCACGAGAAGCTCTCCAAGCGCGAGTATCAGGTCTTCATCCGGCTGGCCGAGGCGCGGACGGTCAGCGAGGTGGCCGACGAACTGAACCTCAGCGTGAAGACGATCAGCACCTACCGCACCCGTGTCCTCGACAAGCTCAGCCTGCGCAACAACGCTGAGATCATGCGCTACGCGCTGCAGCACGGGCTCATCCAGCTTGACGACCCCGACGGCGGAGACGGCGCCGGGGATGACGAGTCGAGGTAGCCGGGGGTGACGCCGGGTCTCCTCGCGTCTGTCGAGGCCGGCGCATTCCGGAAGCACCTCCGACGTTTCGACCCGGCCACGCTGCCGCTGGTCGTGGCGGATCGAGACCACCGCCTGTGTTTCGCCGACGCGGCCGCCTGCGGCCTCCTGGGGCTCGAGGTCGAGCCCGGCAACCAGCCGGGGACGGAGCCCGGCCCGAATTGCGAGGTCGACGCGGCTGCAGCCGGCGGATCGACCGGCGGCCGCCTGCGGGTGGACTCACTCCGGATCGACGGTCCCGCCCCGGGACCCTGGCGGCTCGCCCTGCCCCAGGAGGTCCTACCCGACGAGGGCGACGCCCCCCTACCCGCCCAGGTGCGGGAGCTGGCCCTTCTGCGCCTCACGAGCCGTGCCGTGGGGCACGACCTCAACAACCACCTCGCCTCCGTCCTCCTCTCCTGTGGGCTCCTCGAGTCCGGAGGGGGCGACCCGAGCCTGACCGAGACCATCGAAGCGAGCGCGAAGGCCGCGCGCAGGCTCCTGAGCGAGCTCCAGCTTCTCGCCCGGAGGGGTTCGTGGGACGTCGACCCCGTGCCCGCCAAGCATCTACCGTGGCTCCTGATCGACAGCCTGCGTAAGCTTCACGAGCTGGGCGTGGCCGGACGCCTGCCCGTCGCCGTCGACGTCGACGCGGGCCGGGAGCTGACCCTGGAGGTCCAGCAACTGGGGATCCTGTTCACCGGCCTGTGGGCCGCCTGCCTCGAGGCGCCACCCCCCGGAGGCCACCTCGAGGTCACGGCACCCGACGACCGCGGGGTCGTCCTGCGCTTCTCGCTACGCGGCGCGCGACGCCAGACCCTGCCCGACCCCGCACCCGCCAGCTGGACCCCCGGGTTCTGGGACCGGCCCCGGGAGCGGCGCCTCGCCGTCTGCGACGGACTCGCCCGGGGCGCCGGCGGGCACCTCTCGATCTCCGCGGCCGGAGAAGATCGCCTCCTCGATCTCGAACTCCCCTCGGCCTGAGGCCGGCTCCCCGTCCGGCTCAGCCCGCGAACTCGTCGCGCAGCTCCGCCAGGAGCGAGCTGCCCCCCTTCCGGAACAGCTCTTCCAGGACCTGTCCGATCTCCCCGTCGACCCACTCCAACACGTGGAGATTGCCCTCCCTCCACAACGCCTCCAGGTCGCGCTCCAGACGGTCCGCCCAGCGCGACGCCCGCAGGTAGGCCTGGCCCCTGCCGACCGGCCGCTCGAGGCGCAGCCACAGGTCGGCGATCGCGGCCAGCACCCCGGCCGCCCGTCGGTTGGCGGCGAGGGGCCCGTCGACCTCGGGACGATCCTGAAAAGGGCCGAGTCCGGCCGCGCGCGCGGCGGCGGCGAACGACCGCTCGCTGACCTCCGGGGCGGGGGCGTGGAAGAGCGCGTCGAAGACCTCGGGGGAGCGATTCTCCGCCAACCATCGCCGTTCCCCGGCGTCCAGGGTCGGCTCCAGGGCGAAGACGCTCTCCACTCCCGCGTCCACGAGGCGTTCGAGTCCGTCCTGCACGAGCCGGGAGCGATCGGTCACGCCGGGGATCAGCGGCCAGATCGCCAGGGCGCCCGCGGCGGTCCCCGAGATCTGGTCCAGGTCCGCCGACAGCAGGGTCTGCAGGAGATCGACGGCCGTCTCGCACCCCGCCGGAGGGCTCTCGCCGGGCAGGAGCTGGACCAGGACCGTCGAGCCCGCCTCACCGAGGCGCGCGGCCAGGTCGTCCCGCTCCGCCCGCCGTTCGGACCGGACCGGCGGTAGATAGATCCTACCGTCGATCCCCTCCGACGGGAGGAGATCGCCGAGCGCGTCGGCGAACGTCGCGACGGCTCCGATCGCGCACTCCCCGACATCCACCCAGGGGGTCGCCGCCGTGGGCCAGACGGCGGGCCGGTAGCGGACCCACAGACGGCCCGGCTCCGGGCTCTGCTCGAGGACCCGGACGCCCCGGACCCGGATCGGGGTGCTCAGTCGCGCCGCCATCGCGCCTCCATGAGGCTCTCGACGTACTTCGCCAGGATGTCGACCTCGAGGTTGACCCTGCCACCCGTCGCGAGGCTCCCCAGCGTCGTGACCTCCAACGTGTGGGGAATCAGCGCCACGTCGAAACGCCCCCGCGAGCGGGCCGCCACCGTGAGGCTGACACCGTCGACCGCCACGGACCCCTTCTCCACCAGGTAGGGCACCAGCTCCGAGGGCGCGGCGAACGACACGACGCGATGCGCCGACAGGTCGCGACGGCCGACGACCCGTCCCGTTCCGTCGACGTGCCCCTGAACCCAGTGACCGCCGAGAGGGTCACCCATCCGCAACGCCGGCTCGAGGTTGACCCGGCGCCCCCGTCGCAACTCCCCGAGACTGGTGCGCGACAGCGTCTCGGGCGAGAGCTCGACCGTGGAGCCCCGCTCGCGCTGCTCCGTGATCGTCAGGCACACCCCGGAGACGGCCAGGGAGTCTCCGATCGCGAGGCGCCCTCCGAGCTCGCGGCTGTGACCGATCTCGAGGCACACGCCACCCTGCCCCGAGGACCTGGGGTCCCGCTCTAGAACGCCAACCTCTGCAACAATTCCCGTGAACAACCCTCTCGCGCTCCTTCCACGACCACGTCTCCGCCCCGCCGACCGACGACGACTCCCTCGAGACGCGGAGCCGCCGCGAGGGCGGAGGTCCCAGCTCCTCCCACGGGCCCCGGAGCCCCGCTGCCGCCGACCACCACGGGCGCGAGGTCCACAGCCACGCGGTCCCAGAGGCCCGCGGCCACGAAGGCACCGTGGATCCCGCTGCCCCCCTCGACCAGCAAGTTGCCGATCCCGCGGGCCGACAGGTCCGCGAGCACCGCCTCCGGCTCGACAGCCGGAAGCTCCACGACCACCGCCCCGCGATCGCGGAGCGCCTCCGCGGCCGACCCGGACAGCCGCTCACTGTACACCAGGACCGGCCCGGGCCGATCCAGCATCGCGGCCCCAGCCGGCATCCGCAGACGCCGGTCCATCACCACCCGGACGATCGGCCCCTCGCTCCGCCCGAGACGCCGGTCCAGCCGCGGGTCATCGGCCAGCACGGTGCCACTGCCGACGAGGATCGCGTCGTGCTCCTCGCGCAGCGCCAGCCCCCATTCGCGGCCCCGGGGAGAGGAGATCCACTTCGCGTCGCCGGTCACGGTGGCGATCCGCCCGTCCAGCGTCATCGCCCACTTCAAGGTCACCTGGGGTCGCCCCAGGAGTCTGGGCACCAGGTATCGGAGGTTGAGCCGGACAGCCGCCCCCGCCAGAGGACCCCCGACCGCCACCTCGATCCCGGCCGCGCGCAGCGCCCGGAACCCCTCTCCCCGCACGCGCGGGTCGGGATCCCCGTGGCACGCCACGACACGGCGGACCCCGGCGGCGACGACGGCCTCCACGCAGGGCGGGGTCCGGCCCTGGTGGCAGCACGGCTCCAGGGTGACCCAGAGGGTGGCGCCGCGAGCCTTCCCGCCGGCGGCCGTCAGGGCCTCCGCCTCCGCGTGGGGCCCCCCCACCCGCCGATGGTAACCCTCGGCCACGACCCGGCCGTCGCGGGTGAGGACCGCGCCGACCAGCGGATTGGGCGCCACGCGGTAGCGACCGCGGGCCGCGAGACGAAGCGCGCGTCGGAGGGGGTCAGGCGACGAGGGCAGCGGCGAACTCCCGGGGCCGGAAGTCCACCAGGTCCTCCGCCCCTTCTCCAACACCCAGGTAGAGCACCGGGAGCCGCAGCTCGCGGGCCACCGCCACCGCGACGCCACCCTTGGCGGTGCCATCGATCTTCGCCAGGAGCGCGGCGTCGACACGGACCGCGCGGGTGAACTCCTGGGCCTGCGTGATTCCGTTCTGTCCGGTCGTCGCGTCCAGCACGAGGAGGGTCAGGCAGTGCCTGTCGGGCGCCTCCCGATCCACCACCCGTCGGATCTTCTCGAGCTCGGCCATGAGGTTCTTCTTGGTGTGGAGCCGTCCCGCCGTATCCACGATGACGTGGTCGATCGCCCGGGCGCGCGCGGCCTGCAGCCCGTCGTAGACCACGGCGGCCGGGTCGGACCCCTGGGCCTGTCGCACGACGTCCACGCCGAGTCGCTCTCCCCACAGCGCGATCTGCTCGACGGCGGCGGCCCGAAACGTGTCCGCGGCCACCAGCAGGACCGAGTCGCCCTCGTCCAGGGAGCGGCGGGCGAGCTTGGCGATGGAGGTGGTCTTCCCCACTCCGTTGACACCCACGACCAGGGTGACCCGGGGGCCCGGAGGCCTGCGGTGCGGCTGGGGAGCGTCGAGGAGAAGCACGGCGATCTCGTCCGCGAGCATCGTACGCAACCGGGTCGGATCCTTGGCCTCGTAACCCCGTGCCCGGTCGCGGACGGCCTGCACGATCTCGAGGGAGGCCTCGACGCCGAGATCGGCGCCGATGAGGGACTCCTCCAGGTACTCCAGGGTCTCCTCGTCGATGACCCCCCGGCCCTCCACGGCCGCGTCCACGCGCTCCAGGAGCTCGTGGTGGGTCATGGAGAGACCCTTCTTCAGCTTGGACCAGAACCCCTTGCCCGCGCCCTCCTCTTCCGGGAGTCGGGACTCCGGCGCCAGCTCGAGAATGTCTCTGTCGCTCATGACGGCGGGATCATACCGAAGAGCGCCTGCGACAGATCCTGCGCGGCGCGCTCCAGCCGGAGCCTGGCCCGTCCCACCAGGGCCGGCCGGCGCTGGACCAGAAGCAGGAAGTAGCCGTCCGGCAGGGTCGAGAGATAGACGTGGTTCGGCCCCTGCGCGACCTGGACGGTCACCGGAGTGCCCAGGCCCGCCATGTCGAGCGTGCGCTCGAGCTGCCGTAGCGCGATGCCGAGGTACGCCCCGGACAGACGCACGTCGGCCGGCTCCAGACCGCGGGTGACCACGTCGACGGCCTCCCCCTCCTCGTCGAGGAAGACGACGGCGGTGGCTCCTTCGACCCCCGCGATCAGGTCGTTGAGGATGTAGTGGAACGGCATTCCCCTCCCTTCCCTCGCCTTGCGGGACGCGATGGCGTCAGGCTCGAGCAAGAGCGCGCAGTCTCGTTCCGAGTCGAGGCGGAGATCCGCGGTCGACCCGGGGGTCCGGCGAGGATCCCGCTCTCCACGAAGGCTTCGGCCATCAGACGAGCGACGCGGCTTCGGCGTCGATCGGCTCGGAAGCCGTGCTCGGAGGGCGGACCCGACGGGTGTCGCGGATCTCTCCGCGCTCGACGGCCTTCAGAAACGCGGTGACGACCTTGGCGTCGAACTTCTTGCCCGCCAGCTTGGTCACCGTCTCGACAGCGTACTCGTGGCTCAGGCCTCTCTGGTACGGGCGGTGGGTCGTGATGGCGTCGAAGCAGTCCGCCACGCCGACGATGCGGGCCATCAGCGGGATGTCCTCGGCCGCCAGGCCTTCGGGGTAGCCCGCGCCGTTCCAGGCCTCGTGGTGCGATCGAACCGCCGGGATCATGGGATGGAGCTGGTCGATGGCCAGCAGGATCTCGGCGCCGATCGACGGGTGCTTCTTGATCAGGGCGAACTCGTCGTCCGTGAGGGTGCCGCCCTTCTTCAACACGCGGTCGTCGATGCCGATCTTCCCCACGTCGTGCAGCAGGGCCCCCACCCACACCCGCTGCTGGACCTCGTCGGGCAGGTCGAGATATCGCGCGATGGTCCGCGAGTACTCCGCGACGCGCTCCGAGTGGCCCCGGGTGTAGGGGTCTTTCGCGTCGATGGCGGCCGCGAAGGCGCGGATCGAACCGATGAACAGGTCCCGATTGGCCTTGGCCGCCCGCCGCAGCTCCTCCACGTAGCGCTGGACGTAGTCGCTCATGCGGTTGAAGTCGCGGGCCAGGGTTCCGACCTCCAGCCCGAGACCCTCCTCCTCCACCCGCTGGCCGAAGTTCCCGGTCGCGATCTCGTGGGAGGTGCGGGCGAGCCGGCGAATCGGCCGACTGACCTTGCGCGCGATCACGAGCGCCAGGAGCAACGCCAGGAGCAATAGCAGGACCGTCGAGAGCAGGGTGTCGAAGATCATCTCCCGCACGGCGGGGAAGGCCTCGGCGACGGGCTTCTGCACCACGACCCCCCAGCCCGTCTCGGCCACCGGGCTCACCTGCGCCTGCATCCGTCGGGTCTCCTCCCCGATCACCAGCTCGTACTCCTGGGTCATCGCGAGCGGCTGGCGGACGAAGTCCCGCAGGACCTCCGAGCGCTGCATCGCCGACTCGATGGCCTCCGCCGTGCCCCCCGCCCACAGCACCGTGCCGTCCCGGTCCACCAGGAAAACGGCCACCCCGCCGTCCCGTTCGCGACCGAAGAGGGTGGCCAGCATCGGGAGCTGGGCCAACCCGGCCACGATCAGCACGGGACGACCCTCCTCGTCGCGGACCGGGATGGCCACCGACGCCAGGGGCGCCTGACCGAGCGTGGCCGGAACGACGAACCGGTGGATCGGGGCCGTCGGCGACTCCATCAGGCTGCGGGCCGCCCCGTCCATCGCGGCCACCACCGAGGGCGGGAGGTTCTGGGCGCCGTAGACGGAACCCAGGCCCCCGAGGGTGACCACCCGCACGCTGAGGAGGTCGTGGTTGGAACGGGTCAGGGCCTCCAGGTAGCGGGCGACCCAGGGAGCGCGGACGCGGTCGTCCAGGTCCGTCGGCTCCGGCACCGCGAGGACCCCGTCGCCCACCTGCCGGAGCTGCAGGCGCACCGCCCGGAGATGGGCGTCCAACTCCAGGGAGAGCGCGCGGGCCGAGGCCGTGAGATAGCTCTTCTCCTGCGTCTCCAGGACATCCCGGTTCTGCGAGATGAGCAGGGAGGAGATGATCGCCAGCGGCACGATGCCCGAGGCCAGCAGCACCACGAACAACATGTGCTGGAGCTTCAGGCGGTCGGTGAGGCCTCGCAGCAGACTCATCACAAGAAAACCGGGAAGGCCGCGACCCGCGGCGCCCGTCCGCGAGCGCGCCGAGGGTTGCGACGACCGGGATTATAACCAGTTTCCGATGTTAGGCACGCTGTCGGCGCCCAGCCTCCGCCAGGAAGTCGGCGAGGGCGGCCTCCACCGACTGAGCAGGGAGGACGATGTCGAGCTCGGCCGCGCCCAGCCGCCGAGGCAGGACCCACGCCAAGCCGCTCTCGCGGGCCTTCTTGTCCCGGCCCATCGCCGCCACGACCTCCGGCAGCTCGAGAACGGGCAGGGCGGGCAGCTCGAGGCGGTCCAGGAGCCTCTCCAGGCGCTCCGCGTCGCCTGCCGGCAGGCCCCGGTCGAGAGCCAGACGGGTGGCGAATCGAAGGCCCCAGGCCACCGCCTCGCCGTGGCGCAGTCCGGAGTAGCCGAGACAGGCCTCGATCGCGTGGCCGAGGGTGTGCCCGAAATTCAGGACCTGTCGGCGGCCGGCCTCCTCCGGGTCCTCTTCCACCACCCCCGCCTTCGCCAGGACCGCCGCCTCCACCACCGTCGCCAGGGCTTCGGGGTCGGCGGCCAGCAGCCGCTCGAGCTCCCTCTCCAGGAGCTCGAACAGCGGAGGATCCAGCGTGAAGGCCATCTTGACGACCTCCACCAGGCCCGAGCGCAGCTCCCCGGGCGCCAGCGTGCCCAGGAGGGCGGTATCGGCGACCACCGCCCGCGGATGGTGGAAGAGGCCCACCGTGTTCTTGCCCTCCGGCAGGTCCACGGCCGTCTTGCCCCCCACCGACGCGTCCACCTGGGCCAGGAGGGTCGTCGGCACCTGGACGTAGGGGATGCCGCGCAGGAAACAGCCGGCGACGAAGCCTCCGAGGTCGCCCACGCTGCCGCCGCCGAAGGCCAGGAGCCGGCTGTCCCGCTTCCCGCCCTCCGCCATCATCCGTCGCCACAGGCCGGCCGCGACCTCGATCTCCTTGGCGGCCTCCCCGTCCGGCACCTCCAGCACGACCGTCCGACCGGCGGAGGCGATCGCGGGCTCGAGACGCTGCCGGTGCAGGGCGAGGATCGGCGCGCTCGAGACGACGAACAGCGTCCTCCCGCCGAGGAGCGGCGCGAGGAGTTCGGCGGACCCGTCCAGCGCGCCCGCGCCGATGCGGATCGGGGTCACGCCACCCGGGTGCCGCAGGTCCGGCACGGCCCTACCGCTCGGGCTCGTCGAAGTGGATCCCCAGCTCGTCGAGCTGGGCCGGATCGACCGCGGACGGCGCCTCCGTCATGAGACACAGCGCCGAGGTCGTCTTGGGGAAGGCGATCACCTCTCGTAACGAATCGGCACCGGCCATCAACATGATGATGCGGTCGAGGCCGAGAGCGATGCCGCCGTGCGGTGGCGCGCCGTAGCGCAGGGCCTCGAGGAAGAAGCCGAAGCGGGCGCGTGCCTCCTCAGGGTCGATGCCGAGGACGTTGAAGACGCGCTGCTGCATCTCCGCGTCGTGGATTCGAATCGAACCACCGCCGAGCTCGTTACCGTCGAGGACGATGTCGTAGGAG
>CAJQNK010000307.1 GCA_905479655.1 uncultured bacterium | reverse complement strand
CCCTGGTCGGTCAGCGGCTCGACGCCTCGGCCGGGGGGCGGCCCGTGGGAGACGTCTTCCAGATCACCCGGGATCAGGAGCTTCTCGCCGGCATGCCGGCGGTGGCCTACAACCCGACCCGCCACGAGTACCTGGTGGTCTGGCAGGGCCGGTGCGACGTCTCCGGTGTCTCGAAGTGCAGCGAGATCTTCGGCCGGCGGATCGACGCCGCGACGGGGGAGCTCCTGGGTGAGACCCTGTCCATCAGCGACATGGGTGTCGAGGACGCTCTCGGCGTCGCGGAGCTCCCGTGCCTCGCTTACAACGGCGATCGCGACGAGTACCTGGTGGTCTGGGCGGGGGCCCGGCGGGGACCCTCCGTCGAGCCGGACCAGCTCGAGATCTTCGCCCAGCGCCTGGCGGGGGACGGCGGGGAGATTGGCGAGGACGACCTCCAGGTCAGCACCCGCCACGACGTCCCCGGCGACGTCCCCATCGCCTACGACCCCGCGGTGGTCTACGACCCGGAGAACCGGCAGTACCTGGTGGCATGGTGGAGCGACTGGATGCGGCCCGGCGTCAACGGGGATGGCGAGGTCTTCGTGCAGCTGCTGAGCGCCGACGGCGGACAGGTCGGCGTGGACGACCGGCGAATCAGCGACATGGGTGCCGAGGACTCGGACATCAGCTCGATCTACACCATCGAGGCCGTCCACAACCCGGACGCCGGCGAGTTCCTGGTGGCCTGGATCGGGATCGACGGCGACGAGATCGGAGGCCTCGAAAGCGAGATCTACGTCCAGCGCCTCGACGCTGCGACGGCAGCCGAGCTCGGGGTGAACGACCACCTGGTCAGCGACAACGGCGGTCGTGGGTTCGATGCCTGCCATCCCGACCCCTGCTTCGGACTGGCCTACAGCTCCCGGCATCGGGAGTACCTCCTCGCCTGGCAGAGCGTCGCCCTCCTCCCGCCACGGGGCATCAGCGAGGACGAGATCTACGCTCAGCGCCTCGACGGCGCCGAGGCGCTCGAGGTCGGAGCCAACGACTTCGAAGTGAGCGACGTAGGGATCGACGGCGACAACGACGGGCGGGCGGCGGATACGGAGGTGATCTACAACCCGGACCGGGACGAGTACCTCGTCGTCTTCCACGGCACGGTCGGACCTCGGGACGGGAAGTGGGTCTGGGAGATCCTGGGGCAGCGGCTGCTGGGGCGGCCGGGCGTCGGCGCGAGCCTCCGGGGCATGGAGACGACGGAGGTCCGCTGCCACCTCCCGAGGACGGGCGAGGGCGTCGACCTCCCTCTCGGCGGCTCGGCCTCGTGGGCCTGCGACGCGGCCGGCCTGAAGACCGAGCCGGACCAGCGACTCCTCCAAGTCGTGCGCGGCATCGCCAGCGGCGAGCAGCTCGAGGGCGTCCTGACGCGCGTCGCCGGCGACAAGCTGGGCTGCGAAAACGTCACCCAGGGGATCCGGAGGGAGCTCGACCTCGGCGGAGGCAGCGATTGGAGCTGCCACGTGCCGGTCTTCCCGGTCGATCCGGGGGACGAGATCCGGATCGTCCTCTCCGGCGTCGTGCGCTGACGCCCTTCAGACCGCCTCCAGCTCCTCCTCCAGCCGCTGCAGCCGCGCCAGCTCGGAATAGGCACCGCCCGCCGCCAGGAGCTCGTCGTGACGCCCGCGCTCGACGATGCGGCCGCGATCGAGCACGACGATCTGGTCGGCGCCGCGCACGGCCGAGACCCGGTGGGAGACGAGGAACACCGTCCGCCCCTCGAACTCGCGCCGCAGGTGGCCCAGGATCCTCTCCTCTGTCGCCGTGTCCACGGCCGAGAGGCAGTCGTCCAGCAGCAGGATCCGGGGGCGGCGCAGGAGCGCCCGGGCCAGGGCGACGCGCTGCTTCTGGCCGCCGGAGAGCGTGATCCCCCGCTCCCCGATCCTCGTCGCGAGCCCGTCCGGCAGCTCCTCGAGCTCCTGCTCCAGACCGGCGGCCCGGGCGACCGCCTCGATCTCGGTCTCCGTGGCGTCGGGCCGACCCAGGGCGATGTTGGCGCCCAGCGTGGTCGAGAAGAGGAAGGTCTCCTGGGGAACGGCGGCGATGGTCGCCCGCAGCTGGGCCAGCGGCAGGCTGCGGACGTCGACCCCGTCGATGAACAGGCGGTCCCGCGGGGGCTCGACCAGCCGCGGGATCAGGGACAGGAGCGTGCTCTTGCCCGCCCCCGTGCGACCCACCAGGGCCACCGTGGCGCCCGCGGGAACCTCCAGGTCGATGCCGCGGAGAACCGGCGTCGCCTCCTCCCACGCGAACTCCATGTCGCGGAAGACGACCCGCCCCCGGATCTCGGGCAGCGCCGCGAGAGTCCCCTGGTCGCGCACGGCCGGCTCGGTCTCCAGGACCTTCAGGATCCTGGCCAGCGACGCGCTCCCCCGCTGGACCAGGTTGATCACCCAGCCGATGGCGATCATCGGCCAGACCAGCTTCGAGAGGAAGAAGTTGAACGAGACGAACTCGCCCACCGTGATGACGCCGCGGGTGACCTGGAGGCCGCCGTACCAGAGGACCGCCACGAACCCCACGCCGACGAGCCCCTGGAGCATGGGATGGAAGGCCGCGGTCCAGCGGATCAGGTGGCGATTGCGCTCGACGTACTCGTCGTTGGCTGTTCGAAAGGTCGCCTGCTCGGACTCCTCCCGGGCGTAGGCGCGCACCACCCGAACGCCGGCGAGATTCTCCTGCACCCGCGTCGAGAGCGTCGAGAACTGCTCCTGGACCCGCTCGAAGAGCACGTGGATCTTCGAACCGAACACCTGGGTCGCGACGGCCACCAGCGGCATGGTCGCGAGCGCCAACAACGTCAGCCTGCCCTCGATCCGGGCCATGAAGAAGAGCGCGCCCGTCGCCGTGAAGAGCGTGTTCGAGCCGTACATGATGGCCGGCCCGCACAGCATGCGGACGGCCTGGAGATCGTTCGTGCCCCGCGCCATGAGGTCGCCGGTGGTGCTCTCCTGGTAGAACGACAGCGGCAGCCGCTCCAGGTGCTCGAAGTAGTCGTTCCGCAGCTCGAACTCGATGTCCCTGGAGAGACCCACGAGGATCCAGCGCTGCGCGAAGGTGAAGAGACCCTGCAGCGCGACGACGCCCACCAGGAGCACCCCGTAGCGCAGCAGCCGCTCGGCCGAGGCGGCGTCCCGCAGCGCATCCACCGCGTTTCCCACCAACAGCGGAGCCACGAGCCCGATCGCGGCCGCCAACGCGATGGAGCCGATGCCGGAGACCAGCTTCGCCGGATGGCGCCGGAAGTAGGGGACGAGGGCGCGGAGGGTCATACCCACCCCGCCACGACCTCCCGCTCGCCCGCCGGATGAAACACGGGCTCCTCACGGACCCGGACGGCCTCCAGCCTCAGGATCGGCCGGCCCTCCCGCTCGTACTTGCGCTCGTAGTTGGTACGTGGACCGCCGGGCCAGGGACCGTCGACGCGCCGGAGATCGAGGGCCGGGTGTCCCGAGAGGCCCGCGAGGGTCTCCTCACCGAACTCGAGGTGGTCCGTGGCGAAGAGGAGCCGGCCACCCGGCTCGAGGAGTCTCAGCACCAGATCCAAGGACAACGAGTCCAGGAAGCGCCGCTTGTGGTGCCGCGCCTTGGGCCACGGATCGGGGAAGTAGACGTGTACGGCCCGCGCGAACTCCCGCGGCAGCACGGCATCCAACACGTACTGCGCCTCGCCCCGGATCGCCACGAGGTTGGTGAGCCGCCGGCTGAACGCCTTGCGACGGAGGATCTTGTAGTAGGTCGCCGCCAGCTCGACGCCCAGGAAGCGCCCGCCGCCGGCCTCCGCCCGCCCCACCAGCCAGGTGCCCCGGCCGAAGCCGAGCTCCACCTCCCACGGACCGCTCGCGCCCGCGGTCAGGGCGCCCAGGTCCAGCGGCGCGGAGAGCTGGTCGAGCCGGTGCTCCTCGCCGGCGGCCGCCACACGAACGCGTCGGATCATCGCGGGGCCAACCCTCCTCAGAGCCGGTCGTCCCGGCCTGCCTCGCGCAGGGCGTCGACCACGCTCTTGACCTCCTGGGCTCGATCCTTGGGGACGACGAGCACCGAGTCGGCGGTGCGAACCACGACCAGGCCCTCGACCCCGACGACGGCCACCGTCCCCTCCTCCGCCAGGAGCAGGTTGTCGCGGGCGTCGATGGCGACCACGTCGCCCCGCACGACGTTGCCGTCGGCGTCCGCGGGCAGCTCCTCGGCCAGGGACTTCCAGGAGCCCAGGTCGCTCCACCCGCAGTCGAGCGGCAACGTCCCGAGATCGTCCAGACGCTCCATGACCGCATAGTCGATGGAGATCTTCTTCAGCTCGGGGTAGAGCTCGCCGATCTGCCCGGGCGACTCCTCGATCGCCTCCAGACCCGCCGCCAGCTCCGGCTCGAACCGGGCGAGGTGCCCCAGCATCACCTCCGTGGGAAAGACGAAGATCCCGGCGTTCCAGAGGTGCTGGCCCCCCGCGAAGAAGCGTTGGGCGCGCTCGGCGTCCGGCTTCTCGACGAAGCGCGCCACCCGCCGCACTCCGAGCTCGGCATCCAGGGTCTCGCCGAGCTCCAGGTGACCGTAGCCGGTCTCCGGCCGATGCGGACGCACCCCCAGGGTCATCACGCGTCGGTCGCGCTCCGCCACCTCCGCCGCGCTCGCGAGGGCCCGGCGAAACGCCTCCGGATCGCCCACCCGGTGGTCCGCGGGCAGCACCGCCGCCACCTGGGAGCGCGCCGAGGCCGGAATCGAGCGCAGCGACCAGCCGATGGCCGCCGCCGTGTCGCGGCCGGTCGGCTCGGCCAGCACCTGGTCACCCGGCACGGTCGGAAGCTGACGCCGGACATCGGCGGCCAGGGTCCGTGTCGTGCACACCCAGACGTCGGCGGGCGGCACCAGGGGGTCGAGACGATCGAGCGTCGACTGCAACAGGCTGCGCTCTCCCTCCATGGCCAGGAGCTGCTTCGGGTGCGCTCGACGGCTCAGGGGCCAGAAGCGCGTGCCGCTGCCTCCGGCCAGGATGACGACTTGCATGGCGATCGATCTCCGCGAGGTGGCCGAACCCTGCGTTCGGCGCGCGGAGTATAGCGGCTCCCACGTTCGGCCCCCCCGGCGCGGGAGATGCGCCGCGCCTGGTACCCTGGCGCCGTGGAGAGGGACCGAGAGGCCGTGGAGAGAGACCGGGACGCCGCGGAGAGGAACCGGGACGCCGCCCGGCCGCTGCGCGACCGACCGCCCCGGCCGGCGTCGACGGCCGAGACGGTGATGCGCACCTGTCCCATCTGCGGCTCGGCCCTCGCGGAGCGCAAGTGCAAGCTCTACTGCCCCGATCCGCGCTGCGGCTACTACCTCTCCTGCTCGGACTTCTACTGACCGGCCGCCGTCGGGGTCCCTCGGATCAGGTCAGGGCGCGAGCGGCCCGGAGGATCGACGTCCAGGCCTCCTCGACGTCGTCCTCGGTCGTCTTGAGGTTGCCGACGGCGAGGCGGAGCACGAACCGGTCGGGCGGCGCGCCCTCCTGCGAGAGCCCCGAGGGCAGCCGGGTGTGGGAGAGGAACACCCGGCGAGAGGCGTTCACCCGCTCCAACAGTCGCTCGTTGAACCGGTCCTCCTCCTGCGCCGAGCCTCCCGGCGTCGCCCGGAAGCAGACCGTGCTGAACGGCACCGGCGCGACCACCTCGAACCCCGGCTCGGCGTCGATCCGTTCGGCCAGGCTCCGGGCCAGGCGGCAGTGCTCGCGGATGGCGCCACGGATCGCCTCGACGCCGTAGGCTCGGATCACCATCCACAGCTTGAGGGCCCGGAAGCGCCGGCCGAGCTGGACGCCCAGGTCCATCAGCTGGACGGAGTCGTCCCAGCTCCTCAGGTACTCGGGGACGACGGAGAAGGTGTCGCGCCAGCCGTCCAGGTCGCGCACGAAGAGGACGGAGCAGTCGACGGGGGTGAACAGCCACTTGTGGGGGTTCAGGACGATGGAGTCGGCCCGCTCCCAGCCGGCCATCGTCGCCCGCAGCTCCGGGCAGACCGCCGCGCACCCGGCGTACGCCGCGTCGACGTGCAGCCACAACCCCTCGCGAGCGGCGATCTCGGCGATCGCTTCCACGGGATCCACCGAGGTCGTGGAGGTCGTCCCGGCGGTCGCCACCACCGCCATGGGGGCGCGACCCGCGGCCCGATCCTCGGCGACCGCACGTTCCAGGGCCTCGGGACGCAACCGGAACCGCTCGTCACTGGGCAGCCGCCGCAGGTGGTCGAGCCCGAGCCCCAGGGTCAGCACGGCCTTGTCGATGGAGGAGTGAGCCTGGTCGCTGGCGTAGACCACGGGCGCCGCGGTGGCGCCGCTCAGGCCCCGCCGGCGGATATCGAGACCCGGCAACCGGTGGCGCGCCGCCGCCAGCGCCAGCAGGCTCGCGATCGACGCCGTGTCGTTGATGTGGCCGCGAAAACCCTCCGGCAGGCCCACCATCCGCCGCAGCCAGTCGCACGCCCGTTCCTCCAGCTCGGTGGCGACCGGCGAGGTGCGCCACAGCATGGCGTTGACGTTGGCGGCGGCCGCCAGGGTCTCGGCGGCGACTCCGGGAGCCGAGCCCGTGATGGCGAAGTAGGCGAAGAAGCGAGGGTGGTTCCAGTGGGTGAGCCCCGGGACGATCAGGCTCTTCCAGTCGTCCAGGATCCGCTCCATGGGCTCGCCGTCGAGGGGCGGCTCGTCGGGGAGCAACGCGCCGATCTCGCCGGGGACCACCGACGGCGTGACCGGGAGATCGCCGACGCCGACCAGGTAGTCGGCCGCCAGATCGGCGGCCCGGTGGAGAGCGGAGCGGATTTCGTCTTCGGGCAGCTCGGCCACGGGTCATCTCCTGCCGGGCGCGCCGGCGGGCCGGGGGACGGCGGTAGCGAAAACGGCCGGCCCAAAGGCCGGCCGCACAAGAGCAGACGAACGCGGGGCGATGCGCCCCGCAGACGGGTCTAGCAGCCCGTGGTGGAAGCCGGGCGCGAGCGAGAGCGCGCAATCTTCTTCGGAATCCAGGCGGGAATCCGCACTCGATTCGGTGAATCGGGGAGGATTCCCAACGAAGAGTCCGGAGA
>CAJQNK010000306.1 GCA_905479655.1 uncultured bacterium | reverse complement strand
CGTGCCGCCCCAGACGATCATCTCGTCGCCGGTCCAGATCGCCTCGTGGAGCCAGCGGGGGCTCGGAGCACCCGCGACGCCGGTGGGCCGCCAGGAGTCGGTGTCGGGGTCGTACCGGCCGCCGGTGCTGGTGCCGAAGCCGACCCCCACGCCGCCCCAGACGATCATCTCGTCGCCGGTCCAGACCGCGGTGTGAAAGTGGCGGAAGCTCGGGACCCCGTCCAGGCTGGTCGCCGACCAGGTGTCGGTCGCCGGGTCGTAGCGGCCGCCGGTGTCGAGGGTGAAGGGGTTGCGGAAGCCGCCCCAGACGATCATCTTCGTGCCGGTCCACACCACGCTGGCGATGTCCCGGCCCTCGGGCGCTCCCGACAGGCTCGTGGGCGTCCAGGAGTCGCTCACGGGGTCGTAGCGTCCTCCGGAGCTCAGATCGCCGCCGCCGCCCCAGACGATCATCTCGGCGCCCGTCCAGACGGCGACGTGGTCGGAGCGGCTCGCCGGCGCGCCGGCGAGAGAGGTCGGTCTCCAGGTGTCGGTCAGGGGATCGTAGCGCCCGCCCGTGTTTCCCGGAGCCTCGCCGAAGCCTCCCCAGACGACCATCTCGCTGCCGGTCCAGACGGCGGTGTGCTCTGCTCGCAGGCCGGGCTCTGCGACCTGGCTCACCAACACCCAGGAGTCGGTGGCGGGGTCGTACCGGCCGCCGCGCTCGGGGAAGTTGCCGACGGCCGACATGCCTCCCCAGACGATCATCTCCGAGCCGGTCCAGACGGCGGTGTGCTCGTAACGCGGGTCGGGGATGGCGAGGGTCGGGCGCCAGGTGTCGTCGACGCAGGGCTCGCCGCCGAGCTCGGGCAGGCGGTACGGGTGAGCCGGAGTGTCGATCGTGGTTGGAAGACCGGCTCCGATCCGCGTCCACCAGCTCTCGAACGACTCCTTGGGCCACTCGACGCGGGCGATCCGCAGCCGCTCGTCGCCACGCTCGAGGATCGCGAGGACGTAGAACCGGTCCGCGCCCTCCCGCAGGCCGCTGACGGCGCCCGTGGAGAGCTTCGCGGGAGCGGTGCCGAAGCGCCGGGCGACGCGCTCGAGAGCCAGCTCGAACGCCTGCTGGTCAGGGGTGCGCCGCCCCGCCGCGGTGTCCTGGGTCAACTCGTACTCGTCGTACCGCCCGCTGAGGGCGGCCAGGTCGGCCGCGCCCGCGACCGTCGCGAGCTCGGCGCGGATCCGCGCCTCGAGGTCGCCGTGGAAGCGGTCGTCGTGGGCGTACCACTCCCGGAGCAGGCGGTCGGCCAGCAACGGCCGCGCCAGCCCCTCCGCGACCAGCCCCGGGTTGTTCCCGAGAGCCGACCACATCTCCGCGAGACGCGCCGGCTGCTTCGTGGCGGCGGCCATCCGCTCCATCTCGGCCTGGAGCTGCTCTCCCGTGATCGGCCTCCCCCAGAGCTCGTCGAGCGCATGGCTCTTGCGGGCGATCTCGGCGGCGCGCGCCTGGAACAGGCCCTCGGGCGCGGCCTCGTCGAGCGAGGGCCGGGCGCCGGGGTTGGTCGCGGGCCATGCGCGGTGGCGATGCTGGACCTCCTCGATGGCCCGGAGGAGCGAGGCGCGGTCGGCGAGCTCCGGTCGCGGACTGGATGGAGGATCGGCAGCACTCGAGGCGGTGGCGACGAGGACGAGAAGGGCTGGGACGAGACGCAGGTGGCGGAGAAGGTGCATGGCGGTTCCTTGTCGGCTCCGGCCCGGGTTCGATGGTCAGGGCCGTGGGCGGTGTGGTTCGGTCTTCGGAACTCCTCTCTCTCGGTCTAGACAGGTCCGTCCGGGGCGTGGAACAGCGGCCCGTCCCAGGGACGAACGGCGATCACCTCCGGGACGCCGATCGGACCCGGCCCGGCGCGCGTGGCGGTCGACTGGCCTGGGGGCTCGATCGCCCGGAGGCGCCGCTTTCGGGGCGACGCCCGGTGCCTCGGAGACTCCGATTCTCGCTGTCACTCAACCTTTCTGGCGGGTCTGGCAGCCAACCGGTCAAAGCAACGGGCTCCAGGTGCGAAGTCGGTGTGCGATCGGCTCGGCTCACGGGGCCCTCGAGGAAAGGAAGGGTCCGATGTTCCGAATCACGAGAATCGCCCTCGCCCTGCTCATCACCTGCGCGGTCGCCGGCGGAGTCCACGCCCAGGCCGATCCCGCGATCGCGACGGACGCGAGACTGGCGGCGCCCTCGCCGTTCTCTCCCGCGTTCTCCGATCTGGGCGGCTTCACCAGCAACATCACCCAGGATCCCGGCAACGTCTGCTTCGGCGCCCGCGAACAGGTCGAGTTCAACGCCGGCGAGCGGATCGCCTTCAACGTTACCTGGGAGGACGTGGTCATGGATCCCCCGGGGCTCCAGACCTACGAGGTCACCTGGGGACTCCTGCTGGCAGGCGGCCCGCTGCTCATCGGTCCGTTCGACGTGCCCTTCGACATGAGTGGCTTCCAGCCGGGAGACCCGGTGAGTCTGTGCGCTGTGTGGGCCGTCGACGCGCCCCGGGTGGCCCAGAGGGTTTCGATCCCCTGGGGAGGCCGGACCGTCGACCCCTGGGTCGATCCTCCGCTGCCCCCTCTCCAGGGGGTGCTGGGCGAGATCGTCCTGATCGCCGAGCCGGGAGCCGCGGACCGTCGCTAGTGCTGGTGGGTCGAAGGTCGGTCACGAGGCCCCACGGGGCCTCGGCCAATCCCTCGCGAGCACGGATCCCCGTGGCGACGGCATTGCGGGTCGTCAGCAAACTCAAAGGAGAATTCTCGATGAAACAGTTGAAGCGTTACCCTGTCGCCTTCCTGGCGACCCTTCTCGCGGCACCCCTCGGGGCGACCACCCTGCCACCGCTGTCCTTCGCCGACCTCGTGGCGCAGGCGCACCGCGTCGTCGTGGGAGAGGTCACCGACGTACGAACCGTAGCCTCGGGCCAGGCGCTCGGAGCCTCGGGAGGCAAGATCGCTGCGCCTCCGACCCGTACCCCTCGGAGACCGTCTGTGGCCACAGCGCCCGGCGGTGTCGGCGTCGAAGGGGGCCGGATGTTGTTCACCGAGGTCACCCTGAGGGTCGATCGCGCCATCCTGGGCGAGTTCGAGCGAACCCTCACCCTCCGCTTCGCCGGTGGCGAGGAGGACGGCCTGACCGTCGTCGTCTACGGCATGCCCATGCCGGAGCTGGGGGGCCGCTACCTGCTCTTCCTGCGCGAAGACCTGGTGTCGGCGGCCGTGCCGGTCGTCGGCGTCAACCAGGGCTTCTTCCGCGTCGTGGACGACGCCGCCTCCGGGAAGGAGCTTCTCTTCGACGAGGACGGCGACCTGGTGATCGGGATCGAGGACGACCGGATCATGGTCCGCAGCGCCGACGCACGGTCCGGGCCCGGCCCTCGCCTCGCTGATCCGCCGCGCGAGACGAGCGGCGACACGCCGGCTGAAACGGGCCTGGAAGCTTCCCGCTATTGGACCTCGGAGGAGCCCGGGATGCCCCTGGCGGTCTTCGAGGACGCCGTACGCTCCCGAAGGGAGGCCGAGTGATGATCCGTGCGACCCTGGCCCTGTTCTCCGTCGTCGCCCTGTCGACCGTCGCGCCCCTGGGCGCCTACAGCATCAACAACTGGTGGAACGACTCCGACGACATCATCGTCGACGAGGTCTTCCTTCCCGTGGACGTGTGGAGCGCTCCAGCTCAATACCAGATGTCGGAGTGGAACCAGGTCGATGTCACGACCAACGACCACCCGTTCCTGATCAACCTCAACCCCCAGTACTCGTTCGGTGCGAACGACGGTGACAACACCGCGGGGTTCCTGGACGAGGCGGGTCTGAATTCAGAGTACGGCCTCACCTTCGTCGGGGCGCTTGCCTGGACCGTCTGCTGGAACAGCGGCAGGATCCAGGAGTGCGACGTGATGCTGGACTCGAGCCGCGCCTGGGCTCTCGTCCCCGACAAGAGCACCTGGTTCCAGTCCACGGTGCTCCACGAGCTCGGTCATGTGCGCGGGCTGGGTCACTACAACAACTTCCTCGCCATGCAGAACAGCGGCACGAGCAAGTACAAGCGCGACGAGATCAACTACATGGACGACCAGGTGGGCGTCCGTCAGCATGCCGCTCACGTGGACGAGATGGATGTCGTCATGTACCCCAAGTGGCACGATGGCTCTCTACCGCAGTGGATGTCCATGTCGCCGACCACCGTCCGAGAGGGAGAGACGGTGGATCTGAGCGGCATCACCGTCGAGAATCGGGGAACCCAGGCGTTCGGTCGCCTCGATTTCGGCATCTACCTGTCGACCGACAGCAGCATCTCCACCGGCGATCAACTTCTGAGCGCGGGGTACTTCTCCTCGTTCGGCACCTTCACCTTCAGCACCTTCGACTGGAGCGTGACGATGCCGACGTTGGGGGACTGTTCGACCCGCTACCTCGGGGGAATCATCGACCATGAAGGCGACTACGCCGAGCGGTTCGAGGGCAACAACGACGCCGTCTTCAGCGACGGCTCGATCTACAGCGACGGGGCGCTCGACCCGACCGCCCTCACCATCCTGCTGGCCGAGGATCCGTTCGAGCAGAACGACACCTTCGCAGCGGCGGCGCCCATCTCGGTGCCGTTCGACCGTGGCGACCTCAGCATCGACCAGGACCTCGAGGACGACTACTACGTCTTCACGGTGTCCGAGGCGGGGACGCTCGACATCGACCTGCTGTTCAGTCACGCTGCCGGTGATATCGACCTGTGGTTGCTCGACGGCTCCGAGGTGGTGCTGGCGTCGTCACGGTCGATCACCGACGACGAGGCCATCGACCTGGCGGTCTCGGCAGGCACCTACACGGTGTGGGCCGAGGGCTACGGTACCGGCAGCTGCAACCCGTACACCCTGCAGGTGGACTTCCGCGCGCGCGACTTCCGGATCGACTCCGTGACGCCGGCGATCGCGGGGCAGAGCAACACCTGGAGCGTGCTCGACGCCACGCCGGGCGGGTCCGTCGAGGTCCGGTGCCGTCCGGTGGGCTCGTTCAACGAGCTCGTCGTGGGTGTCGCCGTGGCAGACGCCAACGGGGCGGCAAACGTCTCCCGGTTCGTCCCCGCCCCGGCGGCAGGTCGGAGCATCGAGTGCGAGGCGGAGGACCTGACCGATGGGTCGGTGACGGCGACCGTGGTGGTCGCCTTCTCCTGAGACCCGCGGTCGGTCCGCGATGAGGGCGGCCGGGTTGCCGACGGTTCCTGCCGAGCCGTCGGCGCCCGGCGCTCTGCGCCCCGGGTCGGACACGGGCCGGAGTCGCTTCACGGCAGCGCAAGGGCCTCCGCCCGCCACCCGTCCCGGTCGGCGTTCGGTCCCGCGGGTCCGACCGTTGCCCGAGAAACCCCCGTAACATTCATCATTGGCTACGCCTTCGCCCGGTGGTAGATTGCCGCGGTCGTTGTCACCTTTGACTTCTGTCGTTGTTCGTCCCGCGGCTGCCACCGCGAAGCCCGCCCTCTTTCGCGATTCCGAGGGCCATGAGCCGTCGGGACGGCCCCTGCGGGCGATTCCGGCATCGGATCGTCGCCGCACCGTCGAGAAGGGAGCAGTCCATGCACCGCCTCCAGTCCCCCTCCGGGCGCCGAACCGTCACCCTCCTGTTGGCCGTCCTGGCCGCCGTCGTGTCGTCGACCGCCGGCCCGGCCTTCTCTCAGGAGATCTCCGTCGAGGACAAGGCGGTCGCCTCCGGCTTCGACGGCTACCTGCAGGGGCACTTCCTGCGCGGTCGGGCGACGGTCGTGGCGGACTTCGATCTCGACGGGCTGCCGGACGTCTACCTCGGCAACCCCGGGGACGAGTCGTTCGTCGCGGTGAGCCAGATGACCGGGCGGCGCCGGTCCTTCCGGATCCGGCAGATCCTGACCCGGGGGGCGCTGGTGTGGGGCGGCGCCGCCGCCGACTACGACAACGACGGCGACTACGACCTGTTCCTCACCGGTGGCGGCAACGAGGGCATGTCCTTCAACTACATGTTCCGCAACATGATGGTCGAGGAGGGGAGGCTGCGCTTCGTCGACGTGACGGCCGCGGCGGGCGTCGCCGGGGCGATCCCCGACGGCGGCACCGGCCCCGTGCCGGCGCGCTACGCGAACGCCGTCTGGGGTGACTACGACCAGGACGGCGACGTCGACCTGTACGTGAGTGTCCACGACACCCTGAGGGCCGGCGGCCCGGAGGGCGGGGAGACCGCGACCGGTCCCCAGGAGTGCGGTGGTCCCGACCTGCACGGGAGTGCCGGCGTGGGAGGCGGGCTGGAGGGCGAGCTGATGCTCGATCGCAACGTGCTGTGGCGAAACGAGGGCGACGGCACCTTCACCGACGTCACCGTCGCCACCGGCCTCGACCTCACCCGCTGGCGCTCGACCCGCCACTCGACCTTCCTCGACGCCGACAACGACGGCGACCTCGACATCTACGAGAACAACTACGGCTCGGGCAACGTCCTGTGGCGCAACCTCCTGGCCGAGTCCGGGAGCGCCGTGTTCGAGGATGCCACCCTCGCCTACTCGGCGCCGGGTGAGGACCTGCAGTACCCCCACCTGTCGTTCGTGAGCTGCGCAGCCGACTTCAACCAGGACGGCTGGGAGGACATCTTCGCCTTCCAGCGTGCCTCCGGGGAGACCGGCCCTTACGCCGACGGCCACGCCCTGTTCCTGAATGGCGGCGGGACGGGCTTCGCCAACGCCGCCGAGGCGGCGGAGATCAACAACCCCTTCCAGTCCGGCAACGGCGTGATGGGCTCCATGGTGGGTGACGTCAACGGCGACGGGCTGCCCGACGTCTACGTCGGCAACGGCGGCCCGATCGCGGGGCAGGGCAACCAGCTCTTCCTCAGCGACGGGCAGCCGGGCCAGGCTCCGCACTTCGTCAACCGGACCGACCTCATCGACTTCCCGGCTCCCGAGCGGGCCGGTGTCGTCTACCCCCCGTACCCCTACCGCACCCACGGCACCGCGCTCTTCGACTTCGACGGCGACGGCATCCTCGAGATCGCCGTCAACAACGGGGGTCCCGCCGGTTCGCCCGACACGGTGCGCGAGCCCAACCGCATGTTCAAGATGAACCTGGGCTTCCCGGCGGCGTGGATGACGGTGCGGCCGGTGGGCGATGGCTCGACGGTCAGCCTCGACGCCATCGGCACCCGTTTCGCGCTCACCGTCAGCCGCGCCGGCGGAGCGCCCTGGACGGTCTATCGCACCCTCTTCGCGGGCAGCTGCTTCTCGGCGCAGAACGGCTTCGACGTGCACTTCTACGCCGGTGAGGCGGACACCGTGCACGAGCTCCGGATCACCTGGCCCGACGGCAGCGTCGAAACGGTGGGGGAGGGCCTCGCCCTGCGCGGCTCCTACGTCGTCGAAAAGGGCGCCGGTGGGGCGGCGCCGAAGGTGCGCCAGGTCGGCTGAGTCCGTCGACCCGGGGGGTCCGTCGCGCCTTCGCGTCTCGGCGTCTTCGCGTGACGTCCCCTCCGACCGCCCTCCCGTCCCGCGGACCGGCGCCCGCTCCAGGCGTATGCTCCCGGTGCTCATGCGGATCGCGGCGCTGTACGACATCCACGGCAACCTGCCCGCCCTCGAGGCCGTCCTCCGCGAGGTCGAGGCGGCGGCGGTGGACCGGATCGTCGTCGGTGGCGACGTGGTCCCCGGGCCCATGGCGAGGGAGTCGCTCGATCGCCTCGCCGGGCTGAGCACCCCGGTCGACCCCCTGCGCGGCAACGGCGAGTCCGCCGTGCTGGACCATCGGGCCGGGCGGAGTCTCTCGAACCTGCCCGCCCCGGCCCGCGAGGCCGTGGCCTGGTCCGCGGATCAGCTCGGCGCCGACGGCGAGCGGCGGATCGCCCGCTGGCCGGCGACCCTACGCCTATCCGTCGCCGGGTGGGGAGAGGTGCTCTTCTGCCACGCGACCCCGCGGAGCGATACCGAGATCTTCACGCGACGGACACCCGAGGAGCGCCTGGTGTCCGTCTTCTCCGGCCTCGGCGTGTCCCTGGTGGTCTGTGGCCACACCCACATGCCGTTCGAACGCGAGATCGGCGGTGTCCGCGTCGTCAACGCGGGCAGCGTCGGCATGCCGTTCGGCGCGACCGGGGCGTTCTGGTTGCTGCTGGCGCCGGAAGTGGAGCCGCGTCGGACGGCCTACGATCTGCCGGGCGCCGCGGACCGGATCCGGGCTACGGAGTACCCGCAGGCCGGGAGTTTCGCGAGCGGAAGTGTCCTCGCGCCTCCGTCCGAGGCGGAGATGCTGGAGATCTACTCGAGGGTCGAGCTGAGCGGGTAGGGTCCGGCCCCCGACCGCGGGCAGGAGACCTGCACCGGGGCCGGGAATACACTGCGCTCCCCGCGGCCATATTGCGCCCCCCGGGGTACACTGCGGCCGGGAGGCGGCGGGGGCCGGGAGGCGAAGGGAAGACCGGGAGGCGACGGGAAGATGATCAAGATCCTGGCAATCGTATTGATAGCGGCCGGTGTCCTGGCGCTGGTCTACGGCGGGTTCACCTACACCCGGGAGACCCACGAGGCCAAGCTCGGCCCGCTCGAGTTCTCGGTCGCCGACAAAGAGAGGGTCAGCATCCCGACCTGGGCCGGCGTCGGCGCGGTCGTGGTGGGTGCCGGGCTTCTGCTGGCCGGGCGCCGGCGGCGCTGACCGGAGGCGCACACTCCGTGACGGAGCGGCGAGAGAGCGGTGGCTTGTTCCTGCGCAGCCAGCGGGTCGGTTTCCGCAGCTGGCGCGAGTCGGACCTGCCGACGGCCCTGGCTCTCTGGGGGGATCCCGCCGTCACCCGGTTCATCTCCCGCCGTGGCTTCAGCCGGGCCGAGGTCCGGGCTCGCCTGGAGGCGGAGATCGCCGCGCAGGAAGAGCACGGCCTCCAGTATTGGCTGGTGTGCCGTCTCGCCGGCGGTGAGCCCGTCGGTTGCTGCGGGCTGCGGCATCGACCCGAGGCGCCGGACGTCCCCGAGTTCGGCGTTCACGTCCTGCGCGCCTTCTGGCGGCAGGGGGTGGCCCTCGAGTCGGCGTCGCGGGTCGTCGAGCACGCCTTCGGCGACCTCGGCTTCGAGGAGCTGTTCGCCGGGCACCATCCGGAGAACCACGCCTCCCGGCGCCTCCTGCGGCGTCTCGGCTTCGTCCACACCCACGACGAGCTCTACCCGCCCACGGGTCGGCTCCATCCCTCGTACCGGCTGAGGCGCTAGTCGCGTTTGCCGCGGTGCGGCTTGACGATCGTCGTCCTTGGCCTGAAAATCGACCAAACGTTCGGTATGTTTATGGACGGGAGCTGGATACTTGGTGAGTCGAACGCAGAACGAGAGATCCGCGACGGCAGTTGCCGGGGCGCTCGATGCCGCTCTCGAGCTGTTCTCGACCCAGGGCTACCGGGCCACTTCCATGCGTCAGATCGCCGACCGGGCCGAGCTCTCGGTGGGCAACCTCTACCACCACTTCCGTGGCAAGGAGGAGGTCTTCGGGCGGCTGCTCGACCGGTACTGGGAGAGCGTGCTCGACCCGGACCTGCGTCTCAACCAGCTCTTCGTGCGGGCCGACTTCCCGGACGACCTGGAGGAGATGGCGGTGGCGATCGAGGAGGTCGTCGAGGATTTCCGGCCCTACATCCTGCTCATCTACGTCGACGTCATCGAGTTCCAGGGCCATCACATCCGTTCGTTCTACGAGGGGATGGCCCAGCGCTTCCAGGAGACCTACGCCGACCGACTCCGGGAGCGCCAGCAAGCCGGGGAGTTCGGGGACGTCGATCCCATGACGGCGGTGATGGTCGCGACCCGCTGGCTCTTCTACTTCTTCACCGTCGAGAAGTGCTTCGGCGTCCCGATGCACTTCGGCATGAGTCCCGAGGACGCCGTGCCGGAGTTCATCCGTCTGCTGCGCAACGGCCTGCGGCCCCGGAACGGCGCCGGGGGGCCGGAGCGGTGAGACGTCTGCACGGAATGGTGCAGGGAGGCGAGGGCGGCTCCTCGACGAATCCGCAGGCTGGAGCGCTGCGCGCCTCCGCCGATTTCGATACCACCTCTCGAGGCCGGCTTTCGAGGGCATGACCACCGGCGGGCCAACCGCCCGGCTCGACACGAAGGGGGAGTTCCATGACCATTCGCCAGACTATTCCACGAGGTTTCCGCCTGTTCGCCATGGGGACGACGGTCCTCACCCTCCTCTTGCTGCCTCTGGTTCTCGCGGCGCCCGCCGGGGCCCAGGAATCGGAGGAGACGGACGAGGCCGTCGTCGAGGAGGAGCCGACGATCCATCAGAGCGACGCGATCGTCGTCACCGCACGGAAGCGTGAGGAGAACGTCCAGGAGGTCCCGGTCGCGGTGACTGTCGTGACCGGCGAGACTCTCGAGGACACCACGGCGCCGGACATCTCGGTGCTCCAGGGCTACGTTCCCAACCTGTCGGTCTACGCCGGGCGCAACCAGTCGACGACGCTGACCGCCTTCCTGCGGGGCATCGGCCAGGCCGATCCCCTGTGGGGCGTCGATCCGGGCGTGGGCCTCTATCTCGACGACGTCTACATCGCGCGTCCCCAGGGCGCCCTGCTGGACGTCTACGACGTGGAGCGCGTCGAGGTGCTGCGCGGCCCGCAGGGGACCCTGTACGGCAAGAACACGATCGGCGGCGCGATCAAGTACGTGAGCCGGGCGCCCACGGACACCCGCCAGGCCAAGGTCTCGCTCGCGGGCGGTAGCTACGGCACCCAGGAGTTCCGGGGCCTGATCAGCGGGCCGCTGGTCGAGGGCAAGCTGCGCGGCAAGGTCGCCTTCGCCTCGCTCCAGCGGGACGGCTACGGCACCAACCGCTTCACCGGCCGCGACGTCTCGGACAAGGACACGACCGCTTATCGTGCCGCCCTCGACTGGCTTCCGTCGGAGAAGGTCCTGGTCCAGCTCAGCATCGACGGCACGAGTGACGACGCGGAGCCGCGCGGCTACCAGCGGCTCCAGGCCAACCCGTTCTGCCCGCTGTTCCTGGGCGTGGAGTGCCAGCCGCTCAACGATCGCTACGACACCGAGAGCGGCCTCGCTCCGGTCAACGGCACCGACGCCGAGGGCTACGGGCTGACCATCACGGCCGACATCAACGACGCCTGGCAGTTCAAGTCGATCACGGCCTACAGGGAGAGCGACAGCCGGAACAACATCGACTTCGATACGACGCCGGCCCCGATCACCGACGTGACCGCCACTTACCAGGACGACCAGACCTCCCAGGAGTTCCAGTTCCTCTACACCGGCAGTGACCGGCTCGCGGGCGTGCTGGGGCTCTACTACTTCGACGGGAAGGCGGGTGGTCTCGTCCTGAACAACTTCCTCGGCGCGATCTTCGGCAGCACCTCGGGGACGACCTGGACCGAGTCGTTCGCCGTCTTCGCGGACGGCAGCTACGGCATCAACGACCGGACGACCCTGAACCTGGGGCTGCGGCTGACCGAGGAGGAGAAGCGCGGGCGGGCGTTCAACGTCGGGTTCGCGGACGACACCTTCATGGACATCACGTCGGTCGTCGCAGACTACGACAAGAGCGAGACCTTCACCTCCGTGGCCCCGAAGATCGGCCTGGACTACCGCTTCAACCAGGAGGTCATGGGTTACGTGACGCTCAGCCGGGGCTTCAAGAGCGGCGGCTTCAACGTGCGGGCCCAGTCGACCTTCTTCCCGGAGTCGGCCGAGCCCTTCGACGACGAGGTGTTGGACGTGGCCGAGGTCGGCATCAAGTCGGTGTTGGCGAAGGGGCAGCTGGTGCTCAACACCGCGGCCTTCTACGGCGACTACAAGGACATCCAGGTCAGCACGTTCACGGCCTTCGACTCCAACGGCGACGGCGTCGACGACGCCTTCTTCGGCAACTTCGTCAACGCCGGCAACGCCACCATCCAGGGTCTCGAGGTCGAGTTCGACTGGAGCCCGTGGGAGCCGCAGTGGTTCGGCCTCCAGGGCAACATCAGCTACCTCGACGCCAAGCCCGACTCTTTCCTCGACGAGAACAACGACGGCTTCGTCGACACGCAGGTGATCACCAACGCGCCGGAGGTGACGGGCTCGCTGCGTCTGCGCTTCGATGCGCCCGCCTTCGGGGGTCTCTTCACCGCCACCTTGGGCGCGAGCTACCGGGACGACTCGGTGCTCACGAACGAGGGCGGCCCCGATCCGCGGAACCCGACGCAGCCCCTGCTGCCGATCAGCCAGAAGGCGTTCACGACCTACGACTTCTCGGTCAACTGGCTGTCGGGCACCGGCCGCTGGGGGATCCGCGCCAACGGCTACAACCTGTCGGACGAGGAGTACCTGACGAGCGGCTACAACATCCCGGTCCTGGGCGTCGTGACGGGTGCCTACGGCCTGCCGGCCACCGTGACCGTCGGGGTCGATTTCAAGATCAACTGACCCTGAGCCGACCTCGAGACGAACCCGCTCGCTGGGCGGCCGGGGGGCGACCCCCGGCCGCGGAGGGACCCGAATGGAAGTGAAGATCCTCGCCAGCTGGCTGGTCGTCCTGGGCTACGCCGGAGCCATCGTCGCCCTGGTGATCCACGGCGCCCGGCGGAACCGCAACATCTCCGACTACGCGGTCGGCAACATCGCGTTCTCGCCGGTGGCGGTGGGACTCGCGTTGGCCGCCTCCACCACCAGCGCCGCGACCTTCATCATCAACCCCGGCCTGGTGGCCTACTTCGGCGTGAGCGCGGTGCTGGGTCTGTGCTTCGTCCTGCCCCTGGCGATGGGGATCTCGCTGGTCGTGCTGACCAAGGGATTCCGTCGCTACGGGGGGACCATCAAGGCGTTGACCCTGCCCCAGTGGGTCGGGACGCGCTACCGGAGCCGCGGATACTCGATCTTCTTCGCGCTCCTCTCGCTCCTCCTCGTGACGTTCATCGTGATGATCCTGGTGGGTCTCACGAAGGTGCTCGCCGCCTCCCTCGCGCTGCCGGAGGTCGGCGTGCTGGCGGTGCTCGTGGCCTTCTCGTTCGGCTACATGATGTTCGGCGGCGCCAACTCGATGGTGTATACGAACACCATCCAGGCGGTCATCATGATCGTCGTGGCCGTGATCCTCCTGGCTTCGGGCCAGGAGCACCTGACCGGCGGCATCTCCGGGCTGCTGGAGCGACTCCGGAGCATCGATCCGAACCTGGCGAGCCTCTACAACCCGGCGAGCCCCCTGTTCCGCGACGGCTTCGAGGTGATCTTCTGCACTTTCGTCGTGGGCGTCGCCATCGTCTGCCAGCCGCACATCATCACCAAGTCCCTCCTGCTCGAGGAGGAGGGGCAGGTGAACCGCTACCTGGCCGCGGGCATCGTCGTCCAGGTCCTCTTCTTCTGGGTCGTCCTGGCCGGTCTGTGGGCCCGTCTGGAGCTCCCCGACCTGCGGCTCGACGGCCAGGTCGTTCCCCCCGACGGGGTCATCTCCACCTACCTGGTGACGTCGTTCCCCTGGACCGTGGGAGTGATCGTCTTCCTGGGACTCCTCTCCGCCGGCATGTCGACCCTCGAGGGGTTGATCCAGTCCCTGTCGGTGATCCTCACCAAGGACCTGATTCAGAACGTCCACGACGCGGTGACGGGCCGCCAGCTCCCGGACCGGTTGCTGTTCGTCCTCAACCGGGGCGTGATCGTCGGCCTGGCGGCGGTCTCCTTCGGCCTCGCCTGGTGGCAGCTCGTGGCCCCGAACCTCAGCGTCATCATCTTCGCCCAGCTCGGCGTCTACGCCTACTTCGCCGCGGCCTTCGTGCCGGTGCTGTTCGGCACCTTCTTCGAGAGGGTGCCGCTCGCGGCCGTCGTGAGCGCCAGCCTGGTCGCCCTCGTGATCCACTTCGGTCTGTACTCCACCGGCGAGCACTTCTTCCCATACTACGAGGGTGTCACCGTGCGCAACCCGGGGATCTCGACGGCCCTGGGGGTCGTGGCGGCGACCCTGGTCGGCGGAGCGATCGCCTGGCGGGCCGGGGCCCGACGCCGGACGGCGTAGCCCAGCAGAGCACCCCTCGAGCGAGCGTCGGCTCCCGCTTCGGCCGGTCGCCTCTTCGCGACGCGGCTGCCTCCGGGCCCGATCCGCGGGGTACGATGCAGGGCGAACGGACCAGGAAGGAGGCTGGAGGATGTACCTTCGCACCGGATTTCGGGGTGGCAACGCCTCGCCTCTACCCGACGGACGCCGAGGGGCTCCCGTCCGTCCGCGTCGTCGAGCTGGGCGGTCGACCGCGACGAGAGGTGGTCTGACGATCGGGCGGCAGGCTCCGGGAAGCGGAGGCGCCGGCCTAGCGCTCCTGCTGGGGCTCGCGATGGCGGGACCCGCGGCCGCGGTGCTCGCGCCGGATCGGCCTCCGGACGTCTCGGCCTTCGAAGTGCGCGATCCGCGGCTCTCGGTGCGCCCCGCGACCCTGCGGGTCGGCGATCTGCCGCCGAGGTCCGCGGCGGCCGCCCGCCGGGAGCTGGAGGCCCTGGGCGTCGAGTTCGAGCATGCCCGGCTCGACCTGCGCACGGGCCGGTGGGGGACGCTGATCCTCTCGCGGCCGCTGATCCCGGGCTCGGGGGTGGGCAACCGGCTGATCTCCGAGGAGTGGCAGGGCGAAGCCGGGGCGCGGGCGGGCCCCCCGGCGACGGAGTCGGGGATCTGGGGGCTCTTCGTGGACTTCCTCCGGCTGCATGCGGCCGAGCTGCGCCTCGACCCGGCTGAGATGCCGCGTCCGGGCCGGGTGACGGTCCATCAGGAGGGCCGGTTGGTTCAGATCTTCGCGCCCCGGGTGCTGGCCGGCGTGCCGGTGCGCGACAGCTACGTCACGGCGGTCGTCAACCACGGCAACCTGGTGCTCCTCGGAGCCCGGAACTGGGGGGACGCCCGGGGGGCGCCCGAGCCTAGCCTCGGTGTGGCGGAGGCGACCGCGGTCGTACGTGCGCACCTGGGCGACCGGGCCGGCGAGCCCTGGGGCCGCGCGACGCTCGAGCGGGTGCCGCTGGCGGTGGGCGAGACGCTCGCGGAGTTCGAGCCGGGCCGCGGTCTCGAGCTGCGCCCGGTCTGGGCGTTGCGGCTACGGGTCGTGGACGCCCCGGGGCGCTGGGAGGCGTTGGTCGACGCGGTGACCGGCGAGATCCTGGCCTTCGAGGACACGAACCGTTACGCCACATCGCGCCGGGTGCAAGGTGGAGTCTACCCGGTGTCGAACGACGGCGTGCCGCCCGACGGCGTGGAGCAGGCGGGATGGCCGATGCCCTTCGACCGGGTCGCGACGGAGCAGGGAGAGGTGGTGACCGACACGGGGGGCAATCTGCCGTCACCGGTCGACGGCAAGATCGCTTCGAGCCTCGACGGCGCCTACGTGCTCATGAGCGACACCTGCGGCGCGATCGATCTCACCTCCGACGGCGACCTCGACTTCGGGGTCTCGGGCGGAGACGACTGCACGACCCCGGGAGTCGGTGGGCCGGGCAACACCCACTCGTCGCGCACGGGCTTCTACGCCCTCAACCGGATCCTCGAGCACGCTCGATCCCACCTCCCGGGCAACCCCTGGCTCGGCGCCCAGCTCACCGCCCAGGTCAACCTCGACCTCTCGTGCGCCGCCTGGTGGAACGGCGAGACGCTCAACTTCTCGCGCTCCGGCGGCGGCTGCGCCAATCCCGGCGAGGCGACCGGGATCTACGACCACGAGTGGGGCCACGGTCTCGACGACAACGACGCCGTACCGACGATCTCGAACCCGTCCGAGGGGATCGCCGACGTCTACTCGGCGCTCCACCTCGACACCTCGTGCATCGGGCGCAGCTTTCTGCCCGGGAACTGCGGCGGCTACGGCGACCCCTGCGTCGCGTGCACCGGCGTGCGCGAGATCGATTGGGAGAGGCGCCTCTCCGGCCAGCCCCACGACCTCGACTGGATCGACGCCAATTGCACGTCCGGCACGGGCCCGTGCGGCGGCATCGTGCACTGCGAGAGCGCCGTCGTCTCGGAGGCCGTCTGGGACCTCGCCAAGCGCACCCTCCCCGCCCCTCCCTCCTCCTTCGACGCCAACACCGCCCTGGTGGCGGCCACCTACCTCACCTACCTGGGAGGCGGCGGAGTCGGCGACTGGTACCAGTGCACCGCCCCCTTCGGCGGCTGCAACGCGGACGGCGGGTACCTGAACTACCTGGCGGCCGACGACGACAACGGCGACCTGACCGACGGCACGCCCCACATGAGCGCGATCTTCCGGGCGTTCGACCTGCACCAGATCGCCTGCGACTCGCCGTAGAGAGGGGGTCGGGCCGCTACTCTCCCCGGTCCCGCAGCACGATCTCCTTCTCGTCCCCGACGGCCACCTCGAAGGGGACGACGTCGTGGTTGCCGAGGACCTTCCACCCCTCGACCCGATACTCGCCCGGCACGAGCGGGATGGCCTCGCCCGCCCTCCGGACCCCGTCGCGGACCCACCGGCCCTCGTCGTTCCTGCGCTCGACGAAGACCCGCTCGTCGCGCTCCGGTGAGCCGTCGGCCTTCTGGTAGCGGATCGTGACGTGGCCCACAGGGACCTCGATCACGTGCTGCTGCCCGTCTTCGCTCGTGAGCACGAGTCCCCCGTGGGTGTGGGGAGTGAGGTTCTTCGGCAGAACCAGATCGTAGGTTCCCGGAAGCGCCTGGACGCCGTTGCTCCAGTGGACGTCGTACTTCTTCTCGCCGTCCTGCCAGAGCTCGTAGTTGGTGCGGAAGTCGAGGTGGCTGCCGGACGAGATCATCTTGATG
>CAJQNK010000305.1 GCA_905479655.1 uncultured bacterium | reverse complement strand
ACGCCCGGGAAACCACAGGAGATGGAAGAGCGTCGACATGTTGCGCGGCCGGGGACCCGGCAGGAGCCAGGCCTCCGACAGCGCGATCGCGGCCGAGGCGATGCCGGCGGCTCCCGCTCCCCCGAACACGTGGTCCGCCAGCGCGCCGACCAGGTCGGTGGGCGTCGCGCATCGGGCGGTGGCGGCGCTCCAGGCGACGGCGGCGCCGTGGGCCCACGGCGCCCAGGAGACGGCGGGTGGCTGGGGGTGCCCGAAGTCGCCCCAGTCCGTGACCAGGACCCCCTCGGCGCCGTGGTCGAGGGCGGCCCGCGCCGCCGAGGCGAGGTTGGCCGCGGCGTTGGACCCGCGACCGGCCAGGCTGCACCACGAGCTGGTGCCCGGGCAGAGCAGGAAGGGCAGGCCGGCGTCGGCGAAGCGCCGGGCCTGGTCGTCGAAGGGGTGGTCGGCCTCGTAGCCCCAGACCAGGGCCAGCGCGTCGCGGGGCAGCTCCGGGATCGAATCGGGGTGCTCGAGGACGATGTCGCCCCAGTATTGCATCCGGCGGCCGCCGGATGCGATCCGCGCGTGCACCCGGCGCAGGAAGTCGAGGTAGACGCGGTGGCGGCCCCGGGCCTCGCACTCGGCGGCCGAGCGGCCCCTTCCCAGGTCGAAGGTCTCGTCCAGCCCCACGTTCACCTGGCGGCTGGAGAAGAGCGGCAGGAGCTGGTCCCAGAGGTCCTCGAGGAGCTCGAACGAGCGCGGGTCCGTCGGGCACAGGCTGAACGGCTCCGGCTCGGAGCTCCAGGGATGCTCGACGCCCGCGGGGACCTCGGCCAGGTCGCGGTACGCGTCGTGGCGGAGCCAGCGGTGGAGATGGCCGAAGGAGTTCTGGTTGGGCACCAGCTCGATGTGGCGCCGCGCGCAGTGCCGGTCGAGGGCGCGGATCTCCCCGGCGGTCCAGGGCGAGGCGTCGCGCCACACGCTCTCGTGACCCGTGTAGGCGAAGGTGTGCTCCATGTAGAGCTGGAGCTGGTTGATCTTCCAGGAGGCGAGGCGGTCCACCAGCTCGATCGTGGCCTCGAGAGTCGGGACCTTGTCGCGGGAGACGTCGAGCATGACGCCGCGGGTGGCGAGGGCCGGACGGTCGTCGACGGTGAGGGCCGGGGCGGTGCCCGGGGCATGCCCTTCGGCGGCGGCGAGGCGGAGCCACTGGCCGAGGGTGACGGCGCCGTAGAACGCGCCCGCCTCGCCGTCGGCCTCGATGCGCGCGCCCGTGGGGCCGACGTGCAGGCGGTAGGCCTCCGGGTCGTCGCCGCCGGCCAGCCGGATGGAGATGGCGGGGGAGGGGGCCTCTCCGCCGCCCTCGGCTCGCCGTGCGGCGAGGCCGAGGCCCGCGAGGGTCTCCGCCAGCCACTCGACGGCGGAGACGAGGGGCTGGCCAGCCACCGGGATCACGATCGCCGGCTCGCGCGGGAGCTCGAGGAGGCCGTCGCCCGGGGTTGCCGCGAGGGGCCGCGGTAGGAGACGGCGGAGAAGGCGGTGGGGCATGGCGGGAGCGTAGCAACGCGAAGACGCGACGGAGGCCGAGACCGGCGGCTCGAGAGGACCGGAACCGCCGTTCTCCGGGGCGCTCGGCGCACCCGTCGTCGCCCGGGACGCGGCCTCCGGACGGTCCGGAGGTCGAGGGGTTCGGGTGGCCGCCGCCCCGCCGCGGCTCCGTCGGCCTAGAATTCCCTCATGCCCAGATCGCGCAAGCCCCTGGTTCTCATCGTCGACGACGAGCCCGGCATCCTGCAATCCCTCGCGGGGGTCCTCCAGGACGAGGGCTACCGGACGCTCGCGAGCGAGAGCGGAGAGAAGGCCATCGAGCTGTACAGGAAGCGACGGCCCGAGGTGGTGATGCTGGACATCTGGTTGCCCGACCGCGACGGGCTCGAGGTGCTCCAGGCGCTGCGCGAGGAGGACCCGGCGGCGGCGGTGGTGATGATGTCGGGGCACGGCACGACCTCCACGGCGGTGAAGGCGATCAAGATGGGAGCCTGCGACTTCATCGAGAAGCCCCTCTCCTACAACCAGGCCGTGGATGCCGTGGCCGACGCGCTGGAGTACCGCAACTCGGGCTCGGAGGGGCGCGAGCTGCTGGAGGCGATGGAGCGCGCCCGGGACCGCTCCCCCAAGGAGCGGACGTTCGAGCTCCCGCCCTTGCTGCCGCTCGTCGAGGTCTCTCGCGAGCCTCAGCGGACGGTGCGGGAGAGCCGGGTACTGTATGGCCTGGGTCTCCACTCCGGGAGCCGGACGGGCATGGTGCTCCAGCCCCTGCCGCCCGACAGCGGCATTCACTTCCTGACCCTGCCGGGCGACGTGCAGATCCCGGCCCACGTGGGGGCGGTGGCGGAGACCGACTACGCCACGACCCTGTCGGCCGAAGGCGAGAGCGTCAAGACCGTGGAGCATCTGCTGTCCGCGCTGCACGCCGCCGGGGTGACCAACCTCCTGGTGAAGGTCCACGGCGAGATCCCGGTGCTCGACGGGTCGGCGCTCGAGTTCTGTCGCACGCTGGAGGAGATCGGCCTGGAGGAGCAGGAGGCGCCCCGGCGCGAGATCGTGATCGACCGGCGCTACGAGGTCAGCGGCCCGGACGGCAAGCTCCTGTCCATCGAGCCCTACAACGGCTTCGCGGTCTCGTACCACCTGAGATACCCGCCGCCGATCGGAGACCAGACCTTCGAGTTCGACATGACGGGCGTGGCCGTCTACAAGGACCAGATCGCTCCCGCCCGGACCTTCGGCTTCATGAAGGACCTGGCGATGATGGCCGAGCTGGGGCTGGCCACCGGCGGCCGCCTCGACAACTGCATCCTGGTGGGCGAGGACAACGTGCTCAACACCGAGCTGCGGTTCTCGGACGAGTTCGTGCGCCACAAGATCCTGGACATCGTGGGCGACCTCTACCTCCTGGGCTACCCGATCCGCGGCCGGGTGACCGCGCAGTTCACGGGCCACCGCTTCAACATCCTGCTGCTGCGCAAGATCCTGGAGGAGCACGGGCTGTAGGCCCGACGGGAGTCCGTGCCCAGCAGTTCCGGGTCGCGGTGGCGGTGGGCGCGGCGGCGTCCACCGCTCCGCCCAACTCCAACCGACTCCCCGGGGTCCTTCGATTGCGCCGCTTCCGCGGCTCCACTCAGGACGACACCGTCAACGGCACCGGCGGCACCCCGACCCGCGCCCTCCCGAGGTCCGTGTCGTCCTGAGAAGCGCGAAGCGCGGAGTCGAAGGACCCCGTACCGTGTTGTCGGAGTGGCACCCGTGTGCTGGACGCAACGCCCCTCTAACCGGGGGGCGACGCCACCCCCTCCGCCGAGGCTATCCGCTCGGCGCCAGCACCCGGATCCGAGCCGGCTCCAGCTCGAGGGTCGCCGCGCAGTCCAGATCCCGGAAGACCTCGCCGTCGAGGTCGACGGCGGGGATGGGCTCGCCCGGGACCAGTCGCACGGTGCGACCGCGCCGGTGCAGCGTGTGCGGGGCGCCGAGATGATTGCCGAGGTAGATCTGGGGCAGGCGCAGCGGGATCTGCCAGCGCGGGAGATCCCCCACCAGGACGAGGTCGGCCAGGGCGTCGTCGAGCTGTGCGCCCGGGGCGATCTTCATGCCGTCTCCGAAGGTCGCGGAGTTGGCCACGGCCAGGATCAGGACCGGTCCGTCGTACCACGGCTCGCCGTCGACCTCCACGCGGCAGGGCACGTTGCGGTAGGTGCGGAGGGTGGCGAGGGTGGCCCGGAGGTATCCCGTCCGCCCCTTCACGGGCATGGCGCCGACCCGCAGGCCCACCATGCCCGAGATCCCCACGGAGGCGACGTTGAAGGCCCAGCGGCCCCGGCCGTCGTCGGCGCGGAAGCGGATCGCGTCGAGGGTCCGGGGACGCCCGTCGAGGGCGATGCGGAGGGCGGCCTGCGGGTTGCGCGGGATGCCCAGGTTCCGCGCGAGGTCGGAGCCCGTCCCGGCGGGGACGATCGCGAGGGAGACGCGGTCGCCGACGCCCGCCTCGAGGACGCGGTTGCCGGCGAGCTGCACGGAGCCGTCGCCGCCCAGGACGAAGACGGTGTCGACGCCCTCGGCCAGCCGTCGGGCCAGGAGCTCGGAGGCCTCCTCGGCGCTGGCGGCGAGGATCGGCTCCACCGCCGCGAGCCGCGGCTCGCGGGCGCGCAGGGCCTCCCAGACGGCGGGGGCCGTGCCGGCTCCGGCCCGCGGGTTGATCAGCGCGACGCCGTTCACGCCGCGACCCCCTCCGGGCTCCAGGCCTCGAGGGCCGCGATCGTGGAGCTCTCCTCACGCTCCCAGCGCTCCCCGGACCAGCCGAGCTCGTCGGCGAACAGCGGGGCGAGCTCCGGCAGCACGGCGCGGGCCGCCTCCGGCTGCCACAGGCCCAGGCGGGCCCGGCGCAGGAGGAGGTCCTCGAGCCGGACGACGGCTCCCGAGGCCAGGTGGCCGCGGACCTCGGCCGCGGTGAGGTCGACACCGTCGAGCAGCGGTCGGAGCTCGCGCTCCCCCCGCGCGAGGGTCAGCGCCTGCCAGGCCGCGCCCCGCAGACGCCGGGCCAGCGCCGAGGACACCTCGGCGCCGAGCTCGGGGCGCACGGCGAGGAGGTCCTCTTCGAGCCGCGGTCCCGCCACCCCCGCCAGCGGCGTCCCGCCGGTGCGGCACGGCGCTGCCCGGTCCGCGCGCTCCCGGGGGAGCAGCGTCAGCGCCCGGTCGACCGTCTCCTCGGCCGTCGGTCGCCAGGTCGTGAGCTTGCCGCCGGCGACGGAGAGCAGCCCGTCCTCCTGCCACAGGTCCTCCTCGCGGCTGGCCTCCGACGGGTTCTCGGCCCGGGTGTCCAGGATCGGCCGCAGGCCGGCGAACGCCGCCACCACCTCCCCGGGGCCGACGCCGGCCGCCGGGAAGTGACGGGTGACGGCGCGCAGCAGGTAGTCGACCTCCCGCCTCGACGCCCGCGGGTCGTCGAGGGGGCCGTCGTGGTAGAGGTCCGTGGTCCCCACCAGGATGCCCTCGGGGTGGGGGATCAGGAAGACGGGCCGCTGGTCGTCGGGGGAGGGGACGGTGACGGCGGCGGTCAGCGGCAGTCTGGCCGCCGGCAGCACGACGTGGGAGCCGCGGGAGGGTCGGAGTCGCGGCTCCGTGAGTCCGAAGCGCCGGCGCAGGCCGTCGACCCACACGCCGGCCGCGTTCACCACCAGGGACGCCTCGACCTCGTGCAGGCGGCCGCTCTCCCGGTCCTCCAAGCGCACTCCGCGCACCGCGCCACGGCCGTCGCGCAGGGGTTCCAGGATCTCGGCCCGGGTGAGCAGCCGGCCGCCGTAGGCGAAGCCGGTGGCCGCCACGGCCAGGGTCAGGCGCGCGTCGTCCGCCAGGGCATCGCCGTAGACCATGGCGCGCTCCAGGCGCTCGAGGTCGAGCCCGGGGGCCAGCTGCCGCACCTCCTCGAGAGTCGGGTGGTCGTGCCGGTGCGATCCGCGGGTGAGGCGGTCGTAGACCCAGAGGCCCAGATCCACGGTCCAGCCCGGCGTCCGGTCCCCCTCGTTGGCCGGGTAGAGGAAGCGCAACGGCAGCACCAGCTCCGGGTTGAGGGCGAGCATCCGATCCCGCTCCCGGCAGGAGCTCCGGGTGATCCCGAGCTGCATCTGCTTCAGGTAGCGCAGGCCGCCGTGGATCAGCTTCGACGAACGCGACGAGGTGCCCGAGGCGATGTCGTCCCGCTCCACCAGCAGCACCCGGAGGCCGCGCTGGGCGGCGTCCATGAAGACGCCGCAGCCGGTGATCCCCCCGCCGACCACGATCAGGTCGAACGGGTCCGAGAGGGAGGCGAGGGCGATCGAGCGCCAGTGACGGTGGAACATCGTCAGAGCGTGAGGCGGTCTTCGGGATCCAGGAGGACGTGGGGGTTCAGCAGGCCGTCGGGGTCCATCTCGCGGGCGGCGGCGGCCAGCAGGCGGCGACCGGAGGAGCCGATCTCCGCGGTGAGCCAGGGTGCGTGCCAGGAGCCCACGCCGTGGTGGTGGGACAGGGTGCCGCCAGCCGCCAGCAGGGCATCGGTCGCCCGCCTCTTGAGGTCGGCCCAGAGCTCCGCCGCCTCGTCGACGTCCGCCGGGCAGCGGAAGAAGAGGGTGAAGTAGAGCGACGCGCCGTCGGGGTAGGGGTGGGAGATGTGGCAGAGGGTCGCGATCCCCTCGCCCTGCCGCTCGGCGGCGTTCGCCAGGGCCTCGCGGACGCTCGTCGCGACCGCGTCGAGACGCGACCAGGGCGCGGCCGTCTCCAGGGTGTCGGTCGCGACCCCCCGGTCCAGGAGGGCGTCCCGGAGGTAGGGGTGGCGGAACCGATCGGCCAGCCACTTGCGCCCCGGCGCTCGACCGAGGGAGACGCCCCCGCGGCGTCGCGTGACCTCCGTCGCTTCGGCCAGGGCGGCATCGACCTCGGCCTCGCCCCCGGCGGCGCCGACGAGGAGGAGGCAGGCGCCGGAGCCGACGCCGCGCAGGCCGCGGTACAGGTCGACCACCCGCCCGAGCCAGCGGTGGCCCGCGAGCCCCAGCGCCACGGCGACCTCGGTCTCGGCGGCGTCCGACAGACGGATCATCGACAGCCCCCGGACCCCGAGTACGAGGTCGCGCACCGCCGCCCGTCCGCTCTCCTCGTCGGGCAGCAGGAGGCCGACGGCCTGACGATCCTCGGGCCGGGGCGCCGTCCGCACGGTGGCGCTGGTGACGATGCCGAGCCGCCCCTCGCTCCCCAGCACGAGCTGCCGCAGGTCGGGGCCGGCGGCGCTCGCCGGTTGCGCCGCGAGCGCCAGGCGTCCGGCGGGCGCGACCAGACGCAGTCCGGCGACCAGGTCGTGGATGGAGCCGTAGCCCAGAGACTCCTGACCCGAGGCGCGGGTCGCGATCCAGCCGCCGAGGGTCGAGAGCTCCCACGACTGGGGGAAGTGCCCGAGCGTCCGACCCTGGCTCTCCAGGGCCGCTTCCAGGGCGGGACCACGGATTCCGGCGCCGAACGTGGCGAGCCCCGAGAGTGGGTCGATGTCGATGGCGCGGTCGAGCCGGCCCAGGTCGACGACGACCGCGGGCCGGTCGTCCGGCACGACGTTGACACCGCCGGTCACCGAGGTGCCGCCGCCCCAGGGGATGGCGCGCACGCCGCCTGCCGCCAGGCGCCGGAGCGTCGTCTCGACGACGCGCTCGTCCTCGGGCCGGACCACCGCGTCGGGCAGCGCCGGCAGCCGCCCCGACCGCAGGCGGAGGAGGTCCGTCAGCCCGCGTCCACGGGCGTGGGCCAGGCGGTCCAGGGGATCGTCGGCGAGACCGGGCAGGTCGGGCAGGGGGCCGGCCTCCGGCACCGGGATGGTCTCGGGAGCCACCGGCTCGGGGAGGGCCTCGGCCGGACCCAGACGCGCCTCGAGCCAGGCGAGGAAGGCCTCAGACGGCTGGACACCCGCCCCGCGGAAGCCCCAGCGGTGAAGGGCGGCGGGCTCGAGGGGCGGTCGCGTCATGCCGACGAGTCTATCCACCGCCCGCCCGCGCTGTCGCTGCCACCGGCGCGAACCCGTGGATCCCCGGGCGGAGTCGTGGCGCCTCGCGGCTCGCGGCTCCGTCGAGCCCGATCCGGTAGAATCTCCGCCATCCGCGGGAGGTCGGTCGCGCGAGCTTGCCTGGCGGCGCAGCCTGGGCAGGCCCTCGGGACGGCGCCTCGCGCGGAGAACGCGAGACGAGGAGGGAGCGTGAATCCGACCAGGACCGCCGACGAGCGGCAGGCCCAGACCGAGGCGGCGGAGCCGCTCAGCGCCGAGCGCGTGCTCGCGGACTACACGGTGGCGGTGGAGAGCCGGGAGGCCAGCCTGATCGGCCGCCGGGACGTGCTGACCGGCAAGGGCAAGTTCGGCATCTTCGGTGACGGCAAGGAGGTGCCCCAGCTCGCGATGGCGCGGGCTTTCCGCCCGGGAGACTTCCGCTCGGGCTACTACCGCGACCAGACGTTCATGATGGCGATCGGCGAGCTCACGCTGGAGCAGTTCTTCGCCCAGATCTACGCCGACGCCGATCCGCGGCGGGAGCCTTCCTCCGGCGGGCGGCAGATGAACGCGCACTTCGCCACGGCCCTCGTGGGTCCCGACGGGGAGTGGTTGGACCAGACCCGGCGTCGCAACTCCTCGGCCGATCTGTCGCCGACGGGGTCGCAGATGCCGCGACTGGTCGGCCTCGCCCACGCCTCGCGCCTCTACCGCGAGCTGCCGGAGCTGGCGGCCGGTTCGGAGCGCTTCTCGAACGGTGGCTCCGAGATCGCCTTCGGCACGATCGGAGACGCGAGCTGCGCCGAGGGCATGTTCTGGGAGGCGGTGAACGCCGCCGGCGTCCTGGGGGCGCCGATGCTGCTGTCGATCTGGGACGACGGCTACGGCATCTCGGTTCCCGGCGAGCTGCAGATCACCAAGGGCCACCTCTCCCACGTCCTGTCGGGCTTCCAGCTCACGGCGGAGGACCCTCAGGGGTACGAGATCCGGACGGTCCCCGGGTGGGACTACCCGCGTCTGGTCGAGACCTACCTGGAGGTGACGGCGGCCATCCGCGAGCGCCACGTCCCCTACATCCTCCATGTCACGGAGCTGACCCAGCCCCAGGGACACTCGACCTCCGGCAGTCACGAGCGCTACAAGTCCGAGAAGCGGCTGGAGTGGGAGCGCGAGCACGATTGTGTGCGGCGGATGCGGGCCTGGATCCTGGAGTCCGGGCGGGCGACGGAGGAGGAGCTCGACACTCTCGAGGGCGAGGCCTGGGAGCGGGTCCGGGAGGCCCAGCGCAACGCCTGGAAGGCCTTCCGTGAGCCGCTGGACGCCGAGCGCGGCGTCGTGCTCGACCTGCTGGCGGGTCTGTCGGGGTCGAGCGCTGGCGGGGAGTGCGTCGAGGACGTGCGCCGCCGGCTCGAGCGCCAGCCCGGCCCGGTCCGCCGCGATCTGCACAGCGCGGCCCTCGAGGCCCTGGTCGTCACCCGCGACGAGGCCTCCGACGCCCGGCGGCGGTTGGCCGACTGGCTCGACTCGGAGCGCCCCCGGGTGCAGGCGATCTACAGCTCCCACCTGCTCAACGAGGGGGCGGGCTCGCCGCTGGAGGTCGAGGCGGTGCCGCCGGTCTACCCGGCCGAGCCCGAGGAGCTCCGGGGCTTCGAGGTCCTGAACCGCTGCTTCGACGCCGCCCTGGAGCGCCACCCGCAGATGATCGCGTTCGGCGAGGACCTGGGCGCCCTCGGGGACGTCAACCAGGGCTTCGCCGGCCTGCAGGAGAAGTACGGCGCCCTGCGGGTCGCCGACACGGGGATCCGCGAGACCACCATCATGGGCCAGGCGATCGGCCTGGCGTTGCGCGGCCTGCGGCCCGTGGCCGAGATCCAGTACCTCGACTACGTCCTGTACGCGTTGCAGATCCTCTCCGACGACCTCGCGACTCTGCGATGGCGCACCCGTGGCCGCCAGAAGGCGCCGGTCATCGTGCGCACCCGGGGCCACCGGCTCGAGGGGGTGTGGCACTCGGGCTCGCCCATGGCCGCGCTCATCCACCTGCTGCGCGGGCTCCACCTGTGCGTGCCGCGGGACATGACGCGCGCCGCGGGCTTCTACAACACCCTCCTCGAGGGCGACGACCCGGCTCTGGTGGTCGAGGTCCTCAACGGCTACCGGCGCAAGGAGCCCGTGCCCGAGAACCTGACGGAGATCCGCCTGCCCCTGGGTCGCCCGGAGGTCCTGCGCGCGGGGAGCGACGTCACCGTCGTGACTTACGGCGCCTGTTGCCGCATCGCGGAAGAGGCCAGCGAGCTCCTGGCCGAGGCCGGCGTCGACGTGGAGCTCGTCGACGTCCAGACGCTGCTGCCGTTCGACCTCGACGGCCGCATCGTCGAGTCGCTCCGCAAGACCGGTCGGGTGCTGTTCCTCGACGAGGACGTGCCGGGCGGTACGACCGCCTACATGATGCGCCAGGTCCTGGAGGAGCAGGGCGGCTGGTACTGCCTCGACGGCCCGCCGCGCACGCTCTCGTCGCGCCCGCATCGGCCGGCCTACGGCTCCGACGGGGACTACTTCTCGAAGCCGAGTCGCGAGGACGTCTTCCGGGCCGTCTGGGAGCTGATGCACGAGGGCGATCCCGGGTCGTACCCGATCTTCTACTGAGGGCGACAGGGCCCGCCACGGAAGCCGCACGGCCCCAGGGCTTTACAGGGACCCTCCAAACTGTTAGAAAAGGCCGTCTGCCCGATATCGTAGAAGCCGCGGTGACGTGGCGGGGGCCCCGCTGGCCCCGAGGTGTCGAACCCCGATCGAGGAAGCAAGAGGTCCGATGGGAGGAGGAGTGTTGTCCGATCTTCGCGTGGCCATGAGGCCGGTGGTTGTCACAGGGCTCGCCTTCCTGCTGGGTGTCGGCGCGGTCGCGGCCCAGAGCCTGCGGCCGACCCGGGCCTCGCTGGACCGGCAGAATCGGATGGCGGAGGAGCACCACTACTCCTACCTCGATGACGCGGACGACGTGGAGCGCTTCGTTCGGGCCGGGCTGCTGGTTTCGGTGGCCAGCAACCCCGACTTCGATGTCAAGGAGGGCGTGCGCTTTCCCTACGCCCGGCCGGAGGTCGTGGACTTCCTGTCGCGCATGGGGCGTCGCTACGAGGACGCCTGCCACGAGAAGCTGGTCGTCACGAGCCTGACGCGGCCGCGTCGTCTCCAGCCCCCCAACGCCTCTTCGCGCTCCGTGCACCCGACCGGGATGGCCTTCGACCTGCGCAGGAGCTGGCGCCGGGAGTGCCGCTCCTACCTCGAGGGCGTGCTGGTCGCGCTGGAGATCGAGGGGGTCCTCGAGGCCAACTACGAGCGGCGGCCGCCTCACTACCACGTCGCGCTCTTCCCACGGCCGTGGACCCGGTACGTGGAGGAGACGGGCTTCCAGCTCGCCGAGTCCAAGTACGTCGTCGCCGCCGGCGACAACCTGTGGAAGATCGCCCACCGGTACGGCACCACGGTGGGGCTCATCAAGCAGGCGAACGGCCTGCGCGGCAACACGATCCGGCCCGGTCAGCTCCTGACCGTGCCCGCCGTGCGCTGACCGCGCTCGACCTCCCGAGCCGGGCCCGTCGTCTCCGGCCGCGTCGAACGCGGCGGCCGGCCTACATGAAGCCGAGCTGGAGCTTCGCCGCCTCGGTCATCATGTTCTGGTTCCAGGGCGGGTCGAAGACGACCTCCACCCGGGCCTCGCGCACGCCGCCCAGGTCCGAAACGCGGCTCTGGACGTCCTGAGCGATGACCGGACCCATGCCGCAGCCCGGGGCGGTCAGCGTCATCTTGATGTGGACGATCGCCCCGTCGGCGTTGTCGCCGTCCTCGACGCGGCAGTCGTAGACCAGCCCCAGGTCGACGATGTTGACCGGTATCTCCGGGTCGTAGCACTTCCGCATCTGGCTCCAGACCTGGCCCTCCAGGGGACCGGAGGCCGCCGCCTTCTCGGCGGCCTCGCCCTCGGGCCGGGCCTCCTTGCCCAGGGCGTCGGCGTCGGAGGCGTCGATGCGGTACATGGCGCCGAACTGGGTCATCACCGTGAAGGTGCCGCCCAGGTCCTGAGTGATCATCACCGGCGCGTCCGCTTCGAGACGCGTCCGGGTGCCGTCGGGGATCTGGATCGCTTCGACGTCTCGTCGAAGATGGGTGTGCTCTCTCTGGAACATGGCGGGGGGATCCTAGCAGCTGGTGGTCAGGCCCTCCTCGGGCGTCGTGCAGGTACCCGTGACAACAGGTGTTCACCGGCTCCGCATTCCATCCTCGCGCCGGCCCGCGCCGCCGATCCTCGGCTATCCTGCGGTCGTGCCTGGCTCGAAGCGTCCCCGACGTGCCCTTCTCGTCGTCCTCGGCCTCGTCGTCGGCGCCCTGGCGCGGCCGGCGGGCGCCGAGCTCACGCTCGTCGACGTGGCCGCCGAGGCGGGCGTCGACTTCGTCAGCGTGAGCGGCGACGGCTCGATGGACTGGGTGATCGAGGCCAACGGCAACGGCGCGGCGGTGTTCGACTACGACCGCGACGGCGACCCGGACCTCCTGCTGGTGAGCGGTTCGACGCTGGAGCTCGTCGGCACGCCCGAGGCCGGCCCCCTGCTGGCTCTCTACCGCAACGAGGGCGACTGGCGGTTCCGGGAAGTCACCCCGGACGCCGGGCTCGAGGCGACCGGCTGGGGGATGGGGGCGTGCGTGGGGGACGTCGACGGCGACGCGTGGCCGGACGTCTACGTGACGGCCTGGGGGGCGAACCGCCTGTACCGCAACCGGGGTGACGGGAGCTTCGAGGAGATCGCCGCCGCGGCCGGCGTGGCCGACCCGCGCTGGAGCCACTCGTGCGCCTTCTCGGACCTGGACGCCGACGGCGACCAGGACCTCTACGTCGCCAACTACCTAGTGTTCGATACCGGGACGATCCCGCCACGGGGGCCGGGGAACCCGTGCGGCTACCGGGGGAACCGGGCGTTCTGCGGACCGCAGGGACTCGTCGCCGAGCCGGATGCGCTCTACCTCAACCGCGGCGACGGCACCTTCGACGAGGCCGCGGGCGCGGTGGCGGAGGCCCCGCCGCGCTACTCGCTGGGCGTCCTGGCGGCGGACCTCGGGGGCGACCGCCGGCCCGAGCTCTTCGTGAGCAACGACTCGCAGGACAACCACCTGTTCCGTCAGGGCGAGGAGGGGCTGGAGGAGGCGGGGCTGCTGACCGGGCTGGCGCTCTCCGACACCGGACAGCCCCAGGCGTCCATGGGGATCGCCTGGGGCGATGACGACGCGGACGGCGACCTGGACCTCTTCGTGACCAACTTCTCCGAGGACTACAACACGCTGTATCGCAACCACGGCGGGGGGTTGTTTTCGGATGTGACGGCGCCCGCCGGACTGCGCCAGGTGTCGCTCTCGCGCCTCGGGTGGGGCACGCTGATGCTGGACCTCGACCTCGACGGACGGCTCGATCTCTACGTTGCCAACGGCCACGTCTTCGAGGATGTCGAGACCTTCGGCCTGGGCTCCACCTACTTCCAGCCGGACCAGGTCCTCCTGGGGGACGTCGACGGGCGCTTCCGGCAGGCCGACGTGATCCGGGGAGCCCCGGCGGGCGGCGGTTCGAGCCGGGGCCTGGCAACCGGCGACTTCGACGGCGACGGCGACCCCGACCTGGTGGTGGTCCACGTCAACGACCGCCCGAGCCTGTTGCGCAACGACCTGTCGCGAAATGGGGGCTCGGCGACCCGCCGGCTGGCGGTGTCGTTCGCCGACGTCGGACCCTGCGGGCCGTACGGCGCCCGACTGACGCTGTCGGGCGGCGGAGCGGGCGTGGCGTGGACGCAGCTCCGCGAGTTGGCCGGCGGCGGGAGCTACCTGAGCGAGAGCCAGAAGGTCGGTCTCTTCGGCCTCGCGGGCGGGAGTCCCGAGGCCCTGGAGGTCCGCTGTCCGCGGGCGGGATCCCGGCGCTACCTCGCGCCTCCCCTCGGCGTCCGCCTGGTCCTCGATCCGCGGGCTCCGGGGTCGGTCGCCGGGCCCTGAGCCCTTCCGGTGAGCCCGTGCCGCCCCCGGCGGCCAAGCGGGCGTTTGCCCCCCCGCGGGGTCCGATTCCGGACCCCGCGTGTTACTCTCGCCCCTCACGAACGACCCGCAGGACCGCCGCTTCACCCCCTCCGGAGGCCCCCATGACCGTCAGAGTTCCAGCCCTTCTCCTGTCGCTCTCCGCTTGCGCCCTGATGGCGCTGCCGCTGCCGGCGCAGTCGGACGAGCCCAGCGCCGAGCCGAAGCGCTACGAGTACCCGGCCGACGACATCGGCGTCGCGACGCTCGAGGCGCGGCAGACAGCCCAGCTCCGGACGAAGGGGCTCTTCCGGGTGCCGATCGACTTCTCCTTCACGGATCGCCAGCCGGAGAGCGGGATCGACTTCCTGCACGAGTCGGTGGACGACTCCCTGCGCACCTGGAAGCCGGCGCACTACGACCACGGCAACGGCGTCCTCGTGGCGGACGTCGACGGCGACCAGCGGATGGACCTTTACTTCCTGACCCAGATCGGCTCGAACCGCCTGTACCGCAACCTCGGCGACGGCACCTTCGAGGAGATTACTGAGGGCTCCGGGCTGGCGGTGGCGGACCGGATCAGCGTCACCGGCGCGTTCGGCGACTACGACGACGACGGCGACCCCGACCTCTTCCTGACGACGGTGAGGATGGGCAACTCGCTCTACGAGAACGTCGGGGAGGGGCGGTTCCGCGACGTGACGGAGCGCGCGGGCGTCGGCTACAGCGGCCATTCGTCCGGCGCGACGTGGTTCGACTTCGACCTGGACGGTGACCTCGACCTGTTCGTCACCAACGTGGGCTCCTACACCCACGAGGAGACCGGTCGGGGCGGCTTCTACCTGGCCCGGGAGGACGCCTTCGCGGGTCATCGCTTCCCCGAGAGGACGGAGCGGAGCCTGCTCTACCGGAACCTGGGCGACGGGCATTTCGAGGAGGTATCGGAGGAGCTGGGGTTGAACGTCACGGCCTGGACGGGCGACGCCACGTTCACCGACCTCAACGGCGACCGGTATCCGGATCTCTACGTCCTCAACATGCAGGGCGACGACCACTACTACGAGAACCAGGCGGGCAAGGGGTGGAAGGACCGGACCCCCGAGCTCTTCCAGCTCACCTCGTGGGGTGCCATGGGCGTCAAGTTCTTCGACTACGACAACGACCTGGACCTCGACCTGGTCGTGACCGACATGCACTCGGATATGCACGAGGAGCCCGTCGACCCGCTGCGCGACGAGAAGCTCAAGGTCGAGATCGAGATGGACGACGGCGGGGAGGACAACTCCCCGGGCAACACGTTCTACCGCCAGGGCGGAGACGGCTCGTTCGCCGAGATCTCCGACGCGATCGGCGTGGAGAACTTCTGGCCCTGGGGCCTCTCGGCCGGCGACCTCAACGCCGACGGCTACCCGGACCTGTTCGTGGCCTCCAGCATGAACTTCCCGTTCCGCTACGGCGTCAACTCCGTGATGATGAACAACGGCGGGACCAACTTTCTGGACGCCGAGTTCATCCTGGGCGTCGAGCCGCGCCGGGACGGCCGCACCCACCGAGACCTCTTCACCGTGGACTGCAACGGTCCGGACGAGGGCCACCTGCTGTGCCGGTCGGGCCTCCAGGGCGCGGCACTGGTCGCCGGCACGCTGGGCACCCGGACCTCGGCGATCCTCGACATCGAGGGGGACGGCGACCTCGACATCGTGACCGGCGAGTTCAACGACGTGCCGCAGGTGCTGATCTCCGACCTGGCGCAGCGCGGCGACGTCCACTGGCTCGCGATCGACCTCACCGGCACCCGCTCGAATCGCGACGGGCTCGGCGCCCGGGTCGTCGTCCGCTCCGGCGACGATCACTGGCTGCGCTTCAACGAGGGCAAGTCGGGCTACCTCTCGCAGAGCTCGATGCCGCTCTGGTTCGGCCTGGGCGAGCACACGACGGTCGACTCCGTCGAGGTGCTCTGGCCCTCCGGCGCGCGGCAGGTCGTCACCGAGGGGCTGGAGATCGGCCGCCGGATCGAGATCGTCGAACCGGCGGAGTAGGCGGGCGCGGGTCGGGGCGCCTCTGGTGTCGTCCTCGACGGTGTCGTCCTGAGCGGAGCCGCGGAGCGCGGAGTCGAAGGACCCCGTGCTCAGCAGTTCCGGGTCGTGGTGGCGGTAGGCGCGGCGGCGTCCACCTGTTCGCCCGCCTCCAACCGACTCCCCGGGATCCTTCGACTGCGCCGCTTCCGCGGCTCCGCTCAGGACGACACGGACCTCGGGGAAGCCGTCGCCGTCCGCCGCTCTCCTACGACCCGCTGTCGGCCCCGGACCGCACGTCCGCCAGCTCGGCCATCGCCCGGTCGGCGGTCGCGTTGTCGCCGGCTCCTCGGGCCGCCTGCGCCAACCCCGCCAGCGACGAGGCCCGGCGGGGGTAGCGTAGCAACGACCTCGCGAAGGCCTGCTGGGCCTCCGCGGGCGTCTCGGCGCGCAGGAGCATCCAGCCGTGGAGCTCGGCGGCCGGTTGCACCAGCAGCGGCGGACCGTACTCCAGCCGCATGGCGTCCTCGATCTCGGCGCCCCGCTCGGCCTCGGCGACGGCCGTGTCGACCTCTCCACGACGCGACGCGACGAGGCTCCGGAGCAGGTGGGCCGTGGCCCGAGCCGCCTCGAGGTCGGCGGGAGACTCGTCCCAGCCCTCGTCGTCCGTTCCGGACTCCTGCCGCGCCCCGGCTGCCGCGATCGCCTCATCCAGCCGGTCGCCCAGGGCCTCCGCCCGCTCGGTGTCGCCCCGTTCGACCGCGGTCAGCGCCACGGCGTAGAGGTCCGCGGCGATGGCCGCGATGCTGTCCAGCTCGGCCTCCAGCGGCGCGAGCGCCAGCCCCCGGTCACCGCCGTCGACCACCTGGCCCGCGCGCATGAAGGCCTGGTACCAGAGGTTCGTGCCGTCGGGGGCGGCCGCCGCGTCCCTCGTCATGGTCGCGAGGAGCCCGGCGGCGTCCGCCACCCGCCCCATCTGCAGATAGGAGTAGTGCAGCCAGTGCAGGGCGTGGTGGTTGCGCCGGTGCTCCGGCAGGCCCTTGCGCCGGGCCCGCTCCTCGGAGACGCGGACGGCCTTCTCGTTGGCCTCTGCCGAGGCCCGCCAGTCGCCCAGGGCGATGAAGATGTGGGAGACCATGTGCTGGGCGTGGGTGGCGGCCGGGGCGATCCGCGCGTAGACTCGGGCGGCCCGCAGCCCCAACGGGGCGTGGATCGGGTCGTCGTAGGAGTGGATCATGTAGTGCACGGCGCCCGGGTGTCGCGGGTTGGCCGCGAAGACCTCCTCCGCCACCGCGGCCGCCCGCATGTAGGCCCGGAAGTCGCGCTCGCCCTGGGTCGAGCCCAGGATCGAGAGCGCCCAGAACGCGCGCGCCTCCAGGTCTCTCGAGTAGTCGGCGGCGAGCGCGGCCATGGCGGCCTCGTAGGCGAGGTCCCGCTCCAGCTTGGAGCCCTCCTCCGAGTACAGCACCTCGAGGGTCCCGATCCACCGCTTCTCGCGCTCGGTGGGAGCGCGCAGGGCCCGGGCCTCGGGCGTGGGCGCGATCTCCGCCAGCACCCGTCGCGCGGCCTCGCGGTCCTGCTCCCGCCACAGCGGGTGGTTGTACGTCATCGCCTCGCCCCACGCCGCCATGACGAAGTCGGGGTCGATCGCGCGGGCGCGCTGGAAGGCCTCGCGGGCGTCTTCGAACTCGAAGCTGTGGAGCAGCAGCACGCCGCGCTCGAAGTGCGGGCGCGCCGTCTCCGAGCCGGTGGCCGGGAAGTCGATCGAGCCCAGGTCGTCGGTAGGGGCCGCCCCGGCCCCGGCCGCGACGCCCAGCGCCAGCACCGGGAGGAGGGCGAGGAGAAGCAGACGGTGGGTCGATCGGGTCATGGAACCTGTCATGGAAACCTCCAGTGTCCTGAGCTTGCTCTTGTTCGGGGCCTGCTCGTGTTCTGAGCTTCCCCGTTTCCTGAACTTCCCGTTTCCTGAACTTCCCGTATTCGGGCCCGGCCTCACCAGCCGCTCGAGGCGCCGCCGCCGCCGAAGCCGCCGCCGCCTCCCGAGAACCCGCCGCCGCCGAAGCCACCCCCGAAGCCGCCGCGGAAACCGCCGGAGCCTCCGCTGTAGGGGCCGATCCACGGACCTCGTCCACGGCCGAGCCGGCGTCGGCCCCGGTTGCGCAGTGCCCCCACGATGAGCAGCAGGCCCAGCATCAGGAGGAAGAAGCCGATGGGGAAGCCTTCGTCCCGACGACTCCGCTCCTTCGGCAGCGCGGACTCGTCGCCCTGGGCCAGGGCGGCGAGGGTCCGGACGCCGTCCTCGATGCCCTGGTCGAAGCGCCCCTCGCGAAACCGGGGGGCCACGACCTGGTCGAGGATGCGTCCGGCCAGCGCGTCGGGGATCTTCCCCTCGAGACCGTAGCCCACCTCGATGCGCATCCTGCGGTCGTCGACCGCGACCAGGAGGAGGGCGCCGTCGTCGACCCCTTTCCGGCCGAGCTTCCACTCGTCGACGACGCGGATCGCGAAGTCCTCGATCGGCTCGTCGTCGATCGTGGGGATCGTGAGGACGGCGATCTGGGCTCCGCCGGAGCGCTCCAGGGCCTCGAGCTCGCCCGCGATGCGGCTCCGCGCCTCGGTCGAGAGCAGGCCCGCCGTGTCCACGACCCGGCCGCTCAGGAACGGGACCTCGGTGGCCCGAGCGGCCGTGATCGGCAGGAGCAGGCAGAGTGCGAGGAGCGGGAGCGGTCTCACCGGTCGGAGATCCTCAGCTCGTCGGGCAGCTCGTTCGCGTCGTCGCGGCGCAGCTCGACCTTGCGCTCGGCCAGGAGCCGGCCGCAGGCCTCGATGGACTCGACGAGCGCACCGACGGTGCGACCCTGGCGGATGCCGCCGGCCAGCGTGTCGGCGATGGAGCCCCACTCGTCCGGCTCGACCTTGGAGTTGATGCCGGCATCGCCCAGGATCACGACCTGCCGCTCGAAGAGGGCCAGGAAGATCAGGATCCCCGTGCGCTCGCGGGTGGCGAAGACCTCCTCTTCGAGGAAGGCGGAGGCCGCGCGGGCCGCCACCCGGTCCTCGAGGATCCCCGGCGGGGTCGCGAGCCGGGTCAGCGCCGACACCCACCGGCCCAGGGCCCAGCCGGCGACGGCCCCGGCCAGCGCCGGCGCCCCGCCCCAGAGCCAGAGGGGGCCGCCCCAGAGGTCCGAGGCCGCGTGGACGACGGAGGCGCCGACCACCGCGAGCACCGCGCAGAACGTCGCCAGCGTCCAGCGGCCGACGGCGTAGTCGTCACAGCGCCGGACCACGTAGGGGACGACCTCGCCCGCGGTCACCCCCTCCGCGCGGGCGATCGCCTCGCGGATCGCCGCCCGATCCTCCTGGCTGAAGACCTTCACCCGGGGACCTGGGACACTAGAACTCGACCTTCGGCGGGCTCTCCGCGCCCTTGTCGGCCTCGAAGTACGGTCGTTCGCCGAAGCCCAGGAAGCCGGCGACCAGGACGGTCGGGAAGCGTCGGCGAAGGGTGTTGAATTCCTGCGCCACCTCGTTGTAGCGGCGGCGCTCGATGGCGATCCGGTTCTCCGTCCCCTCGAGCTGGACCTGCAGGTCACGAAACGCCTGGGTCGCCTTGAGATCCGGGTAACGCTCGACGACGACCAGAAGACGGGAGAGGGCCGACGAGAGCCCCTGCTGCGCCTGCTGGAACTGGGCGAGCTGCTGGGCGTCGGGAAGGCCTTGGATGGTGGTCTGGCCGACCTTGGCGCGGGCCTCGACGACCTGGGTCAGCGTCTCCTGCTCGAAGTCGCGGGCACCGCGTACGGTCTCCACGAGATTGGGGATCAGGTCCGCGCGCCGCTGGTAGACGTTCTCCACCTGGGCCCAAGCGGTCTTCACCGACTCCTCGGACGAGACGAGGTTGTTGTAGGTGCCCATGAGGCCGCAGCCTCCGGCGAGGACCAGCAATGCGATGACGACGCCGCAGCCGATGAGTGTCTTGTTCAAGCTTTGCCTCCTCCGCGATTCGCGCTCACGATAGCATGGGGCCAACCCCGATCCGGCCCGGCTCGACCCCTCGACGGACCTCCCGAGCGGGGGCGGCCGATCGGCCTTCGAGCCGCCCGTCGGTCACTTCGAGATGCGAGTCAAACGGACCCTCCTCGTTCTCCTCCCGGCCCTCCTGGCCCTGGCCGGAGCTCTGTGGTGGCTGGGCTCCCGCAGCCAGGTCGTCCAGTCGGCCCTGGACGGCGTGATCTCGCTGCCGTACGCCAGCTGGGGCCGGGTCGACGAGGCGGACCGCGCGAAGCGGGGGGTCGTGGTCCTCGACCGCGAGCGGGCCGCGCCCGGCGTCAACGTCTTCTGCGTCGAGGGTCGGCCGGGGGGCCTGGTCATGGATCTCGAGGGCCGGACACTGGAGCGGGTCCGGGACCCCCGCTCCGAGAAGGAGAACTGCCGCCTGCTGGAGCCCTTCGAGGACGGCTACCTGATGCTGACCCGCGAGGGCAGCGTGCTGGGGGTCGACCGCGACTCGCGGCTGCTCTTCGAGCACCGCGGGACGTTCCACCACGACGCGGTGATGGCCGACGGGCGGCTGTGGGCGCTCTCGGAGGAGCTGCGCTACGACTCCGGCCTGAGCCTGTTGCGGCCGGTGGAGGACAACCTGTTGCAGGTGCTGGAGCCCGGCGGCGAGCTCGAGCGGTCGATCTCGTTCGCCGAGATGACGCTCGCCGACCCGGCGCTCCGCGCGGCGGTCGAGGCGCGGCCGATGAGGTACCCCGGGAGCCTCAAGAGCAAGATCTACAACGCCAACACGGTGGAGGTCCTCGACCGGGACGTCGTGAGAGCCGGCCGCACCCTCTTCCGGCGCGGCCAGGTGCTGATCTGCGTGCGCAACGTCGACCTGATCGGCGTCCTCGACCCGGAGACCCGGCGCTTCGTCTGGAGCTGGGGCCCGGGAGAGTTGGAGCATCCCCATCACCCGAGCCTGCTCGACAACGGCAACCTGCTGATCTTCGACAACGGCCGCTACCAGGGGCGCTCGCGGGTGATCGAGCTGGACCCGTTCACGAACGAGATCGTCTGGGAGTACACGGGCTCGCCGCCGGAGTCGTTCTACTCCCAGTCCCGCGGCGCCGCTCAGCGCCTGGCGAACGGCAACACCCTGATCACCGAGAGCAACAAGGGGCGGGTGTTCGAGGTCACGCCCGCGGGCGAGATCGTCTGGGAGTATTTCGAGTCGACCACGCGCGGCGACGGCGGGGACGCCCTGGAGCGGGCGACCATCTACCGCATGATGCGGGTCGCGCCGGAGGTCGTGGGGATGGGAGCCCTGGAGCCGCGGAGCGAGGAGGGCGCCGAGGGCGGCGAGGTGCCGTCGAGAGCGGTCGACTCCTGAGGGCGCGGTGGCTCAGGGTGCGGCGGCGATCACCGGACTCCTGCGGCAACCCGACTCCTCGTGGTCCTTCGACTCCGCCGCTGGCGCGGCTCCACTCAGGACGACACGATGCTCGGGACGACCCGGTGCAAGAGACGACCCGGTGCAAGAGAGGACCCGGTGCAAGGGACGACCCGGCGCAAGAGAGGACCCGGTGCTCGAGACCCGGTGCTCGAGACGACCCGTGCCACACGGTCGTGTCGCGGGCGGCGGCGCTCCGAGGTGTCGTCCTGAGCGGAGCGCCGCAGGGCCGGAGTCGAAGGACCCCGAACCAGCCACCCTGGTCAGGCCGACCCGGTCGTCGCCTCCCCCTACCGGCCCGACTACCCCCCGCCCAGCGCCTTGCCGAGACGACTCTTCGCGGCGTCCCTCAGCACGCGGCCCAGGGCCTTGGTGTCGGGTTTCACGACGGGGTCGTCCAGGACGCCGCCGACCCTCAGCGGCACGGTGACCCAGCCGTCGCCCGTCGTCACGAGGTCGAGGACCTGGGGCGGCACGTCCTCGATCGAGAGCCCCTCGCGCCGGGTTCTCACCGTCAGCCGGAGATCCAGGGGGCCCGAGAGGTAGGCGGTGCCGCGGCCCTCGAGACCCACCAGCTCGCCCACGAGCTCGAAGGCCGCGATCTCCACCCGGT
>CAJQNK010000304.1 GCA_905479655.1 uncultured bacterium | reverse complement strand
AGGCGTGCCGGTCCAGGAGAAGCGCACCGAGTGGACCTGCCCGATGCATCCGGAGATCGTCCGCGACGAGCCGGGAGACTGCCCGATCTGCGGCATGGCCCTGGAGCCTCGGACCATCGAGGCCGAGGAGCCGCAGAACCCCGAGCTCGCGGAGATGACACGGCGCTTCTGGGTGAGCGCCGCGCTCACCGTGCCCCTCGTCATCCTGGCGATGGGCCGGTACCTTCCGGACACCTGGATAGCGCACCTGATGTCGAGCACGGCCGGGCCCTGGCTCGAGCTGATGCTCGCCACGCCGGTGGTGTTGTGGGGCGGCTGGCCGTTCTTCGTCCGCGGCTACTACTCGATCGTCCACAGGAGTCTCAACATGTTCACGCTGATCGGCCTCGGCGTCGGCGTCGCCTACCTGTACAGCGTGATCGCCACGGCCGTGCCGAGGGTCTTCCCCGCGTCGTTCCGCGGCGAGGGAGGCCACGTGGGCGTCTACTACGAGGCGGCGGCGGTGATCGTAACCCTGGTCCTGCTGGGGCAGGTCCTCGAGCTGCGGGCCCGCAGCAGCACCGGAGCGGCGATCCGCGCCCTCCTGGGTCTGGCGCCGAAGACGGCACGCCGGATCGAACCGGATGGGACCGAGCACGACGTCCCGCTGGAGCTGGTGCAACCGGGTGACCGGCTGCGGGTGCGGCCGGGAGAGAAGGTGCCGGTCGACGGCACGGTGGTCGAAGGCAGCAGCAGCGTCGACGAGGCGATGGTCAGCGGCGAGCCGATCCCGGTCGAGAAGGGCCCCGGCGACAAGGTGATCGGCGCCACGGTCAACGGCACAGGGGCGCTGATCATGGAGGCCGAAAGGGTCGGCGCCGACACGCTCCTGGCTCAGATCGTCCAGATGGTCGCGGACGCACAGCGATCCCGCGCTCCCATCCAGCGGCTCGTCGACGTGGTGGCTTCCTGGTTCGTTCCGGCCGTCATCCTGACCGCGGTGGTGACCTTCGTCGTTTGGAGCCTATGGGGCCCGGAGCCGGCGATGGCCTACGCCCTCATCAACGCGGTGGCGGTGCTGATCATCGCCTGCCCGTGCGCACTGGGTCTGGCGACGCCGATGTCGATCATGGTGGCCGCCGGCAAGGGAGCCACCAACGGCGTGTTGTTCAAGAACGCCGAGGCGATCGAGAAGCTCCGGGAGATCGACACGCTGGTGGTCGACAAGACCGGGACACTGACGTTGGGCCGGCCCCAGCTCGTCACGGTGGCGGCCGAAAGCGGGCTGGAAGGGGACGAGCTCCTGCACCTCGCCGCGGGCCTCGAGCGCGCGAGCGAGCACCCTCTGGCCGCAGCCATCGTCTCGGGGGCCGAAGAGAGGGGCATCGAGATTCCGTCGGCGGAGGAGTTCGAGTCGGTGACCGGGAAGGGTGTGACAGGGAAGGTCGACGGCCGGCCCGTGGCGTTGGGCAACCGGTCGCTTCTCGAAGAGCTGGGGGTCGACCCTGGTGAGCTCGGCGAGCGGGCAGAGAAGCTCCGAGCCGAAGGCCAGACGGTGATGTTCGTCGTCGTCGACGGCAGGCCCGCGGGCCTGCTCGGCGTGGCCGACCCCATCAAGGAGACGACTCCGGAGGCCATCGATGCCCTGCATCGGGCCGGGGTCCGCGTCGTCATGCTCACCGGAGACAGCCGCACCACGGCTCAGGCCGTGGCCGACAAGCTCGGGATCGACGAGGTGGTCGCCGAGGTGCTGCCCGCGCAGAAGGTAGATGCCGTGAAACGCTTCCAGGCGGAGGGGCGGATGGTCGCCATTGCAGGTGACGGCATCAACGACGCCCCCGCCCTCGCACAGGCGCAGGTGGGCATCGCCATGGGTACCGGCACCGACGTCGCCATGGAGAGCGCCGGCGTCACGTTGGTGAAGGGCGACCTCACGGGCATCGTCCGCGCCCGCCGACTGTCACAGGCCACGATGCGGAACATCAAGCAGAACCTCTTCTTCGCCTTCGCCTACAACAGCGCCGGAGTGCCCATCGCCGCGGGAGTCCTGTACCCCTTCTTCGGCATCCTCCTGTCGCCGATCATCGCCGCCGCGGCCATGAGCCTCAGCTCCGTGTCGGTGGTCGCCAACGCACTGCGGCTGCGGACGACGAAGCTCTGAGGATGCTCCCTGGAGGAAGATCCTGATGCACGTCGGAATGTGGGGCGTTGCAGTCATCGTCGTCGTGGTCGTCTCGTGGCTCCTGTACCGCTACCTGGCGCCTGACAGTTGGAAGGAGTGGGCCCGGGCGGGGGTCGTCCAGGCATTCATCATCGCCTTCTACGCGGAGATGTACGGCTTTCCGCTGACCATCTACTTTCTCGCACGGTTCTTCGGCCTCGACATCGAATGGGCTGAAGGCGGCAATCTCTGGGCCCAGCTGTTCGGGACTCCACTGGCCCACATCGTCAGCATGGTGATCGGATACTCGATCGCATTCTCGGGGGCAACCCTCGTGGCTGACGGCTGGCGGCAGGTTCATCGTGCCAGCCGCGAGGGGCGGCTGGTGACCGACGGTATTTACGCGCGCGTTCGGCACCCCCAGTACACGGGCCTCTTTCTGATTGTATTCGGAGAGGGGGTCGTGCACTGGCCTACCATCCTCTCGGTGATCGCGTTCCCGGTGATCGTCGTCGCCTACACCGTGCTCGCGCGAAAGGAAGAGCGTCGCATGGTCGCCGAGTTCGGAGACGAGTACCTCGAGTACCGTCACAACGTGCCCATGTTCATCCCCCGCTCCTCAGCCGGGGTTCTCGGGAGGCCTGAATGAGCGCTCAGTTTCTCACCATTCTCAGTGGGTTCGTCCTGCTGATCGTGCTCGCCCTTGCCGGAGGCCGCTGGCGGCGCCGGAAAGGACATGAAGCACAAGGAGTCGACCATGACACGAGACGCGAGGAATAGACGATGACTGGAAAATCGGCAGCATCCGCACTCGGTGTCGCGATCCTCTCGGCCCTCGCGGGCTGCGGTGGTGGCGCATCCACCCCGACCTCCCCGCCCGAGTCGCCGGGCGTGCTCGCCCTGAGTGAGGTGCAGGTACTCGTCGACGGGCAGGTGGTCAACGGCCTGGTGGTCCACCATGGAGACGACCATGTCGGCGGTGTCACACGTTACGAGGCGACACTGACGATGGACGGCCTGGAAGTCACCGGCCACCCGGTCTTCCTCGACATCACGACACCCGACGGGATGGGGGGTCACCACGGCGGCGGCCCCCATGGAGGCCTGGTGGAGCTGTGGGACGACGGCAGCCACGGAGACCATGCCCCGGGCGACGGACACTACGCCTTCGAGGCGGACGGCGGACGGATGGGGCTCCACCACACGGGCGCACCCCACGGCGAGTACTCGTGCGACTTCTGGGCGGAGCAGGATGGCCAGGAAACCCCCCACGTCGTGATCGGGGTTCGGGTCGAGGATTGACGGAAGCGCGGGCAGGCTGGGCGCGGCTCATTCACGAAGGAGGAGGATGATGCACGGAGGATCGATGGCAGGAATGGGCTGGCTCTGGCTCGTAGGGATCGTCGTCCTGGCGCTGGTCGTCTGGGCCGCCATGCGAGTCGCGGCCGACGGCGGAAAGTCGCGGAACGGATCCGGTGTGTCCGAGAGCCCGGAACAGGTACTGAAGGGCCGGTTCGCCCGCGGTGAGATCGACGAGGAGGAGTATCGCTCGCGGGTCACGGCGCTGCGCGACGAGCCGTAACCTCCCAGGACCGTCGGGCCCTGGGTGGCAGGGCGCCCCGAGGGAGTCGGGTACGAGGGGTCGCCAGCGAGGCGGCGGCCTGGTAGGATCTTCTTCGCCCCCCGAGAGAGACCCAGAAGTACCGACGTGGAGGTGCCCAGGAGCCCTGCCGGTCCTTCCGGTTGCGGCGCCCTGGGCCCCTCGCACGGCCGGTACCCCATCCGGCCCTTCAGGAGAGTCCCATGCCCAGGATCATCCCTCCAGCCTCCCTAGCCCTCGTGGCCCTGTTGGCCCTGGCGGCCCCGGCCACGGCCGTCACGGGCGTCGCCTTCGTCCACGGCACGAGCGACAACGACGACGCCGAGAACGAGTACTGGACCTGGCAGTTCATCGACAAGGTGCGCGACGGGCTGCCGAACCGGGACGACTTCGTGGTCGTCAACTGCAACTTCAACGCCTTCGCCTGGAAGAACGAGGCGGCGGGCTGTCTCGCCACCTACCTCTACGACTTCATCCAGGACCGCGGGATCGACGACATGGTCGTCATCACCCACTCCCACGGCGGCAACATGATGCGTTGGATCCTGTCGAACCCGACCTGGGACAGCCGCTACCCGGTCATCGAGGAGGCCGTGCGGACCGTCTACGCCCTGGCGCCGTCGAGCGGTGGCACGCCGCTGGCGGACGCCGTGATGGACGGCAACCTCTTCGAAGAGGCGCTGGGCTGGATCCTGGGCTACAAGTCGGATGCGGTGCGCATGCAGATGATGGGCAACATGGCCTTCCTGAACGCCAACGAGTACCTCCTGGGAACCGCCGGCCACCCGGCCCTGCCGAAGCCGTTCTCGCCGGTCGTGGGTACGGACGTCGACAGCGCCGTCTACGACGGGGACTCCTACTGCGGCGACTACTTCGAGCAGCTCGGGCTGGAGATCACCCAGCTCTGGCTGACCGGCTGCTCCGACGGCTTCCTCGACTGCTGGAGCCAGGAGACCGCCGGAGACGCGCCGCTGCGCGACTACGACTTCACCGAGGGCGACTGGGACGTCTGGTGGGAGCACTCCTGGGAGCCCCTCTCCCACGGGCAGAGCCGCCGCGACTGCTTCGGCCTCGCCGAGCTTCTTCGGGACCGACTGTAGGAGGACGCGCGATGCCCAAACCGAAGACGATCTTTCCCGCCCCCGCCCTCCTCGCTCTCGTCGCGCTCGCCACTCTCGCCGCGCCGTCGTCCGGGGCCGAGAGCGCCCGGATGATCTCCGCGACCGGCGACGACCTCGTCGTCGACCGCATCGAGACCCGGGCCGCCCCCATCGAGGCACCCCTCGGAGCACCCGACCCGACCGCCGTCGAGCGTCAGCCGATCGCCGTGAGCTGGCCGCTCGACCCGAACCGCACGATCGACCCGAGTCCCCGGCCGTTCGTGGCGGAGAGCCGCTCCTACTCGCTGCGGGTCTCGGCGGACGAGCTCCGGCGCGGCGTCACGGTGCCGACGGTCGGGCCCGCGGCCGTCGTCCGGCTGGTGCCGGTCGATGGCGCGGCCACCGAGGCGCTCGACCCGATGGCGATCACGGTGGTGGATCCGGCGGGGCACGAGCATCCCGCAGGCGCCGCGATCCGTCTGCCCGCGGCGGCCGAGACCCTGCGCGCCACCGGCGTCCCGTTCGCCGACGGGACGAGCGCGTTCCGCCTCGCCGAGGAGTTGGGCGCCGGCGCCTTCGTGTTGCGCGCACCCTCGTTGGACCCGGACGCCTCCGAGGTGCTCGTCCACGTCTTCGAGCCGGAGAGCGGCCTGGTCCTCGAGCTCACGACGGCCCGCGACGCCTGGCTCCGCGGCGAGCGTCTGCGCGCCGTCGCCGAGTTGCGCGGCGGCCCCGGCGCCGAGCTCGGCGAGTTGCAGGCCTTCGTCGTCGCCCCATCGGGGGAGCGCACTCCCGCGTCGGTCCGGCTCGCGGGGCCGTCCCGCATCGAGATCGGCGCGCCGCTCGACTCCCGCGAGTCCATGGCGGACGGTTTCTGGCAGCTCGTCGTCCGCGCCCAAGGGAGGTGGAACGGCCTGAGCCTGCGCCGCGACGGTCACACCTCGTTCGGCTTCGCCGTGCCGACGGCCCGACTCACGGGCCAGGTCGGCCTCGTCGGTGGGTTCGACGGGCTCGCCGTGGAGGTCGGCGTCGAGGCCGGGGTCGAGGGCCGCTACGAGATCCGGGGCATCCTCTTCGGCACCGACGCCGCCGGCTCGCTGCGGCCGCTGGGGACGGGCCACTCGGCCGCCTGGCTGGCGGCCGGGGCCGGCGCCCTCGAGCTGCGCTTCGATCGCGAGGTCCTGGAGAGCGCTCCGTTGGGGGTGCCCTTCGAGGTGCGCGACCTGCGACTGATGGATCAGCGCCGGCTGGGCCTGCTGCACCGGCAGGCGCGGGCGATCCGGGTCGTGTGACTAGCCTGACCTTCTCACCTAGTCTCGACTGCGAGGTCGTCGCCGCCGGCCCGAACCACTCCTCGAACCAGGAGCCGAGCCCCGGATAGTCGTCGAGCAGGCCGGCCGCCTCGAGCGGTCGGCCGCGGCGCGCCGGCTTCAGCACCTTGCGGCCGGCTCTCCAGCCCTCCGCGGCGACCACCACGCCGCCGCCCGCCGCGTGCCGGCCGATCTGCCCCAGCCAGGCGGTCGGCCCCAGGGCGTCCACCTGCGACGGCCCCAGCGCCGGCGGCCGCTCCGGGCCCAGGGCCGTGAGGGCGTCGACGACCTGGTCGATCTCCGCGGCGCGCCCGGGCTCGAGCTTGAGGAGGATGCCGCGCGCGAGCGTCGCGGCGGCGAGCTCCGGGAGCCAGGGCTCGTCGCCGACCACCCCGGCCTGAGCCACGAGACGCCGGCAGAGCTCGAAGGTCCCCACCAGGTCGGCGAGACCCAGGCTCGCCACCTCGTCCGGCGAGCCCCGGAGCGGTACGCCGCCGGGCCCGGGCAACTGGCCGCCCAGGACCGTCCGCCACAGGGCCACCGTGCCCTCGTCGCCGTGGGCCGGCAGGGCGAGGCCGGCGCCGTACCCCTGGGGCATCCCGTAGGGCCTGGAGAGACCGGCCGCGGCCCACTCCTCGCGACCCAGGAGCCAGAGCTCGATGACGATCGGCCGGCCCAGGGCGTCCGAGACCTCGACCACGACCGATTCGAACCGGGTCTGGGCGTGCGCCGCGCGATCGAGCGCCCCGGTCGTGTACCAGGCCCGCGAGCGGCGCCCGTTCAGCTCGAGGAGGTGCCGCAGCTCGTCCTGAGCGCGACACGGCGTGACGACCGCGACCGCCGAGAGCCCGGCCAGGACCAGCGCCAGAGCCCGCCTCAACTCTTCTCTCCTTCGATCCAGCGGTCGATGTGGCCCTCGAGGACCGCCAACGGCAGGGCCCCCGGAGACAGGACCGCCTCGTGGAACCGACGCAGGTCGAAGCGGTCGCCCAGCTCCTCCTGCGCCCGCCGCCGAAGCTCGCGGATCTTCCAGCTCCCCAGCTGGTAGGCCAGGGCCTGGCCGGGGATGTCGACGGCGTAGCGCAGTGTCTCCGTCGCGATCTGCGTCTCGGACTCGAGCAGTCTCGTGCCCAGGTACTCCCGCGTCTCCTCCAGGCTCCAGTCGCCCTGGTTCAGCGCGGTGTCGGCGACCAGGCGCGCCGACAGGAAGAGGTCCATGGACAGGCGGCCGTAGCGGTCCCAGGGGTCGTCGTACATGCCGACCTCGCCGGCCAGATCGGCGGCGTACTCCGCCCAGCCCTCGACGAACGCGGTCGCCAGGAAGTCCCGCCGGAAGGCCGGCAGGGTCTCGTCCTCCAACTGGCGGGCGATCTGGAGGTGGTGGCCGGGAAGGAGCTCGTGGTAGATCAGGGCCGCGGCGCCGACCAGCGGTCGCTGGTCGAGACGCGAGCCGTTGAAGAAGTAGGTCCCCTGCGGCCGGTCCGGGGTCGGCCACTGGTAGTAGCCGAAGGTCATCGAGGCCTCGAGTGCCGGGTCGAGCCGAGCCACGCCGTAGGGAGCCGCGGGGAGGCGCTCGAACAGCTCGCCGATCCGCGGCTCGATGCGCTCGACGGCCTGCCGCAGCCGGGACCCGACCTCGTCCGGCGAGCTCGCCAGGAAACGCGGGTCCGAGCGTAGGCGAGCGTGGAACTCCTCCCGGCTCTCGTCCCCGTAGCCGAGCTCGATCTGGAGCGCACCCATCTCGTCGAGGATCCGCGCCACCCGGTCGAGCCCCATCTCGTGGATCGCCTCCGGATCGAGGTCTAGGCCCGTGTGGAGACGGACGGCCCAGCGGTAGGCGGCATCGCCCCCCGGGTAGGTGTCGAGGCCCACCTCCTCCGGCGCATCGACCCCGCCGCTCTCGAGGGAGTCGGCGAGTCGGCCGAACGCCTCGGCCGCCGCGACGATCCGCTCGTCGACCTGCGCCAGGAAGCGCTCGGCGGCCTCCTCCTCCACCTCCTGGAGACGCCCGGAGGCGACGGCGAACGGGCTGCTCTCGCCCACCGCGGCGTGGGCCCGGATCAGGCCGACGACGCCGTCGAGCTCCGGGCTCGGGATCCGAACCCCGCGCGCCGCCTGCCCGGCGAGCCGCGCCTCCAGCGTCGCCGCCAGCGCCGGGAGCTGCTCCAGCAGGTCGAGATACCGGGCGCGCGCCTCCTCGCTCCCCACGGACGAGCCGCCGAAGACGGCGTCGACACCGGAGAACGACCACGTGTAGGGGGGGACGGGGAAGAAGTGCCAGAAGTGCTCGATGCCCTCGACCGTCCGCCGATCCTGCCAGCGCATCGTCTCCCAGGTCAGACGGTCGGCGGGTGTCAGGGTCGAGGCGTCCAACGCCTCCAGCGTCTCCAGTCGGACGGCGGCCTCGTCCGCCCGGCGACGGGCCGCCTCGAAGGAAAGGTCCGGTAGAGCCTCCACGGGCAGGCCGTCGCGGAGGCGCAGCAGGGGGTAATCCTCGAGCGCGGCGAGCCGCACCTCCCCGGCGAGGTCCGCGAGCAGCTGCTCCGGGCTCGGCGTCGAGTCGACGCTCGGGGACGGGCCGCAGGCGACGCCCAGGACGAGGGCGAACAGCCAGGAGAGCGGCGGCGGCTGGGCGCGGCTGGAAGACGGGTTCATGACGACCTCCTCGGGAGCGGGCGGCCCGGGCGGCGCGCTCCCGGGCGAGGGCGCCGGTCGGATCCATCCTGGCGAACAGGGGGTAGGATAGCGCCCATGCGAGGCTGGATCGTGCGGCGCCACGGCGGGCCCGAGGCCCTGGAGTGGGGGGAGCTCCCGACGCCGGAGCCGCGCGCGGACGAGGTCGTGGTCCGGGTGCGCGCGTGCGCCCTGAACCACCTCGACCTGTGGGTGCGCAACGGCGTGCCGGGTCACTCGTTCCCGCTGCCGCTCGTGCCCGGCTGCGAGATCGCCGGAGAGATCGCCGCCACCGGCGAGCGGGTCGACGGTCTCGCCGAGGGCGACCCGGTCCTGGTGGCCCCCGGCGTCTCGTGCGGAAGCTGCGACCGCTGTGTGGCCGGCGAGGACCACCTGTGTCGACGGTACGGCATCCTGGGCGAGCATCGCGACGGCGGGTACGCCGAGTTGGTGGCGATCCCGGGGCGCAACGCCCTGCCGCTGCCGCGGGGACTCTCCTTCGTGGAGGCGGCGGCCCTGCCCCTGGTCTTCCTCACCGCCTGGCACATGCTCGTGGTCCGCGCGCGGCTCCAACGAGGCGAGGACGTCCTGGTGCAGGCGGCCGGCTCCGGGGTCTCGAGCGCCGCCATCCAGATCGCCCGGCTGCTGGGAGCGCGCCACATCGTGGCGACCGCCTCCTCCCCCGAGAAGCTCGAGAGGGCCCGCGAGCTCGGAGCCACCCACGTCGTCGACTCCTCGCAGGAGTCGTTCCTCCGCCGGGTCCGGGAGATCACCGGCGGCAAGGGGGTCGAGGTCGCCGTGGACCACGTCGGCGGCGAGGTCTTCGAAGACAGCCTCAAGGCCCTCGCCTGGGCCGGCCGGGTCGTGCTGTGTGGCGCCACCACCGGGGCGGAGGCGCGGATCAACCTCCGGGCCGTCTTCTTCAAGAGCCTCTCCATCCTGGGGTCGACGATGGGCAGCCAGGCCGAGCTTCGGCGCATGCTGCCGCTGTTCGAGTCGGGGGAGCTCCACCCGGTGGTGGACCGGACCTTCCCCCTGGAGGAGGCTCCCGCCGCCCAGGGGGTCCTCGAGCGCCGGGAGCAGTTCGGCAAGGTCGTGCTGGTCGTGTCGCAGGAGGAAGACGGAGACTCTCGACGGGGAGACTCTCGACGGGGAGATCCGCGACCGGACGAGAGCTCACGATGAGCGGCGCCGCCGGGTTCGTCGCCGACCTGGAGGGCCGCGTGGCCCTCGTCACCGGGGCGAGCGCCGGCCTGGGTCTCGCCTCCGCCCGCGCCCTCGCGGCGCGCGGCGCCCGGGTCGCCCTGAACAGCCGCGGCGGCGCGCGTCTCGAGGAGGCCCGGCGCCTCCTCGCCGCCGACGGGGCCGACGTCGTCGCCGTGGCGGCGGACCTCTCCGAAGCCGACGCCGCCGCCCACCTGGTGGGCGAGGTCGAAGGCGAGCTCGGCGCCGTCGAGGTGCTCGTGGCCAACAGCGGAGGTCCCCCGGTCAAGAGGGCGGTCGACCTGGACGACGCCGACTGGGCCGCCGCGATCGATGGCACCTTCCTCTTCGTGCCCCGTCTGTGCCGGGCGGTCCTCCCCTCCATGCTGGAGCGAGGCTGGGGGCGCGTCATCGCCATCAACTCGGTCTCCGCCCGTCAGCCCATCCCCGGCCTGGCCCTGTCCAACGCCCTGCGGCCGGCCGTCCTGGGGTACCTCAAGACGCTGTCGCGCGAGATCGCGGCCCACGGCGTCACGGTCAACGCGGTGCTGCCCGGCCACACGCTGACCGAACGTCAGCAGGAGCTCGCCCGAGCCGTTGCGAAGGAGACGGGCCAGACGCCGGACGAGATCCTCGCCGAACGCGCCGCCGGCATCCCGGCGCAGCGGATCGGCTCTCCGGCGGAGCTCGCGGCGGCGGTCTGCTTCCTGGCCTCGCCGGCCGCGTCCTACGTCACGGGGCAGTTCCTGGCGGTCGACGGCGGCCTGCTCCAGGGCCTCCTCTGAAACCGGCGGAACGCGTCCCCTCCCTGCCGGGTCGCCGCGCTGCGGCTCCGATGCATTTTCCTGAATCGATAAATGTGAATCAGCGTGCACTATTCTGGATGAATCCCTACCCGAGCGGGTGGTTCCCCTGTCCCGCCCCAACGAGTCGTGTCCTCGTAAGTCCATTTCGAATCATAATTTAGCGGACTCGTCACAGCCTCTCGACCCTGGCACCCCTCTTGCGATTAATCTCCCCTGACGGGGCTCCCCGAAGGATGCCTCGTGACACTCGACAGGAGGCCCAGAATGAGATTTCGCAGTTCGATCCCCATTCTCTTCGCACTCGCGGCACTGCTGGCAACGCTCCCCGCTTCCGCCCAGCCCACCGGCCGTCTGGCCGGCCAGATCCTCGACGACGGCGGCACCACGCTGCCCGGAGTCATCATCACCGTGGACTCGGCCAGCCTGATGGGCACCCGCACGACTCAGACAGACGACGAGGGCTCGTTCAGCTTCCCGGCCCTGCCGCCGGGCGTCTACCACGTCCTGGCCGAGCTCGACGGCTTCATCCCCCAGGAGAACGACTCCATCGAGGTCCGCCTCGGTCGCACCACCGAGATCCAGTTCACCCTGGTCTACGGCGAGTTCGCGGATGAGGTCATGGTCGTCGGCGAGACCCCGGTCATCGACCCGGAGCAGGTCTCGACCTCCCAGACCTTCCAGCAGGAGTACCTACAGAAGTCGTCGGTGAGCTCGCTCAACCGCGGGTACCAGAACGTGTTGGGCCAGGCCGCCGGTGTCACGACGACCACGGCCGGGGGCTCCAACCCCAACGTCTACGGCTCGACCTTCGGCGAGAACGCCTTCTACATCGACGGCATCGACTCGACCGACCCGGTGACCGCGACCTTCGGGATCAACCTGAACTTCGACACGATCCAGGAGATCAACTTCGAGCTCGGCGGCTTCGAGGCCGAGTACGGTCGGGCGACCGGCGGCGTCGTGGACGTCATCACGAAGTCCGGTGGCAACGAGTTCCACGGCACCTTCGACTGGCGCTACCGCGACCAGGACTTCGCCACCAACGGCGACTTCTTCGACAAGAACGACAACAAGACGAAGTTCTCCGAGCCGTCGGCCACCCTGGGCGGCCCGATCGTGCGCGACAAGGTCTGGTTCTTCGGCGCCGCCGACCTCGTGGACTCGAAGCGGACCCCCACCGAGGCACCGACGACCCGCGACTTCCAGGGCCTGAACCTCATGGGCAAGGTGACCTGGCAGGTCGCTCCGCAGTGGAGCATGGTCGGCCGTTGGCTCGACGAGAACGCCGACATCGACAACGCCAACTCCGGACAGCTCGTCGCGGCCGAGGCGACCCGCCTCCAGGAGCAGCCCTCCTCGATCAGCTCGGTCGAGGCGTTCGGCGTGCCCACCAGCCGGACCCAGTTCAGCGTCGCGCTCGCGGCCGTGCGCTCGGAGCTCAACTCGTTCCCGCAGAGCCGCGACTTCGACACGCCGGGGCACCTGGACGAGTTCGGCGACGGCACCCAGACGGTCAACTACACCAACGCCCAGTTCTCGAAGCGGGACCGCGACGAGCTCAAGTCGAGCTTCGGCTGGTTCCTCGACGACTTCGGCGGTGACCACGAGTTCAAGGTCGGCTTCGAGTACGCGGACCTCTTCTTCAAGGAGGACAACTACACGGTGAGCGGTTTCCGCTACGGCGACGCGTTCGGTGACCCGTTCGCCTACTGGTTCGAGCCGCGGCCGGATCCCGCGCAGTACGACGGCCAGCTTCTCACCGGCTACCTGCAGGACACCTGGCGGGTGAACCCCAAGCTCACGGTCAAGGCCGGGCTCCGCTACGACACCACGGCGTTCGACAACGACGCGGGCTCGGAGATCGCCACGCTCGACAAGCTGCAACCCCGGTTCGGCGTCGCGTACGACCTCCAGGGCGACGGCAAGACGATCCTCAAGGGCTCCTGGGGCCGGTTCATGCACCCCAACGCCCTGACCCTCCCGTCGTTCACCCGCACCAACGACCTGCCGGGCTTCGCCTACCTGTCGTGCTCGGCCTTCGGCTTCGACCGGCAGTCCTGCGAGGCCATCTTCGGCGGCGAGCTCACGGCCGGCGGGGTCACCGTCTCGACCTTCATCGACGACCCGGAGGGGTTCGACCCCAACGGCTGGCTGCTGGTCTCGGGCAACATCTTCTCGAGCGAGCCGAGCGTCGTGGCCGACGGTCTCTCCGCCACCTACGCGGACGAGATCATCCTCGGGGTGGAGCGCGAGATCATGCGCCGGACCTCGATCGGCCTGACCTACGTCGACAAGGAGACCAACGACATCTTCGAGGACACCTGCGAGGGCAACATCGGCAACCCGTCGCCCGACGCGGGCTGCGACTTCTACGTGATGGACAACCTGCCCGAGCTGAGGCGCGACTACACCGGCTGGATCCTCGACTTCGAGTCCCGCTACACGGACTGGCTGCACCTGCTGGCCTCGTACACCTACTCGGAGTCCAAGGGCAGCGTGGAGTACAACCAGAACGCCGGCACGGACTTCGACTTCTTCCCGGACCACTACCAGAACCGGTACGGCTACCTCAGCGACCACGCCCAGCACCGGATCAAGGTCAACGGCTACATCGACCTGCCGCTGGGCTTCAACCTGGGCATCGACGCCTACTGGGACTCGGCCTACCGCTACGAGGCGCGTGAGGCGAGCGACATCTACGGCGAGGTCTTCCTGGAGCCCCGCGGCACGCGGAGCGCCAACGACCTGTACCGGCTCGACCTCCAGGTGGCCAAGGGCTTCCGGGTCGGCCCGACCAACATGCAGGTCATCGCGGCCGTGTTGAACGCCCTGGACGACGAGCAGGTTCTCCAGGTCTGTGACCGGGTGGAGGGCTGCGGCTCCGTGGAGATCGGCGGCTCGCTCGACTACCGTCAGCCGCGCTCCTACGAGCTCGGCTTCCGCGTCGAGTTCTGATCCTCTCACCGTCGGCGGACGCCAGGCCGACACCTGAGGCACCCCACCGGCGCCGGGCTCCCGCCCGGCGCCGGTTTTCTCTTGTCGGCTCCCCGGGGACGGGATCGCGAGAAATGCGGGTCTTTCGAAATCGTGAAGGAAGTTGTGAGGAAATCGCCCAGGTCGCTCCGTCTACTCCACCGAACGAGGTAGACAGCCCGCCGCCGGCCGCCCATTACGACGACGGCCACCCCACGAAACGACAGACGGGGATCGAGCGATGACCACCATGCGACCCTTCACACTCGGAAGTTGGCGAGTCGAGCCCGCCTCCGGCACCCTGAGCTCCGGCTCCATCGAGGCGAGGCTCGAGCCCAGGGTCATGTCGGTCCTCTGCCTGCTGGCCTGGAGACAGGGCGAGGTCGTGAGCCAGGGCGAGATCCTCGACACGGTCTGGGAGAGCCGCTTCGTCGGAGCCAATACCCTCGCCCAGGCCATCCACCAGATTCGCAAGGTGCTGGGAGACTCCGCCCGCGAGCCCCGCTACCTCGAGACGATCCACAAGCGCGGCTACCGGCTGATCCGAGAGGTGGACACCTCGGGTCGCGAGCGCTCGACGCCGCTCCCGGAGAAGCGCGGGCAAAACGACCCGCGCTCTCCCCTGGACAGCCTCGTCGACCGCCTGGAGCGAGCGCTCGCCGCCGTGCTTCGCCATCGGAGCACGGCCCCGCACCAGCCGGATCCGGCGGAGGACCGGCAAACCGAGGTCCTCGCTCGCAGCGTCGCCGGTTCCATCGTGGAAGTCCTGCAGCAACTAGCCTGACCTTCTCACCAGGTCTCTGCTGCGAGCTCGTGGGTGCCTGACCCAGGGCAGGCTAGCTCGATCCGACCTCGGAGGCTCCCACCTCGAGACGACGGACCAGCTCCGGAAGCGCACGCTGCTCCACCGAGCAGAAGGCGATCCGGACGTGGCGCTCCCCGATGGAGGTCAGGCCCGTGTCGTGGCGCTCGAGGAGGTGACGCCGCAGGGCGTCGGCGCTCGCGACCACGGCGGGCCCCAGCTCGATCAGGGCGAAGCAGCCGGAGTTGAACGGCCGCGGCTGCAGGAGATCGCGGTCGACGCCGTCGAGCGCCTCGCGGAGGACCCGGTAGCGCGCCTCCAGGAGCTGCCGCGCCTCCTCCACCTCGGCCTCGGCCCGGCCGCTCTCGAGCGCCGCCAGGACCACGACCTGGGAGGTGGCCACCGGCGAGCCCAGGCCCGCCCGCACCAGGCACTTGACCTTGCTCTCCAGGGCCCGGGCGGCGGCACTCTCGGGCTCGAACGGGAAGGTGAGAAATCCCACCCGGCCGCCGAAGAACGAGAGCTCCTTGGTTGCGCCGTCGATCTTCACCGGCAAGAGGGAGGGATGGGCGTCCAGCAGATCCCAGAACATGGAGTGCCGGGGGATGTCGGGCTCGAAGACCAGGCCCGCGTAGGCGTCGTCGCACAGGACGACCAGGGGCCGCCGCTCCGCGATCCGGACCAGCCCGGCGCGGATCTCCCCGCGCTCCTCGGGGGTCGGGGAGTAGCCGCCGGGGTTGGACGGGAGGTTCAGGATCGCCACCGCCGGCTCGCCGTCCGGCTCGTCCGCCAGCGCGCGAACCGCGAACAGGGGGTCGAACCGGCCGTTGCGATAGGCCGGCGACGACAGCATCCGAGCGCCGGTGCGCGTCGCGAAGGTCTGACGGTAGTTGCCCCAGAACGGCGACGGCACGGCGACGGCGCGCCCCTCGCCGCCGAACAGGTCCGCGGCGAGGGCGAGCCCGTGCGTGAGGCCCACGGTCACCAACGGCAGGCTCGACGGGCGCGCGGCGCTCTGCCCACGCCGCTGCCACGCCCGCCAGGCGGCGCGCAGCTCCGGCAGCCCCTCGACCGGCGAGTAGAGGAGCGCCCGATTGCGCCTCTCGGGCGGCAGTCCGTCGAGGGCGGACACCAGCGAGGGCAGGGCCACGGCCCCGCCACGGCCGTCCGTGATCTGCCCGATCGTGCCGTTGAGCTCCCGCCCCCGGGCCTCGGCGGCCTGGAACGGGATGTCGGGCGGAAAGGCGACCCGCCGACCCAGGGGCGAGAGGAGATCGTAGAGAGCCGGCGACGCGGAGCGGATCGCGTCGTTGGCGGCCTGCGCCAGGTCTGTCATCACGTCAGGGAGCCGAGATCGGAACCCGCACCTCGGTGCGGATCCAGCGCAGGACCATGTCGGTCCCGCCGCCGGCGGCCTCCTCGAACGCGATCGTGAACTGGTCGACGGAGTCCTCCTCCGCGAGCTCACCCGCGGGAGCGGTCACGGCCAGGACGGTCTCCGCGCCCAGGTCCACCGGCTGGAACTCGCCGTCGACGAAGCGACCCGTCCCGTTGAGACCCAGGGCGCCCACGAAGTGGATCGTCCACTCCTCCGGGCCGGGGGTCGTGAACAGGGAGTAGGTGCCCGCGGGCAGCGCCTGGCCGGCGACCATCACGTCGCCGGTCACCGTGATCTCCGTCGCCTCGTTGGCTCCGGTCCGCCAGACCTTGCCGTAGGGCACGAGCGCCTCGGACTCCTCGGTGCCGAAGATGTTGTCGCGCCCGCGCTCGTAGGGGCGGCTGTAGACGACGCGGACGTACGCGTCGCCGATCGTCGTCCGGGCCATCCCCATGGGGCTCGGCCGGCGCGACGGGTGAAGGTCCTGCGCGGCGGCGGGCAGGACCATGAGGGTCGAGGCCACCAGGGCCAGGGCGGCGATCGGAAGGCGGTTCGAGACGGAACGCATGACGAATTCTCCTCGGAAGGCGGCCCGACCCTTCGGCGGGTGCGCGGACCACTCGGTGTGATGACTCAGGCTCGGCTCACGGCGGGACGGGGCGCCGCCGTGCGGCCCATTTCTAGCAAAGGAGACACCGGAAAGCGAGAGCGACCCACGGCGAGCGGCGACGAATCCCGATCTCACCTGAAACCATCCGCCGCCCTGCGGCGTCTACCCTATGAGCGATGCTGGTTGGAACCGTGCTGAAACCACGATACCCGCAGATCCACGTCCGGATCCGAAGCGCCAACCCCTTGGCGCTGGTGGGCGCTGTCCGCCACGCGCTGCGCCGGGCCGGAATCGACAGGCCCGAGATCCGACGCTTCTCGGAGGAGGCCTTCGAGGAGCCCTCCGCGGAGCGGCAGCGCGACGTCTGCCGGCACTGGGTCAAAGTCGACCAGGCCGGACGGGGCCACCTGGCGTAGCCCTGAGAGGGCTCCCACGCCCGGATCGTGTCCATGGCGACTCACGTCGTCCTGAGCGCAGGGCCTCGTGTCGTCCCGAGCGCAGGGCGAAGCCCGGAGTCGAAGGACCCCGAACCGACATCCCCGGCAGCGGCCACCCGGTCGTCGCGCACCAGCATCGCTAGCCCACCGCCCGCTCGACTCCGCTTCCTCGCTCAGGACGACAACGGAAGCCTGTGCGCCTGCTGGCAGCCCGTGACTGCTAGAGCAGCTCCGCCACCGCCGCCCGCTCCTCGCGCAGCTCGGCGTCGGTCGCGTCCATGCGCTCGCGGCTGAAGTCGTCGATCGGCAGATCCTGGACGATGGACCAGTCGCCTCCGGAGCAGGTGCAAGGGAAAGAGTAGATGACCCCCTCCTCGATGCCGTAGCTGCCGTCCGCCGGCACGGCCATGCTCACCCAGTCGCCCGCGGCGGTGCCGTGGACCCAGGTTCGCATGTGGTCGATGGCGGCCGAAGCGGCCGAGGCCGCCGAGGAGGCCCCGCGCGCCTTGATGATGGCCGCGCCGCGCTTCTGAACGACCGGGATGAAGGTTTCGCGGACCCACTCCCCGTCCACCAACCCCTTCGCCGGCTTGCCGTCGACCGTGGCGTGGCTCAGGTCGGGGTACTGGGTGTTGGAGTGGTTGCCCCAGATGGCCATCCGCCGGACGGCGGACGCCAGCTGGCCCGTCTTCGAGGCGAGCTGGCTGATGGCGCGGTTGTGGTCGAGCCGGGTCATGGCGGTGAACCGGCGAGAGTCCAGATCGGGAGCGTTGGCGGCCGCGATCAGCGCGTCGGTGTTGGCGGGGTTGCCCACGACGAGCACCCGGACGTCGCGGGAGGCGACCGCGTTCAGCGCCTTCCCCTGGGGCCCGAAGATCTTGCCGTTCGCCCCGAGAAGGTCCTTGCGCTCCATGCCCGCTCCCCGCGGGCGCGCCCCGACGAGGAGCGCGTACGACACGCCGTCGAACCCCTCCTCGAGATCGGCGGTCGCGACGACGCCGTGGAGCAGCGGGAAGGCACAGTCCCGCAGCTCCATGACGACGCCCTCGAGCGCGTCCATGGCGGGGGGGATCTCGATCAGGTGCAGGATGACGGGCTGGTCCGGACCCAACATGTCGCCGGCGGCGATCCGGAAGTTCAGGGCATAGCCGATGTTGCCGGCCGCCCCGGTGACTGCGACGTGGACAGGATTCTTCACGGGAGCCTCCTCGAAGGCGTGGGTTCGAAACGGGGTCGACGCTCGGGGCGGGCCCGCACGCGACCCTGGCACGACCGGATCACCGCACGACCGGATCAACGCATGTCCGGATCACCGATGTCCGAATCACCGGCCGACGGCGTCGGGGAGCCGGCAGGCTCCGGCGCCTCAGGGTCGCCCGCTGGAGGACCGCCCGTGACTTCTTATATCACCGGCCGGACGTTCCGAAACCACTCCGCGAGGTAGTCCCGCGAACGCACCCGGCTCCGGCGACGCGAACCGGGCATAATGGCCACCATGACGCGCAGGAGGGTCCTCGTCGCCCACACGGGCGGCACCATCGGAATGGCCCGTTCGGGCGACGGCTGGGCGCCGTCCCCGGGGCACCTCTCGAAGCTGCTGGCCGAGATCCCGGAGCTCCAGGCCCCCGAGATGCCCGAGGTCACGGTCCGGGAGGTCGAGGGCCTCCTGGACTCGGCCGACATGAGCCCGAGGCACTGGCTGCGCATCGCCCGGGAGATCGGTCGCTGGGTCGACGACTACGACGGCTTCGTCATCCTCCACGGCACCGACACCATGGCCTACACGACCTCGGCCCTGGCCTTCATGCTCGAGGGCCTGTCGAAGCCGGTGGTCGTGACCGGGTCGCAGATCCCGCTGCAACAGACCCGCACCGACGCCCGGGCCAACCTCATCGGCGCGCTCCACATCGCGGCGGAGTTCCCTGTCCCCGAGGTCTGCCTCTTCTTCGGTCAGCGCCTCCTGAGGGGCTGTCGCGCCGTCAAGGTGAACGCCGTCGGCTTCGAGGCCTTCGACTCCCCCAACTTCCCGCCCCTGGGTCGGGCGGGGGTCGACATCCGGATCGAAGAGCGACTGGTGCGGCCCGCGCCGCCGGAGGGGACCCGGCTCCACGTGCAGGGATTCGGCGAGCCCGTGGTGGGCGCGCTCCGGCTCTTTCCCGGCATCCCCGCCAAGGTGCTGCGCAACATCCTGCGTCCGCCCCTCCAGGGGCTGGTCCTCGAGGCCTTCGGCGTCGGCAACGGGCCGGCCGGCGACCGGGAGTTCATCGCGGCGCTCGAGGAGGGGGCCCGCCGCGACGTGGTGATCGTCGACTGCTCCCAGTGTCTCCGGGGGCGGGTCGACCTCGAGCGCTACGCGACCGGGCGGAAGCTGCGCGACGCCGGGGTGATCAGCGGCTTCGACATGACCGCGGAGGCCGCCCTCGCCAAACTCTTCTACCTCCTGTCGCGCGGCCTCTCCGCCAAAGACGTGCGGCGCCACATGCAGGAGGACCTGAGGGGCGAGCTGACACCGTAGCGACGGCGCCACCGCAGCTCTGTCAGGTTTCCGCGGCGGCCGGCAACTCCTAGGGTAGGAACCGCGACGCTCCGGGCTGTCCGGTTGTCTTCAGACAGCCTTCTCTCCTCCGCGGTTGCACCCGCAGCTCTCTCGAGCCAGCCGGGCAGCCCGGAGCGCCGCGGTCTCGTTTCCCGACGGGAATGGGCCTCGGTGAGGTGCCTCGCGGCCCTCCAGCTCGACTGGCGACCGAACGGCCTGCCTACCGCGACGTGCTCTTCGAAGACGGCCCGCCGCTCCTCGCTCACGCGGGCGAGCACGCAAGTCCGTCGGCATCATGGCGATGGTCTCCGATCCGAAGGACCGGACATCTACGACGGCGGCGGCGAGTAGCAGAAGTCCGCCGATCGAGCCGGCCCGCGGTTCCGCGGGTCGGCGGTCGAAGATGGGTTACCACACAAATGACGTTTCTGTGTGGTAACTTCTCTCCTCATTCGGATGTTGCGGGCCGCCGGATACCTGACCGTGCCGAGACGCCACGGGCGGCTCCTGGAGGAGCTGTCGACAGCCGGCGTCTTCCGGTTGGAGGCCGTGCTCGTCGGGACCCACGCGTTTCGATGCATGTCGGCTCTTCTCGGGATTCGCTTCGACGAGGCGCTCGCCACGACGGGAGATGGTGACATCGCCCAAGACGGCTCGGTGAGCATCGCCGTGGCCGAGAAGGCGTCACCGCCTCTCCTCGAGGCCATCGCCAGAGCCGAACGGTTCGTGGACATCCCGACCCTCGACCCCCGTTCACCGCCAACGAGCTGGCAGACGCCGGACCATGAGCTTCGAGTCGACGTACTGACCCCGCTCGTGGGGCCCGATGACTCCTCGGCCGAGAAGCTCACGACGCTCGGCGTGCACGCGACGCCAGTCCGATTCCTCGACTTTCTGCTCGCCGAGACCCAACCGGCTGTCGTGCTCTCGGGCGCGGGCATCCTCGTCCGCGTGCCCACGCCGGAGCGCTACGCCCTACACAAATTGATCGTCGCGTCGCGCCGCGATCGAGCGTTCAGGGACAAGGCCCGGAAGGACCTGGAACAGGCCAGGGTGCTCCTGGAGATCCTGCTCGAGCAGCAGCCCGACGACATCGCCGACGCCTGGAACGATCTGGTCTCGCGGGGCGGGCGTTGGCGCAAGGCAGCGAAAGAGACCGGGAGACGTCTTCCGGAACGACTGTGGGGCCGCCTGCTGGAGGTCGCCGGCTGACCTTCTCGACTCGACGCGAGACGCGATTGCCGGTGCACGCAGGCTCGGTCATTCGCCTCGCGGCCGGGGCACGCCATTCGTTTCCCGCGAGGTCGGACGGGGATTCCAGCCGGTCGCCCTCGAGCCTCTACTCCCCCATCACCTGCAGGTGCACCCGCCGGCGCCGCGGCCGGTTGTCGAAGTCGCACAGGATCGGCTGCTGCCAGGTGCCGTGGACGATCTCACCCTCGACGATCGGCAGCGTGATCGACGGGCCCAGGAGTGCCGCTCGCACGTGGGAGTAGCCGTTGCCGTCGTGCCAGCGCAGGTTGTGCTGGTACTCGGCCTCGCGCGGCGCCAGCGCCTCGATCGCGCGCTGCAGGTCCGCGATCGCCCCGCTCTCGAACTCCAGCGTCGTGATCGCGGCCGTCGACCCGGGGACGAACACCAACAGCAACCCGTCCTGGATCGCCGCCTGGCGCACGAAGCGCTCCAGGTCCTCGGTCAGGTCGATGATGTCGGTGTCGGCCGTGGTCGTGTAGTGGAGGTGGCGGCGC
>CAJQNK010000303.1 GCA_905479655.1 uncultured bacterium | reverse complement strand
CGCGACCTCTCGCGACGAGGCCCGGTGAGAAGGTCAGGGTAGGCGATGGGAGCACGGTGGCGGCGCGTGCGTCGCAGGTTGCTCGTCCGGTACCTCCGGAATCACCGCCTGTTCTGGACGCTCCACTCGTTGTGGGCCCTGGCGACGGGTGTCGTCGTCGTCGCCCTGGCCCATCGGAGGTGGGCTCTGGTCGGGTGGGTCGTCGTCTTCCTCGGGGTCACCTGGGTCTCCACCTTCTTCTTCTCACACCTGTCGAAGCTCCTTCCCGATTCGGCGGCGGCGCGGCTGGGTCGGGGTTTCGTCTCCTACCTCACCCGGGTGACCTACCAGGAGACGCTCTTCTTCCTCCTGCCGTTCTACTTCGCCTCCGCCACCTTCGTATCCTGGAACCTGGCGTTCCCGGCGCTTCTCGCCGGACTCGCCGTCCTGGCGTGCCTGGACCTGGTCTTCGACCGTCTTCTCCGGGAGCACCGGTGGTTCGGCCTGCTCTTCTTCTCCATCGTGGCCTTCGCCTCCCTCGAGTTCCTGCTGCCGCTCTTTCTCGGGACACCGCGCGACCTGGGAACGCCCGTCGCCGCGGTCGTCGCCTTCGCCGCCTCCCTGCCCCTCGTCTGCCGGCGAGGCGATCATCGCCGCCCGCGGACCCTGCTCCAGATGGCCGCCGTCGCCCTCCTCCTGGCGGTCCTCGCCGGGCCGGGTCGCGCCCTGGTCCCGCCCGTGCCCGTCGAGCTCCAGGAGATCGTCTTCTCCCGGAGCATCGATCCGGACGAGCTCACCCCGGTCGACCCCCTGGATCCGGTCGCCCGGGGCCCGCTGGAGCAGATCGTGGTCGTGGCCAGGGTCTTCGCCCCGACGAGGCTCGAGGAGCGCGTCGTGCTGCGCTGGCTCCACGACGGGACCACCGTCTACACCACCCGCGAGCTCACGATCTCGCCCCACCCTCGGGGCTTCAAGGTCTGGTACCGACACCGCCCGCCCGGCGGCGCCGTCGAGCCGGGGTCCTACACGGCGGAGATCCGCATGGCCGGCGGTCAGCTCATCGGCCGAGGAGCCGTCGAGGTCGCCGCCCGCTGAGCCGCCCGCCCCAGCGGCTCACGGTCCACGGGACCAAAGATCGACGGCGCGGCACCCGAGAGTCGGCGTCCCCACCTTGACCTTCGACGCTCCGCCTGCGAGAATTCCCGCTTCGGAGCCGAATGGCTCCCGGCTGCCCAGGTAGCTCAGTTGGTAGAGCACGCGACTGAAAATCGCGGTGTCGGTGGTTCGATTCCGCCCCTGGGCACCATCCAACCTGTTTGGGGTCAACAGGTTGAAGCCGGGTCGCGAGGCTCGCTCCAGGCGTGTCGGAGCGCCCGAGCAAACATCGAGCAAACACCCGAGTTCGGAACAGGGTGACAAGCCTCGACCGCTGCCGCCTTGGGGCCAGCGGGCCTGGCTATAGGCGAGCGGCGACGTTCGGCCCGTCCCTTCCGCGTCGTTGGCGCCCCGGGCTCGAAGCCTCGGTTCCCCGGTGCCCAGACGAGCGGGAGCGAAGACCGTGTCGTCGGCCCAGGTCGGGGCCGGGCCCGCCCCCGAGGCCGGCTCGAGGCCCCGGCCCAAGGCATCTGCTCTCGAGGCTGGGGGAGTCCTGCCTGTCCGGACTTCTTCGGGTTCCCTTCGGAGAACATCAAGAAGGGCCTGAACACCCCTCGTACCTGCTAGCTTCGAGAAAACTCACGAGAAGCTTGAACTGAGATGAGTCTGCCGTAGGCCGGGAGGGTGCCGCCAAGGTGGCCTGCTGGCTGGACCCGCAGGCCGGCCCTCCGACTCGACGGACACGATCAGGAGGCGTGACGATGCGCTATCGACCCCCAGCATTCGAAGAGACTCTTCGCCCCTTCATGGTCGCCGCCCTGCTGGCCCTGGCACCCACCGCCGCTTCGGCCCAGGACTGCATCGACCCGCCGGAGGGGGCCGTCGCCTGGTGGTCCGGCGACAACCACGCGCAGGACTTGGTGGGGAACAGCAACGGGCGGTTGAAGGAAGGCGCGACGTTCGGAGGCGGGCAGGTGTCGGCGGCCTTCGACCTGGATGGCAACGGGTCGTACGTCAGGGTTGGCAACTCGTCGTCGCTGGAGATCAGAGATTGGCCGATCACGGTCGAAGGGTGGGTGCGCCTCGATAGTGACCAGGTGGCCCGATTCTTCGTGTCGGACCACAATTCAGACACCCAGCCACCTCCGCCGGATGATCCTTGCGATTGCTACCGAGGTGTCCTCTTTGGCACTCATAGTAGTGGGGTGCTCGAACTTCGGTTCGGCGACGGATCTGGGTCGGGTGGCTTCGGGCGGCGTACGAAACTAGGTGACACTGTTCTGTCGTTGGGTGTATGGCATCACGTCGCTGCTGTGATTCGGGGAGCTACGGACATGACTATCTACCTGGCCGGCGTCGATGACGGAGGCACGTATTCCGGTACTGGCGGTGCGGTCGCGTACTCGAGTGAGCCTGCTCTGATCGGGATCGCTTGGGAGGGCGGTAGCAAGTGGATGGACGGCCAGATCGACGAGCTGAAAGTCTACGACCGCGAGCTGACTCAGTCCGAGATCCAGGCCATTGTCGACGCCGGTCCCGACGGCCAGTGCAAGCCTGTCCTCCCCATCCTCGCGGGCGTGCGGGGCTTCGAGCCCGCCACCGTTACCTGCCGGAACTTGACCACCGGGCAGGAGCTGACGACCACGCCTCCGCTGGGGGTCACGATCTTCGACTGCGAGCTGGCGGGGCTGGTCGTGAACCCCGGGGACGAGGTCGCGGTCGAGGTGGTCGGGGACTCGTTCAATTGAGAGTGGAGAGACTGATTCCAGGCAATGGAGGACGGCAGGTGTCAGTCGTCGAACGTGGTTGACCGCACCTTCGAATGAGGAGAGGAGATCGTGATGAAGCTTCGAGAGACTTGGTGGGCGATCGCGCTGGTGGTCGGGGTCCTGGTGAGAGCGGTCACGGTAATCGATGGCAGTCCGATCACGAGGATCGATGGGGATCGGAGCCCGGACTGCGCCTGCGGCGCGGGATGATGACGAGCCTGAGTAGTTTCGACACGTGAACCGCAAGAACCATGCCGCGCGGAATCGTCGCAACATGCTGAGGAGATGGAGGTTAGCGCTGATCAGGATACGCGATGGACAAGCACCCCCTTCCCTCGCTGTCCGTGATCAGAGTCAGCCAGTTTTCCACCGATTACGGTGATCACGCTCACTGGGAATGCCGGGGGTTGGGGTGGGGCAGGATGATACGTGGACTCTCGTAGCTGACGAGGGGCCGGCGCCCAGACGCTTCCCCGCCATGACCTACGACTCCACGAACGGAGTGACCGTCCTCTTCAGCGGGAAGGCCGGGGACGAGTTCGTCGACACTTGGACCTGGGACGGATTCGCTTGGACGCTGGCTGCGCAGACAGGACCTGTGGGTCGGAAGCAGTCGAGCATGGTTCACGACAGCGTCAGGGGCGTAAGTGTGTTGTTCGGCGGGGCCAGTGGGCCTGGCGGTGATCCCCTGTATGACGATACCTGGGAGTGGGATGGGACCGAGTGGACCGAGATCGAGGTCATAGGGCCCTCGGCTCGACGCTGGCCTGCGATGGCCTTCGACGCCGCACGTGGGGTTACCGTCCTATTCGGTGGCGAGGGCGTGGGACGCATTGATCTAGGGGATACCTGGGAATGGGACGGAGTGAACTGGGTTCAAGCAGCCACTACCGGACCGTTGCCCCGAAACAGGCACGGCATGACCTACGACAGTGATCGGGGAGTTGTCCTGCTCTTCGGCGGCTTTGACGGTCAAGATGTCCTCGGTGATACTTGGGAGTGGGACGGGGTCAGCTGGACGCAGGTCAACTCGGGCGGTCCTGCTCGATTCGATGTTTCGCTCGTATATGACCAATCTGCCGGGGTGACTTTGCTCTACGGGGGCGACGATGCCCAACCCGAAAGTCCCGGCCTGAGCGATATGTGGCAGTGGGATGGCTCGCAGTGGAGCGAGATCACCCTGGGCAGGAGTCCAGGGGGCCGTCAGGAGCATGGACTGGCCTACGACTCGGCTCGTGATGTCACGATACTTTTTGGGGGGAGCCGTGACGAGGATCCGGGTGGACCGTGGTTGGGCGATACCTGGGAGTGGGGACTGCTCGCCATCCGAGGAGCCGTCCGCGGCTACGCCCCCGACCGAGCCATCTGCCGCAACGTCACCACCGGCGAGCAGGTGATCGTCCAACTCGACGGAGAAGACGCCTGGAACTGCCGGGAGCACGGCCTGATCGTCAACCCTGGGGACCGGGTGATCACGGGGGCGATAGGCGATACCGAGCCCGAGTAGTCACTGCCGGGGATGGCGGGCTCGTGGTCAACCCCGGGGACGACGTCAGGGTCGAGGTCGAAGGCCATTAGAGACACTATGCGGAGAGCTAGCGAAGGTGTGACCCGGCTGGTGTTGGTGCTGAGGGTCCGAGTCTCAGTGAGCCGTAGCCTCAGCACTAGCCTGCCCTTCTCACCGACCTTGAGATCGGGCGGAGTTCTTCCCTTTCGCTTGCTGCTGGATCGTCAGGGGAGCGGATCGAGGCGTGATGGGGCGTTCGGAGGGGCCCGACAGCTCCGATTTCGTGGCCAGAGGGACC
>CAJQNK010000302.1 GCA_905479655.1 uncultured bacterium | reverse complement strand
GAGACACGCTACGAGCGGCCCTCTCCTCCGGACTCTTCGTTGGGAATCCTCCCCGATTCACCGAATCGAGTGCGGATTCCCGCCTTGATTCCGAAGAAGATTGCGCGCTCTCGCTCGCGCCCGGCTTCCACCACGGGCTGCCTAGGGAGGAAGGGTCCCGGGTGGAAGGGTTCCGAGTGGACGAGTGGCAGGGGGCCCGACCGCCGGCAGCACCCGGAAGGCCTCCACGGCTCCCGCGAGGCCCTGGCCCATACGGTCGACGCCTACCAGGATGAAGTAGGTGCCCGCCGGAGTCCCTGCCGGCACCTCCAGCGCCATCGCGTGGCGAAGGGTGTCGCCATGATGGAAGGTCAACGGCTCGGTGGTTCGCCGGGTGACGACCTGGCCCGAAGCATCCTCAATCCAGACCCTCAGGGACTCGGTGACCGTCGCCAACCGGCGATGATCGATCGACACTTCCAGCCGGAGCTCGTCTCCGGCTCTCACGCCCGCCGAAGGTCCGACGGTCAACTCGAGAACGCACGCCTCGGGACCGAAGACGTACAGGATTCCGTCGCCACCCACCGGGGTCAGGTCGACCGTCGATCCAACAATGACCGGCCCATCGATCGCCACGTTCTCGCCGAAGTGCTCGCAACCACCGACACAGCCCCACTCGTCACAGGTGCAGCCGTCGGCGCTCGCGGGAATCAGATGAGCGGCCTCGACCCACTTGCCCTCGCGCCGTTCGAAGAGGGAAGCCTGCCCGGAGTAGTGGCCCGCGTAGTCACTGAGCCTGTCCCCCGCCACGATCCTGTCGCCGTCAATGGCCACCGAGCCCCCGAACACTCCGGCTTGGGCACCGGGGGCCTCGAGCAACGCCGTTTCGACCCAGTCGTCCCCGCTCCGCTCGAAGACGTAAGCCGCTCCGACGTAGCTGTACTTCGGGCTCTTCCACCCCGGGGATCCGATCACCAGGGTGTCGTGATCGAGGTCCACCGACTCACCCAGGAGTCCGTGCTCGTCCCCATCCGAGGCCAACAGCTCGGCAACCTCGTGCCAAACACCGGAGGGGGAGCGCTCGAACACGTACGCGGAACCCGAGTGGAAGCCAAGGTGGCCGTGCTCCGGGGCGCCGATGACAACGGCACCTCCATCGACCGATACGGAGGTCCCGAAATGATCGCGGTACGCGCCATCGGAGGCGACGAGCTTGCTGGTCGCAGTCCAAGTCCCGGCCTCGGAGCGTTCGAAGATGTAGACGGAACCCGCCAGCTCATCGACCTCGCCGTCGAGCGGAGCAGCCACCGCAAGGACATCGTCGTCGATCGAAACGGAGAGGCTGAAGATGCCGCCCGAGCCGTCGGGTTGAACGAGCTTGTCGACCTCGACCCAACCCCCTTCACCGTCCTGCTCGAAAACGTAGGCGGTCTCGGCCCCGTCGGAGCCCACGATCAGGGTGCTCCCATCCAACGCCACAGAAACCCCGAAACCTGAGTACTCCCCCCGATCGGAGGCGAGCAACTCCGCCGTCTCAGCCCAAGCCCCCCTGTCGCCTTGCTCGAAGACGTAGACGGCTCCGCCGCGCTCGACTCCGTGATCGTGCTGGAAGGCGCCCACCGCGATCGTGCCCTCATCGACCGCGACCGAATCGTAAGGATACCCGAACCAGTCGTCGTCTCCGTCCGACGCCCACACCTCGGCGATCTCGTTCAGGACCGGTATCTCGTCGCCTGCCATCGGCGCGGCGAGCGCCAAGGCAACCAGCGCCAGGAAGACGATCGATCGGCAACCAGTGACCGTCAGCGCTCCGACTGGTTTCGAATCCTCGATGATCACGACGGTAACCTCCTGCAGAGAAAGACGTCACGGTGTCGGATTTTTTCGAACGTATCATCAAGTGTCGATGAAAACTATCGAGGAGGCCGCCGGCTGCCCGGGTGAGCGAGTGGAGGGGAGCGGCCTGACCTGAAGACCCTCGGCCGGCGTTCGACGGGCAGGGGGGCCACTTGCCTCCACGACCGCTGGGGAACGGTTGGCCCGTGGCCCGGCCTCGACTCCGCTTCGCGCGTTCGCTCGACTCCGGTCTCTCCGGGCAGCAGCCAACGCATGCCAGACGGCTTCTAAGGCAGCCTGGGCGACCCTGCGCTGACCTGGCTGAGCCACTGCGACACGAGTCGTCGGCCTGCGCCTTCGCGGCGCCCGTGACTGCCAGGGCGATCATCAGCGTCACTGTGCCGATCGCGACCAACCAAGCGAGACCTCCTCGGGAAAAGCATCACCCCGCCCAGGAGCTGGGTTGCTCCGAGCAGGGATACGGCAATCCCGTTGAACCCGATACTGTTCAGGAAGGCCAACTCTTGAGGCATCTGCAGAAGCTTGGGGATCCCGGCGGCGACGTCGTGACCGCTCCACCCTTCGCGCCTCAGCGCCCTTGCGTTTCCATCAACCCTCCGAAACCAGCTCGCTCACCCCGGCCACCGCGTGCCGCCGGATCGCGTCCAGCGCCTCCGCCACGCGGTCCCGGTGGGTGCGGAAGCTCAGCACACAGATGCGGCAGGTGAAGCGCCCGTCGAGCAGGGTTCCCGTCAGGTAGACGCGACCCTCGTCGTTCACCCGCTCCAGGAGCCGGCGGTTGGCCGCGTTGGCCTCCTCCACCGACGCCCCCGGCAGCCGTAGGCGGAACGGCACGACACTCAACTGCGGCCGGTCCACCACTTCGATCTCCGGCATCGCCGCCAGCTCGTCCGCCGCCCAGCGCGCCAGGTCCAGCTTCTCGTCCAGGGCCCGGCGGAAGGCGCCGAAGCCGTGGAGCTTCAGGGGCAGCCAGACGCGCAGGCCGCGGTAGTCGCGGGAGAGCTCGGGGCTGATCTGGCAGAAGTCCACCCGCTCCGCCGCGTCCTGGAGGGTCGGCATGTAGTCCGCGGCGCCACCGTGGGAGCGGCGCAGGGTCTCGAGGTCGCGGACGAGGAGGCAGCCGGTGCCGTAGGGCAGGAAGAGGGCCTTGTGGGGGTCGAGGGTCACCGAGTCGGCCAGCTCCAGGCCGGCCAGGGCCTCCCGGCCCCGCTCCGTCATCGCGAAGAAGCCGCCGTAGGCCGCGTCGACGTGGAGCCACAGGTCGTGGCGGCGGGCGACGCGGGAGATCTCGGGGAGCGGATCGACCGCGCCGGTGTTGGTCGTGCCGCCGCTCGCAACCACCAGGAACGGGTGGAGTCCCGCGGCCCGATCCTTGCGGATGGCCTCGTCCAGGGCGTCGGGGATGAGTCGCAGCCGGTCGTCGGTCGGGACCGTGCGGAGCGCCCGCGCCGGCAGACCGGCCAGACCCGCCGACTTGGTCACGCAGTGGTGCACCTGGTCGGAGACGTAGTACGTGCCGTCGAGGAACTCCTCGCCGAGACGCTCGGTGCGCGCCGCGACCAGGGCCGAGAGGTTGGCCAGCGAGCCGCCGGTGGTGAGAAAGCCGCCGGAGCCCTCCCCGTAGCCCAGCATGCGGCAGAACCAACGGATCACGTCGAGCTCGAGCTGGACCAGGCCCGGCGCGGCGAGCCACACCCCCGAGTACCGGTTGATGACGGAGGCGACCAGCTCCGCGACGGCGGACTGGGGCAGGCCGCCTCCCGGGATGTAGGCCAGGTAGCCCGGGCTCGCCGTGTTGAAGGTCGCGTCGACCAGGGGGCCGAGCACGAGGTCGAGGAGGGGGCCGATCTCCTGGCCGGTCTCCGGAGCGTCGCCCCGCGCCGAGTCGGCCACCGCCACCGCGTCGGCGGTCGGGTAGGAGGCTCGCTGCTCCGGCAGGGTCGCGAGGTGGTCGGCGAGACGCGAGGCCACCTCCTCGACGAGCTGGCGGAACGCCTCGGGAGTGAGCTCCAGCTCCTGTGGATCCGGCTCTCGGAACGCCATGTTGCGGACGCTAACACGGGGGTGGCGGCCTTCGGGGCGGAGCCGGACGGAGCAGCCCGTCACGCCTCGCAAGCCTCTCATCCCAGGGGTCTTGCCCACGAGGTGCGGCGAACCTCCAACCCCTTGGAGAACGGGGCTCCGAGATTTTGAATTCAACGACCTCGGGCGGCTCCCCAGGGGTCCTCCCGGGACGCGAGATCGACCCTGGGGCGAAGCGCCTGCCTGGTGGGACGGGTGGGGCCGAACCGAACACGGGGGGCTCCCACACCGGTGTCGATGCGGCCTCCCAACCCCCCGGATCGCACCCTCTCGACGCCCCATGGCAGCCCCCTTGCTCTTCCAGAGGGTCGATGAAACATCCCATCCGATCGTGGAAAGAGACGAGCGAGCCTCCCGCAACGCGAACGCGGGGCTCCCTCTCGCACCCGAAGAGACCACAACCCGGCACGCGAGGCATCGTGCCTCTGCCGAGATCCACCGAACAACCACAGGAGACTGAAATGAGCCGCAACTTCCACTGGCGACGCTCCTTGACGTGGGCCGTCGCACTCATGCTCCTCACCCTGGGCACCGCCATGGCCCAGGAGGAGACCGGCAACCTCTACGGCACGGTGACCGACGGTCAGGGCGAGGCCCTGCCGGGCGTGACCGTCACGGTCACCGGCATCGGTGCCCCCAAGATCATCCAGACCGACATCCAGGGCAACTTCCGCATCCTCGCCCTGGACCCCGGCTTCTACCAGTTGACGGCGGAGCTCGACGGCTTCTCGACCGTCGAGTACCCGAACGTCAACGTGCGGGTCGCGCGCAACACGAGCATCCAGATCTCGCTCAGCGGCGCGGTCGAGGAGGTGATCACGGTCACCGCCGAGAGCCCGCTCCTGGACGAGCGCAGGATCCAGCAGGGCTCGACGATCACGGAGGTCGAGCTCGAGAAGATCCCGACGGCTCGTGACCCGTGGTCGGTGCTGACCCAGACCCCGGGCGTGCAGTCCGACCGGATCAACGTGGGCGGCAACGAGTCCGGCCAGCAGGCCGTCTTCACCGGCCCCGGCGTCTCCGACGCGGAGAACTCCTTCCTCGTCGACGGCGTCGAGATCACCGACATGTCGGCCATCGGCTCCTCGCCGAGCTACTACGACTTCGACCAGTTCACCGAGATGCAGTTCTCCACCGGCGGCTCCGACGTCACCAAGTCGGCGGCGGGCGTGAGCGTGAACCTGGTGACCCGCCGCGGCACGAACGAGTTCCGCGGCTCCTCCCGGTACATGATCACCGACCAGGACTTCCTCTTCTTCAAGCAGTCCAACTCGAGCATCTCGGACTCCGAGCTCGCTCCGGGTCAGGGCGAGTTCGTGGCCAACTCCATCCGCCGCATCGAGGACTTCGGCTTCAACGCCGGCGGCCCGGTGCTGCGCGACAAGCTCTGGTTCTGGGGCTCCTGGGGCCAGAACGACATCAAGCAGTCCGTCGGCGGCGGTGGCTCCGACGACACGATCCTGGAGAACGCGGCGTTCAAGGTGAACGCGCAGCTCGCGTCCAACAACTCCGCCCAGGCGTCGTGGAACAACGGCGACAAGCAGAAGTTCGGCCGGGGCGCCGGTCCCGACCGTGCCCAGGAGACCACCTTCCTCCAGCGCGGTCCGACGGCCGTGATCAAGGCCGAGGACACCCACATCGTCTCCTCGAACCTGTTCCTCACGGGCCAGTGGTCCAAGGTCGACGGCGGCTTCGCCCTGCGCTCGCTCGCGGGCGGCTTCGACGACAGCCTGCCGGAGACCGTGTGGGACGGCGACGGCGTCTGGAAGAACGGCTTCGTGTCGGGTAGCTCCAGCCGCCCGGCCGAGGAGATCAAGGCGGACGGCTCCTACTTCTTCAACACGGGGGCCTCGACCAATCACGAGCTCAAGTTCGGTGGCCGCTTCCGCGACTTCGAGTCGCTGAGCCCCTTCGGCTGGCCGGGGCGGAACATCGTCCACATCGCGGGCGAGAACTTCGGCAACCCGACGGGTCCCGATGACTTCTTCTTCCTGTACCGCCTGGGCACCAACAAGATCTCCCAGGAGTACACGTCGTTCTGGGCTCAGGACACCATCACCTTCGGTCAGTTCACCATCAACGCCGGCCTGCGCTACGACCTGCAGGAAGGCAAGAACGGCGCCGGTGGCGCGCCGAACTACTCGGGTTGCGACCCGGCGGACCTCGGCTGCCTGCCCGCGATCGACTTCCCGGGCAACGACGGCGGCGGCTTCGACTGGTCGACCATCTCGCCGCGCCTCGGGCTCACCTACGCCCTCGGCGCGGAGCGCAGGACCCTGCTGCGGGCTTCGCTCGCTCGTTTCCCCGAGCAGCTCGCCACAGTGAACCTGTCGCAGGTCAACCCGCTCGGCGCGTCGTACTCGTACTTCGCGTTCACCGACCAGAACGACAACAACCAGTGGGACGGCGTCGACGTCGACGGAGAGCCCACCTTCCAGTTCGGCACGGGCTTCGACCCGAACAACCCGAGCTCGATCGTGAGCCCGAACTCGACCAACTCCGGCCTGAAGCCGCCGGTCACGGACGAGATCGTCCTCGGGGTCGAGCACGCCCTGATGCCCGAGTTCGTGGTGGGCGCCAACTACACCTGGCGTCAGACCCAGGACGTGCTGGAGTTCCCGAGCTTCGTCCGGTCTCCGGGCGGTGCGGCGAGGCTCCAGACCGGCGGCGACTTCGTGGCGGACGGCTTCTTCACCGGCGCGCTACCCAACGGTCAGGCCTTCAGCGAGCCCCTGTTCGCGCTCAACCCGGGCCTCGAGTTCACGGGCGGGACCCTGCAGCGCAACGGCAATCGCACGATCGACTACCAGGGGTTCAACGTCAACTTCACGAAGCGCCTGGCGAACCGCTGGATGCTCCGCGGCTACATCGCGTGGGAGGACGCGCAGTGGAGCGTCCCCCAGAGCTTCCTGGCCAACGACAACCCGCTGCGTAGCGGGACGCAGACCGACGAGGCGTCGCAGAACCTGGGCTCCGATCAGAACGGCGGTCTCTTCGCCGTGCAGTCGGGCGGCTCGGGCAACAAGGGTGACGTCTGGCTGCAGTCGAGCTGGGCGTTCAACGTCAACGGGATGTATCAGGTGGCCCCCGACCGGCCGTGGGGCTTCAACCTCGCGGCCAACGTCTTCGGACGCGAGGGCTACCCGATCCCGTACTACGCTGACCCCAGCCTGTCCGACGGCACCACGCCGAACGTCCTGGTCTCCCAGAACCTGGACTCCTTCCGCCTGGACGACATCCTGACCGTCGATTTCCGGGTGGACAAGGACTTCAACGCCAGCGAGGACGTGAGCTTCACCGTCTCCCTGGACGTCTTCAACGCCCTCAACCAGGCGTACGTCCTGCAGCGGGAAGGCGACCTCAACGGCAGCCGTGCGAACTTCCTCGACGAGACTCTGAGCCCGCGGATCTTCCGTCTGGGCGTCCGCCTCAACTGGCGGTAAGGGACCCGTCCGTAGGGATCCGTTCATCGACGCCGGGGGGCGACCCCCGGCGTCTTTTTCTTGTGCCGCGCACCGCCGTCCGGCAGACGATGGCGCGGGTGAGACGCCGTCTTTCGGGGGTCAGGGGCCCGTCTCCCGATTCAAGCCGCTGGAACCGCGCCTCCGGTATTCTGGATTCGCGCCGCGAGACCCGCCTGCGGGCTCTTCTCGCCGGCACCGCCGGACCGCGACTCGGCCCCTGGGACGACCGGGGACCGTTCGGGGACGAGCTGATCCCGCGGTGTGCCGAGGGGCCGGGATCCGCGGTTCGGAGGGGTGCCGCGGAGCCGCCCTGGCGGCTCTCAGCACAAGCAGATGGCAACCTCCTTGCTCTTTCGACAGACAGCTCGAAGCCTCCGCGACCCGAACACTCGAAGGCGGTGCGCGCCCGGTCTCCGGGAGCGTGTCGGAGCCTCTTCGGTAGCGGGGGCGACGGGTCGAGTCGACGCGGCCGGAGACGTTCCGGCGCGAGGAACAACCCCAACAGTGGAGGTGCCATGAGAACCATCCCCAACTGGCGACGCGCGCTGGCGCTGCTCGCCATCGTCCTGCTCGGGGCCGCTCCCGCCGCCCTGGCGCAAGAGGAGACCGGCAACCTGTACGGCACGGTCAACGACAACACGGGTGAGGCCCTGCCGGGCGTGACCATCACGGTCACCGGCATCGGCGCGCCCAAGATCGTCCAGACCGACGTCCAGGGCAGCTTCCGGATCCTGGCCCTCGACCCCGGCTTCTACGAGCTCGTCGCCGAGCTCCAGGGCTTCTCGACGGTCGAGTATCCGAACGTCAGCATCCGGGTGGCCCGCAACACCAGCCTGAACATCACCCTCAGCTCGGCGGTCAAGGAGGTCATCACCGTGACCTCCGAGAGCCCTTTGCTGGACGAGCGCAGGGTGCAGCAGGGAGCCACGATCACCGAGATCGAGCTCGAGAAGATCCCGACGGCCCGTGACCCGTGGTCCGTGCTGACCCAGACGCCCGGCGTGGTCAGCGACCGGATCAACGTGGGCGGCAACGAGTCCGGCCAGCAGGCCGTCTTCCGCGGCCCCGGCGTCTCCGACGACGAGAACACCTTCATGGTGGACGGCGTCGAGATCACCGACATGTCGGCCATCGGCTCCTCGCCGACCTACTACGACTTCGACCAGTTCACCGAGATGCAATTCTCGACCGGCGGCTCCGACGTCTCCAAGTCGACCTCCGGCGTGAGCGTGAACCTGGTGACCCGTCGCGGCACGAACGAGTTCCGCGGCTCCTCCCGG
>CAJQNK010000301.1 GCA_905479655.1 uncultured bacterium | reverse complement strand
ATGTTGTTGCGAGAGGCTGCAGGTGCCTGGAGATGCAAGGTTTGCGACCGAGGGCGATGCAGTCGTACTGTCTGTACGTCGAGGAGCCCGAGCGGAGCGATCTCGACGGTCGTTTTCATGTGGGTCACCGTATCAAGCGGTACGGCAAGATGGGCCGGGGGGGGGCGGACCCGCCCTGCTACCCGGAGGTCGACCTCTGCGAGGCGCCGGATTCTCGTGAAGGAACGCTCCGTAAATGTCCTCTACCGCCCCCGCTCCTACCCTCCCCAGCGCACCCCGAAGCCCACGCTCCGGCGCGGCGCCGGCACCGCCAGGTCGTCGGCGGCGGGCAGGTAGGTCTCGTCGAGCAGGTTGTTACCGCTGACCAGCAGGGTCAGGCCGTTGGGCAGGGTGTAGCGCACCGAGGCGGAGACGATCTCGGCCTCTCCCGTCTCGACCTCGCCCGGGCCCGGGTCGTCCTTCTCGAACCGGTGCTGCCAGCGGAGCCCAGCGCCCCAGGCGTCGCGGCGCCAGTCGCCGCTGACCGTGATCCGGTCGGCGGGCGACTCGGCGAGCGGCGTGCCGTCGTCGGCCTCGCCCTCCGTGGTCTGGGCGGTCCAGTCGATGCGCAGCTCGTCGGTGGCCTGGAAGAAGCCCTCGAGCTCGATCCCGTCGATCGTCCCGGAGGTGAGGTTGACGAAGGTGCGCACGCCGGTGTCGAGGTCGATGCGCTCGATGTAGTCGTCCACCTCGGTGCGGAAGACGTAGGCGGCGACGAACAGCCGGTCGCCGAACCACCGCACGCCGAAGTCGGTGGTGAGCGAGCGCTCCGGGTCCAGGTCCTGGTTGGCGATCACCTCGCCGCGGCCGGTGGAGCCGGTGAAGAAGCGCTCGGAGAGGCCGGGGAAGCGGAAGCCGGAGCCCACGTTGGCGGCGAGCTCGAAGCCCGCGCCCACGGGGACGGTGAGGCCGAGGAAGCCGGTGACGGCGGTGTCGTCCACCGTCTCGGCGCCGGCGTTGGCCTGCTCGATCCAGGTGACCCGGCCGCCGGCCTCGACGGAGACGCCGCCGAAGGCGCGACGCAGCGAGCCGTAGGCGGCCAGCTCGTCCTGGCGTCCGTCGAGGGTCCGGGAGAAGTCGGTGGCGCCGGTCGCCAGGTCGACGACCCGCTCGGTGGCCTCGACCCCCCGGCGTCCGAAGTAGTCCAGCCCCACTCGGGCCGCGAAAGCGTTCGGCAGCGTCAGCTCCCGCTGGAGGTTGAAGCCGAAGTCGAACGCCTCGTTGACCACCCGGCTGTGCTCGTCGGCGGTGACGTTCTCCGTGCCCAGGCTGTTGGGGTGGCCGTAGAGGTCGACGTGCCACTCACCAGGCCGCCGGATCGCGAGCCGGCCCACCAGGTGCTCCTCCTCGGGGTAGGTCGTGATGCGCTGCGGATAGCGCAGGTTGGGCTTGCCGATGTCGTCGCCCACGGAGGGGGCGAGCAGCAGGTCCAGCTCGAGGCCGTTGTCGAGCTCCCAGATGCGGGCCAGGGTCGCCGAGACCTGCTCGAACTGGGCGGGCAGGAAGAGGCCGTCGGGGGTCTCCTGCGAGCTCTGTGCCCGGCGGGCGAGACCCACGGACCAGCCGCCCACCGCGAAGCCCACCATCTGGTGGTTGGCGTCGCCCTCGCTCTGCCAGCCCAGGTCCACGGTGGTCTCGTCGAAGCGCCGCGGCAGCGCCTCGATGACGCCGCCCAGGGCGCCGGAGCCGTAGTACGAGGAGTAGGGCCCGCGCACCACGTTGAGAGAGCCCAGCAGCAGCGGGTCGATGAACGAGGCCGTGGCGCCGGCACGGCGCTCGGTCAGGATGCGGGTGCCCGCCACCAGGGTGAGCACGCGCTGGCCGCCGGTGCCGCGGATGGAGTAGGCCTGGAACAGCCCCCCCTGGCCGCTCTCGGCGACTCCCGGGGCGCCCTCGGCGAGCTCGGCGACGGAGGAGACCGGGGCCGGGCGGTCCAGGGCCGAGACCGAGCTGGTGGCCACGGAGACGGGCTGCACGCCGGTGCTGCCCTCGCGGTTGGCGGTGACCACGATCTCCTCGAAGACCTCCTGCTTCGGGATCAGGGTGAGGGGTGGCGCCCCCTCGGCGCAACAGTCGGTCTCGAGGGGTTGAAACCGCGGGTGGACCACGCGGATCCGCGTGGGCGCGTCGACCTCCTCGAACCGGAACGTACCCCGGGCATCGGTGTTGCGGAAGCCGCCGCCGTCGAGCAGCTCGACGCGGGCGCCCTCCACGGGCGTGTTGCCGGGGGTGACCACCGTGCCTTCCACGGTCGCCAGGGCGGGAAGCGCGATGAGCGCTCCCGCGAGAACGAGAATCAGGCTCTTGTCGGACATGTTGTCTCCAGTCGGCTGGGTCGGGCAGGCCCCGGCCGCGCTGACGCGATCCGAGGCTCGAAGACCGCTGCCGTCTCCTTCCGGGTGGACCCGGATGGGGAGGGTGGGGACGATGGTCGAGACAGGCTCGGTCGTCCCGGTTCGGCGGCGGGCTGACGAGGGAGTTGGAACGGCTCGAGGCCGCTCCGGATCACTCGTTGCGACGAACCAGCAGGAGCAACAGGGGCAACGCCCGTGGCAGGCCCGCCGGGGCCGGGGCCTCGCCGGGGTCCGGCGGCGCCGTGTCCAGCGACCGGTCTCCGGCGTCCATCCGTGCCACCGTCCGGCTTTCGGGCGGCGCCAGCAGCGGCCGGAGACCCACTCCGGGGGTGCGCAGGGCCCTCAGGCCGGGGGGCGACCAGATCGCCGCCCGGGTCTCGAGATCCCGCCCGTCCCGACGGCCCTCCACCCACAGCACCACGCCCGGGGCGTCGGCCCGCGCCCGTTCCCCGCGCCGCCAGGAGGGCGCCGGGGCCGGCGCCCAGGCAGTCGCCGGGACGACGGTCCGGAGCTCGAGCGGCAGGACGTAGCCGACCTCGCTCTCCTCGTCGCCGAAGCGCAGCATGAGCCGCGCCCGGCCCGACGCGACCGGCGGCACGACGAAGCGGAAGCTCGACAGCTCGATGTCGAGGTGGGGCGTGATCCTCACCGGCCAGCGGCGCCCCCCGTCGAAGGACAGGAACGCCTCCCACTCCTCGATCCCCTCCGCCGCCAGATCGCGGGTCGTCCGCCAAGCCACCGTGGCCTCGCGTCCCGCCTCCAGCACCTCGCCGGCCGCGGGCCGGAGCAGCTCGACGGGGATCTCGGAGGCCGGCCGGATCGAGAGATGCGGGTCGGCCAACGCCGGCGAGGCGAGGGCCAAGGCCAGCAGGGCGGCCAGGGCGGGAAGGGCGGGGTTGGGGCGGTGGGAGGACATCGGGGGAAAGACGCTAGCACAGGGGGGGTGTCAGCCGCCCCAGGCCCTCCTCGCCCCCGCGCCCCGCGCCCCTCAGCAGGCCGCGCGGTCCGCCGGGATCGCCAACCTCTGGCCCGGGTAGATCCGGTCGGTGTCGGAGATCCCGTTGGCGCGCTGGATCGCCGCGACGCACGACCCGTAGCGCCGGGCGATCCGCGTCAGCGTCTCCCCTCGGGACACCACGTGGAGACCGCCGTCGCCGGTTCCCAGCACCGTCTTGGTGCCGACGAGCAGGACCTGGCCCTCGCGGATGAAGTGGGCGCTCGAGAGCGCGTTGGCGCGCTGGATGTTGGAGACGGAGGTGCCGAAGCGGTGGGCGATGGAGCTCAACGTGTCCCCTCGGCGCACCCGGTAACGCAGGCCGGTCTGGTGGTCGGATCGGTACTCGCCGGGGAGCGCGGCGTAGGCGGCGCGGAAGGCGTCGCCGGAGCCCGCCGGGACGCGGAGCGTGCGGCTCCGCGGGAAGTACAGGTCGCCGTTCCAGATCTCGTCGTTGACCGCGGGGTTGAGCTCGGCGAGACGGTCGAGGTCCGTGCCGGTGCGGCGAGCCAGCTCCCGGGCGGAGACGTACTCCCCGACCACGAGCTCGTCGAAGCTCAGGGGCTCGCCGCGCTCGGCGTCGGGGAAGAGGCGGTCGCGATCCCGGTAGACGGCGGCCGCGGCCAGGAACTCGGTGTAGAAGTTCCTCGAGGCGAAACCGAACGACCTGGATCGGTGGCGCGAGAGGACGATGGAGGGATCCCGGGTCCCCAGGGTCGCGACGGCGCGGAGCATGCCGTTCTTCCCCGAGTTGTAGGCGGTGATCGCCAGCGGCCAGTTGCCCACGGCGTCGTGGTTCTCCGCCAGCAGGCTCGACGCCGCCACGGTGGCCCGCAGGGGGTCGTAGCGCTCGTCCATCTCCAGGCCGACCTCCAGGTAGCGGCGGGCGTTGGCGGGCATGATCTGCCACATGCCGCCGGCCCCGACCTTGGAGCGGGCGCCCTCCTGGAACATGGACTCGACGAACACCATGCGCGTCAGCTCCGGGGGCAGCCCGGCCTCGCGGAAGATGCCCTCCATCGCCGGCAGGTACCGGTCGGCGCGCGCGAGGGCTCCGCGAAACACGTCGGCGAGACCCGTCTGCGTGCGCAACCGTCCGGCGGCGGCCCGGTACTTCTCCGGTCCGCCGGGGACCGAGGCGAACAGCGCCTCGACCCTTCGTCCCTCGGTGGCGTCCGCGGGCACGCGCCCAGCCGCCAGGTCCAGCAGCACCGCGCTGATGCGTCGCTCTGCAGCCTCGATCTCCCGCAACTTCTGACGTCGCAGGCTGACGGACGGCGGCACGGACGCCTCGAGCTCCGAGAAGTCCAGGATGGTGTAGACGACGTGCAGGTAGAGCTCGTCGTGGAGAACCACCCGGCTCGAGTCCCAGCGGCTGAAGACGTCGACCCAGAAAGACACGTTGGGTTCGAAGCCCGCCGGCACCGGGAACAGCTCGGGTCGCACGGGGTCGAAGGCGGCCTCCGCGGCCGGGGGTGCGGCCGCCGTGGCCGCCAACAGGCCGCAGACCAGCAGCGCGGCCATCGTGCAGCGCAGCCCATGGCTCCGACCGGCGGTGCGCTTCGTCTCAGCTCTCATGGCTCTCTCTCCCGGGATGCCGCCCGCCGTGTCCCGGCACCGGTGCGTGTTCGGGTGCCGGCGGCGAATCCAGCTCCGCATCCCTGGGGGGATCCTAGCCTGCCCTTCTCACCGGGTGTCGTTGCGAGAGGCCGTAGGTGCCTGGAGATGCAAGGCTTGCGACCGAGGGCGACGCAGTCGTACTGTTTGTACGTCGAGGAGCCCGACGGGAGCGTAACGCCGCAGATTCAGGTACATACGGTCTCGTAGTAGACAGTGGGTGAGAAGGTCAGGCTAGGACAGCGGGCCGCTGACGACAGGGACATGCGGGACGTTCCTGGAGTGGTCCTCACTCGCAGATGAAGCACGCACCCAGGCCGTCCACTTCGCGGGGAGCGTCCCGATGGGCCGAGACGATACAGAGGAAGCCGAACGGCTCCTCGGCCCCCTCCGGGCAGAGAAACTGATGCGGGTCCTCGGGCGCCACGTAGACCACGTCACCGACGGAGACGTGGAACAGGTAGCAGCCCATTCGCGCCTCTCCGGTGCCTCGAAGCGGGATCACGACGTGCTCGTGGCGATGCTTCTCGAGTGTGCTGAAGCCTCCGGGCTCGATCTCGAAGTACCGGACGTGGAAGTCGGCGGACTCTCCCCGCTTGCCGACCAGCTCGCGGCGGCTGATCCCCCGCCAGGTCTCGGTCGTCGCCTTGTACGCCTCCAGAGGCACCCCCGTCCACTGGAAGCCCTCGGCGCGGCGGATGACCTTGCTGTGATTGCCCTCCAGGGCGGGCGGTTCAGGCCGGGCTCCCTGGGGCACGGGGGCGGCCGGCTCGCGGGGTTCGCTCATGCGGCGGATGCTATCGCGGCGACGGCCGCGGATGCGGGTCAGGGGAGCGATGCCAGGCCGCGGTAGAGGGTCGCGGCCACGGCCGTCGCCAGGTTGAGGCTCGAGATGCCGGGTCGCATCGGGAGGCGCAAGACCCGGTCGGCCCGCGCCAGGGTCGACGGCCGGAGGCCCGAGCGCTCGCCGCCGAACGCCAGCAGCGCGCGGGGTGGCAGGCTCCTCGGTTCCAGCGGCTCGCCCTCGGGGTGCAGGACGATCAGCGGTCGTCCGCTCGGGTCGGGCAGCTCCGGGACGCGCAGCACCGGCACCGCGAAGTGCAGGCCGGCCGAGCCGCGGAGGGCCTCCGGCTGCCACGGATCGTGGATCCCCGAGGCGAGGAGCCCTGCGGCTCCGCTCGCCGCGGAGATCCGCACTGCGGCGCCCAGGTTTCCGAGGTGAGTGGCGCCCTCCAGGAAGACGATCGGTTCGGGCCCGGGCGCCTGCAGCACCACCCCCAGCTCGACCCGAGGCCTGTCGGCGATCGCGATGACACCGGTGGCCGGCGGCCGTGGGGCGAGATCCGCGAACCGATCCGCGGAGATCTCCTGCAGGAGTACGGCCAGTCGCGCGACGACCTCCGGAGCCAGACGCCGGGCCAGGGCCAGGACCTCGGCCGGGTCGAGAGCCACCGCCAGCTGGATGCGCGCGCCGAAGCGCAGGGCGTGCTTCAGGGCGTGGAGGCCCTCGAGGACGGCCAGGGTCTCGTCGCGCCGGGCACTCCGGAAGCGCTCGACGATCCGGTCGGAGTTGCTGTCGGGCCCGAGAGGCACGGCGCTCATCCTATCGTCCCGTGCCGGCGGCGCCAGTCCACGGGCTCGTCGCACGGCACAGCGGCGGTCGCTATCATCCTGTGCCCATGAGATCTGCCGCCCTGCGCTCCGCCTCCGCGACCCTGCTGGCCTGCCTCATCGTCTCCTGGGGTTGCGGCGGCGGAGCGGAACCCGACCTCCGTCCCACCCTGGATCTCTCGGCGAGGCTCCCCCTCGCGCTGGAGCGGCGCGAGGTGACCGCCATCATCCCGGGTCGCCCCGCGGCGCGCGGCCATCTGCGCGGCGGATTCGGCGGCGCCTGGGGCCTGGGAGAGAGCTCCGCCGTGCGCTTCGATCTCCTGGCGGTCCGAGACCTGGACCTGGCCCTGGAGCTGCGCCCCTTCACCCACGACGGCGCGCCGGAGCAGTCCGTCGGGGTCGAGATCAATGGCACCGAGGTCGGGCGGATCGACCTGGACGACCGGCTCGAGACCTACACCGTGCGACTGCCGGCGGCGACGCTCCTCGATGGCCCCAACGATCTCGTGTTCCACTACGCTTGGAGCCGGTCGCCGAAGAGCCTGGGTCTCTCCGGCGACCGCCGGAAGCTGGCGGTCCACTGGCGGCGGATCGGCTTCGCCGACGCCCGGCCGGCCGCGGCGTCCCCGGCGGCGGATCCCGCGGGCGGGCTGTATCTGCCGGCCGGGTCCCAGCTCGACTGGTACCTGGATGTGTCGGCGGAAAGCGAGCTGCGGTTCGGCGATGCCGAGTGGCGAGGCGGGGCCGGGGGCCGGGTCGAGGTGGTCGTCGAGACCGACGGGGGCGCCGCCGAGGTCCTCGCCTCCGCTCCGCCGGGAGAGCTGCCCTCCGGCGTGGTGCTGACCCGGGAGCCGACGGTGTTGCGGCTCGGGATCCGAGCCCTGGGTGCCGGGGCGGCGGCCGGGGACGGGGTTGCCGGCGACGGGGCGGGCCCGGGTCGTGGTGGAGCGCACCTCTCGCCCGTGGTCTGGCAGCCCGCGGAGCCGTCGCCGTCCGTGGCGGCCGCGCCGGCCGTCGCGACGACCCCCCCGACGCCGGGCCGGCAGCCCGCCAACGTCCTGATCTATCTCGTGGACACCCTGCGTGCCGACAAGGTCGGTCCCTACGGCTCGCCGCGTCCCGTCACGCCGTACCTCGACGCTCTGGCCGCCGAGGGCACGGTGTTCGAGAACGCCGTGGCCCAGTCCTCCTGGACCCGCGCCTCGACCGCCTCGCTGCTCACCGGCCTGTGGCCGCGACGCCACGGGGCGAACCGGCGCCGCGACTCCCTGTCGGAGGACGCGGTGACCCTGGCGGAGCTCCTGGGCGAGGCCGGCTACCGCACGCTGGCGGTCGTGGGCAACCCGAACGTCGCCCGCACCTTCGGTTTCGGCCAGGGCTTCGACGACTTCCGTTTCCTGGGCAAGCGGAACGACTCGCACCGGGTCAACGAGGCGCTGGAGGACTGGCTCGACGAGCTGGAGGACGATCCGCGCCCGTTCTTCCTGTACGTCCACGCGATCGACCCCCACGACCCCTACAAGCCGGCGCAGGAGTTTCGCGAGCGCTTCGCCCCCGAGGTGCCGGCCCGCTTCGCACACCGCTCCCACGAGATCCTGCGCGACCTGCGGCTGGGCAGAGTCGAGGTCACGCCCCAGGTGATCGAGCGGCTGTTGGCTCTCTACGACGGGGAGATCGCGGCCAACGACCACTACTTCGGCCTGCTGCTGCAGGAGCTGCGGGACCGCGGTCTCGATCGGGACACGGTCGTGGTGTTCGTCTCCGACCACGGCGAGGAGTTCTACGATCGGGGCGGCTGGACCCACGGGCGGACGCTCAACGCGGAGTCGGTGAGGGTGCCGCTGGTCATCCGTTTCCCGGGGGTGGCCCAGGGGCGTCGGGTCGAGCCCACCGTGCAACAGGTCGACGTTGTGCCGACGCTCCTCTCCTATCTCGGCCTGCCGGTGCCGGCGGGGCTCGACGGCGACGACCTCATGCCCTGGCTGCGGGACGAAGAGGGCGGTCCGCAGCCGGAGCGCCCGGTCTTCCTCTACCTCGAGCTCGATCAGGTGCGGCGCAGCCAGCGCGAGACCGTCCGCGTCGCCGTCATCGAGGGCGAGTGGAAGTACGTGCGGGCGCTGGAGGGGCCGGACGCCGGCCTTCGGGAGCTCTACCGCTGGCGGGAGGATCCCTGCGAGCGCAACAACCTGGTCCGCGAGCGGCCGGTTCTCGGTGGCTGGTTGGACACGCTGGCCAGCGAGCGGCTGCTGGACACGACCGGCGCGCTGGCGGCCGACGAGGCCCTCCTCGATCCCGAGATCGAGGAGAGCCTGCGGGCCCTCGGCTACATCCCCTGACCGGGGGTCAGCGGTCGTTCACCGCCGTCACGGCCAGGTTGCTCACGGTCACGTCCGCGTTGCGCGGGAAGATTGCCGAGGTGCCGGAGGGCGCCTGGGCCGCCGCGTCGGGAGTGGTCAGGAGCTCGACACCGTCGAGCCAGACGGTGAAGTCCGTGCCGTCGAAGGCCACCTTGAGGTCGTAGGCGACGCCCTCGGACAGCGCGGCCGGCGCGGTCACGAGCTGCGCAGTCACCCCACCCTCCCGCTGCCAGAAGACCACCCGGTCGTTGTCGATGTCGAGCACGGCGCCGGCCCAGGTCCCCGGGTCGACGACCCAGTGGATCAACGCCACCCGGGTCGGGATCCCCATGCCCCGGGTCGTGGCGCTCATCGTGCCCTCGATCTGGCAGACGTCGCATCCCGCATGGGCGTACTGTTGGACCCCGCCGGTCAGGACCTGCTCGCTGGCGTCGCCGAAGATCTCCTCGACCTCGATGGCCCGGTCGGCGTCGATCCCGGCGTGGGTGCTGACGACGTCGTCGGGCCAGATCACGGCGAGCTCGTCGACGGACGTGGACGCCCCGAGGCCGAAGTGGGCCTCGATCGGATCCTGCGACTCGAAGTTGCTGCCGGCCCGCAGCTCTCGCATCTGGGTCGTACCGCCGGCGGTCGCGTAGACCCGCCCGCCCACGCCCAGAGCGTTGCCGCCCTGGGCCGCCAGGGTGACGTTGAGCCAGGAGCCGTTGTCGGCGCCGACGTCATTGCGCCACAGGGAGGTCGTGGCGTCGTTGTTGGAGATGAAGATGTCGATATCGCCGTCCCGGTCGTAGTCGAGGCACGACACGCCCCGGCCCATGCGATTCTCGTCGAAGCCCCAAGCGGCGGAGGACTCGGTGAACGTCCCGTCGCCGTTGGAGATGAACAAGCGAGCCGGATCGACGTCGAAGTCGGACTCCTCGTTGCCGCCGAACGGCCACCCGTTGACGTGCATCAGGTCGAGCCAGCCGTCGTTGTCGAAGTCCGCGAAGCAGGCGCCCCAGCCCCAGAATCCCTCGCGGACACCCGAGGTCTCGGTGACGTCCTCGAAGGTGCCGTCGCCGAGGTTGCCGTAGAGGCGGTTCCCGGTCTTGCCCGACAGGGTGTTGTAGATGGAGCTGACGTACCAGTCGAGGTCCCCGTCGTTGTCGTAGTCGCCGACGGCGGCGCCCATGCCGTTGTCGTCGGTGATGACGCCCTCGTCGGTGGTGTCGGCGAAGGTGCCGTCGCCCTGGTTGATCATCACGCGGCTGGTGTTGAAGTCCGAGGCGACGATCAGGTCCAGCCAGCCGTCGTTGTCGACATCGGCCCAGTTGGGGGCGAAGGTGAAGTCGACGTTGTTGAAGCCCGGGACCATGCTCTCGAGGTCGATCTCGGAGAAGACGCCGCTACCGTCGTTGGCCCAGAGGTGCGCGCCGCACTCACCGGCAGCGCAGTCGTCGGCCATGGTCCAGTGGGCGAGGAAGAGGTCCAGGTCGCCGTCCTTGTCGTAGTCGCCGAACGTCGAGGAGAAGGTGTTCTCGCGGCCGGTCAGGAGGCCCGCGGTGTCGGTGGTCTCGACGAAGGTGCCGTCCCCTTGGTTGACGAAGAGCCTCGGCTCCGTCCCCAGGACGCCGCCCACCAGGAGGTCGAGCCAGCCGTCGCCGTCCACGTCCGCGAAGGTCGGACCCGCTTCGAAGCCCTCGGGGTTGGAGATCTGGACGCCCGCGGCCGCTGCCTCGTCGACGAAGGTGCCGTCCCCCTGGTTGCGGAACAGCATCGTCGGCCCGACGTTGCCGCGCACGATGTAGAGATCGAGCCAGCCGTCACGGTCGTAGTCGCCGGCGGCGACACCGCCGTTGATGATCTTCGGCATCATCTCCTGGTGGCCTTCGACGAAGCCGTGAACCACGTCGACGCCGGCCTCCAGGGTGGTGTTGGTGAAGCCCGGCTCGCCGGCGCCGCCGCCCCCGGTGCAGAACGTCATGTCGTCGAAGAAGACGCCGAAGACCCCCGGGGTGTCCGGGGTGAAGCTCAGGCTCGCGATCGTGTCCTCGGCCAGGTCGATGCCGCCGAGGTCCCAGAGGCAGTAGCCGCCGGTCGGGTCCCCCGTGCAGTCGGCGCCGCTGCCGGCCCAACCGATCGTCTCGAGGGTGGTGCTGGCGACGACGGTGCCGGTCGCCCCCGGGCCGTCCCAGGCCTGCACGGTCACCGGGATCGCCTCCAGCCGCGCGCTGTACCAGACCTCGACCGAACGGATCGACACGTCGAAGTCGATGATGGCGCTCGGCGGAATCTGGGTCGCCGTGTCCGCCGACGGTTCGTTGGCGATCGGTGCCGTGCCGCCGGCGTCGCTGTCGACCGCCGCGACCCAGCCGGAAGCGAAGTCGACGGCCGGGACTCCGGCGACCGTGCCGATCACCTCGCCCTGGGCGAAGGCCTCGAAGTCGATGGAGTTGCAGTCCAGCGCCTGCGCGTAGGCGGCCGACGTACCGGTGACGGCGAGGACGGTGACGGCGAGAATGGCGGCCGGCAGGGCCGCGACGAGGGGGAGCTTGCCGGGGAACCGGAGCATGCTGGACTCCTTCGAGATTGTGGGCCGAAGCCGGGGCTCGGCTGGGAAATCCTCTGGTGGTCGAAAGAAGCCGATTATCGCAAGAAGTGGTATGAACCGCGGATGACAATGGGACGGAGACGCACGCGTGGAGCTCTCCCGGGGGTGTCCGGCCGCGGCGGGCCCGCCGCGACGACCCGTGGCGCAGGGTCCCTCCGGCGCGGGGTGGCGACCCTCATCCTGGTGGTGGCCGCGGGGGCGGCCCCGGCGCCCGCGGCGCTCGTGGACGAGCTGGGCCGGAACGAGGTGCGTGTGGTCTCCGCGGCCGTGAGGTTCGAGGTCGGCGACGACGCGGTGGGCCGGGGCCTCCCGGAGCGTCTGGATCAGCTCGGCTACCGCCGGGTGCACCGGCGCCCGGACGCTCCGGGCCAGTACTTCTGGGGGCGGGAGGTCTTCTGGCTCTACCGGCGGCCGTTCCGCTCGGCCGGTGATGATCGCCCCGAGGGCCTGTGGCGGCTCGACCTCGGTGCCGAGGGCAGGATCTCCTCGATCCGGGGTCCCTCGAGGGAGCGGCGGGTCATCGAGCTGGAGCCGCTGCTGTTGTCGGAGTCGCTGGCCCGGGACCGGGCGCTCTCCCGCCCGACCCGCCTGGACCTCCTCCCCGAGCGGGTTTGGCGGCCCCTCCTGGCCGCCGAGGACTCCCGCTTCTTCGACCACGTCGGGCTCGACGCCCGCGGGCTGGCCCGGGCGGCCCTGGCCAACGCCCGGGCCGGCAGGGTCGTCCAGGGCGGCAGCACCATCACCCAGCAGCTGATCAAGACGCGGGACCTCTCGCCGCGGCGGACGATGGGCCGCAAGGTCTCGGAGGCGCTCCGGGCGCTGGCCCTCGAGGCCGAGCACGAGAAGGAGGAGATCCTCGAGGCGTACCTCGACTCCGTCTACTACGGTCATGTCGAGGGTCTCGCCGTTCACGGCCTGGAGACGGCGGCCCGGGTCTACTACTCGCGGGGCGCCGCCGAGCTGACCTTGGGAGAGGCGGCGGTGATGGCGGCCATGGTCCAGGGGCCCAACCGGCTCTCGCCGCTCGACCATCCGGAGGCAGCCCTCGAGCGGCAGCGCTGGGTTCTCGGTCGCCTGCAGGAGTTGGGCTGGGCGAGCGGCGCGGAGGTCGTCGCCGCGCGCCGCCTGGGGCTCGGTCGCCTGGAGGCGTCGAGCCCCACGCCGCCCCACGCGCCCCGGTTCCTCTCGTGGCTCGAGGACCGGGTCGCGGCCGAGGCGCCGCGGCGGCTCGCCGACGGCCGGGGCGTCGTGGTCGAGACGCTCCTCGATCCGTGGCTCCAGACCCTGGCGGAGACGGCCGTGGCGGAGGGGCTCGACGAGCTGCGGGCTCGCCGCCCGGCTCTGCGCCGGCAGCCCCTGTCGGCGGCGCTCGTGGCCCTGGACGGCCGCGACGGCTCGGTCCTGGCCTGGGTGGGGGGCGACCCCGGGAGCGACAGCCTCGAGCGGGTGGCGGGGTCGCGTCGCCAGCCCGGTTCCAGCCTCAAGCCCCTGGTGCTCCTCGAGGCGTTCCAACACTGTGGCGCCCGCGAGCCACTGCATCCGGCCACGCGGGTCGCGGACCGGCCGGTGGCCGTCGACCTGCCGGCGGGCGCCTGGCGGCCGACGAACCCGGGAGGCGACTTCGCGGGTGTCGTCGACCTGCGCCGCGCTCTGGTGGAGTCGCGCAACGTACCGTTCGTGCGGGTCGCCCGCTGGTGCGGTTGGACCGAGACGGCCCACCGTCTGCGGCAGGCGGGACTCGAGCTCCCGCCGGAGCCTCCGCCGTCCTTCGTCCTGGGGTCGGTCGAGACGACGCCGCTGGCCCTGGCTTCGGCCTACACGTCGTTCGTGGATCTCGGGCGACGTCACGCTCCCCGGGCCTGGCGTCTGCTGGGGCGACCCGCGGGGGGCACGATCGATCGTGGCCGGCCGGAGCCGACGAAGGTGAGCGGCTCCGCGGCGGCCTACCTGGTGCGGGACCTGATGCGGCAGGCCCTCACCGAAGGTCTCTCGACCTCCGGAGCCCTGGCCCGGTCGGGGGTCTTCGGCAAGACGGGCACCTCGTCCGATCGCCGGGACGCCTGGCTCGCCGGCGGAGCCGGCAGCGTCGTCGCGGTGGTGTGGGTCGGGCTCGACGACGGCTCCTCCCTCGGGCTCGGCGGTCGCTCGGCCGCGGGGCCGATCTGGCTGCGCTTCATGGAGCGGGTGATCGCGGTCCGTCCCGGCAGGCCGCCGGCGCGGCCGGCTCGGGTCGTCGAGCGCTGGATCGAACCGAGGACGGGCCGCCGTCTCGACCGGGAACGCCCCGGTGCCCGGCTGGAGCTCTTCCGCCGCTCCCACCAGCCGCCGGGCCGGAGCTGGCTGCGGTCCGACCCGCCTCTCATCGAGATCGAGTGAGGAGGGGAGCCGCTCGAGCCACCCGCAAAGAAAATTCCGGTTCCCTGTCAGACTTTTTGGCGTTCAGGCAACTACATAACCGGAGTCCCTTCTCGAACAAAGGTATCGGCGGAAAAATCGGGAGGCGCGAACGTCGTCCTTTCGGGGAGGGATTCCTTTTCTTCCTCTTCCCCACCTTCCTGACAGTCTCGCCCCGCGGGTCGTCCCGGCCCCTGCGGTCTTCACGTTCCTGACAGGTTGTCGCGGTGTAGCATGGCCCGTCCGGATCTGGCCCGGAGGGGGATGAATACCGTGAGCGAACCGCCCAGCTCGAAGCCGACCGCCCGTCGCAAGCGCTACGTGCCGGCCGTGGGGCCGCGCCTCAAGAAGGTGCTGTTCCTCGTCCTGGGCCTCTTTGCGCTCCTGACGATCAACGCCTCCTACCTCGTCGGCGTCTCGGTCCTCGAGTGGTGGACGGGTCAGACGTACCAGAACTGGTTCTACATGAACATGTTCCTGGTGCACCTGCTGCTCGGAGCCGTGATCGTGGTGCCGGTCATCGTCTACGGCATCGCCCACATCCGCAACACCTGGAACATGCCCAACCGGCGCGCGGTGGCGGTGGGTTACGGGCTGTTCGCCGTGGCCCTGGTGCTCCTGGGGAGCGGCATCGTCCTGACCCGGCTCGAAGGCGTCATCGTCGTCAAGGATCCGGCGGTGCGCGGCGTGGCCTACTGGGCGCACGTCGTGACGCCGCTCGTGGCGGCGTGGCTCTTCGTGCTCCATCGCCTGGCCGGCCGGAGGATCCAGTGGCGCGTCGGAATGCGCTGGGCGGCGGTGGCGCTGGGCTTCGCCGTGGTGATGGTGGTCTGGCAGTCGCAGGACCCACGGCGCTGGGACGTCGAGGGCCCCGCCTCGGGTGAGCAGTACTTCTTCCCCTCCCTGGCCCGCACCTCCACCGGCGATTTCATCCCGGCCCGGGTCCTCTCCAACGAGGCCTACTGCGCGGAGTGCCACGAGGACAGCCACCGGGACTGGTCCGGGAGCGTTCACCGGTTCGCCTCGTTCAACAACCCGGCCTACCTCTTCTCCGTCCGCGCGACCCGGAAGGTGGCGTTCGATCGCGACGGAGACGTCCAGGCGGCGCGCTTCTGCGCCGGTTGTCACGACCCGGTCCCGTTCTTCAGCGGGCGCTTCGACGACCCGCAGTTCGACGACGTCGACGACCCGACGGCCCACGCCGGCATCACGTGCACGGTCTGCCACTCGATCACGAACGTCAACAGCGTGCGCGGGAACTCGGACTACACGCTCGAGGAGCCCATCCACTACCCGTTCGCCTTCAGCGACAACCGGCTCCTCTCCTGGGTCAACCGCCAGCTGGTCAAGGCCAAGCCCGAGTTCCACAAGAAGACCTTCCTGAAGCCGCTCCACACGACGCCCGAGTTCTGCGGCGGTTGCCACAAGGTGCACCTGCCGGAGGAGCTCAACGGGTACAAGTGGCTGCGCGGCCAGAACCACTACGACACCTACCACCTGAGCGGCGTCTCCGGCCACGGCATCCAGAGCTTCTACTACCCGCCGAAGGCCGAGCCCAACTGCAACGGCTGCCACATGAAGGCGCGACCCTCGGAGCAGTTCGCCGCGCGCGATCTGGACGGCGAGCCGGGCCTGGAGATCCACGACCACCTCTTCCCCTCCGCCAACACGGCGATCCCGGACATGCTCGACCTCCCGGAATGGGTCGCCGAGGAGCACCGGGCCTTCAACGAGGGCGTGATGCGGGTCGACATCTTCGGGGTGCGACTCGGCGGGGAGGTCGACGGTGAGCTGGTCGCGCCGATCCGGCCGGAGCTGCCCCGGCTCGAGCCCGGCGGGACCTACCTCCTCGAGACGGTCGTCCGGACCCTGAAGATGGGGCACCCCTTCACCCAGGGGACGGCCGACTCGAACCAGGTCTGGCTCGACCTCCGGGTGACGGCGGACGGGCGGGTAATCGGTCGCAGCGGCGGTATGGACGCGGAGAACCGGGTCGATCCCTGGTCCCACTTCATCAACGTCTACATGCTGGATCGCGAGGGCCACCGGGTCGACCGGCGCAACGCCGAGGACATCTTCGTCCCTCTCTACAACCACCAGATTCCGCCGGGGGCCGCCGACTCCGTCCACTATCGCCTCGAGGTTCCGCCCGGGGTGAAGGGTCCGGTCACGGTGGAGGCGCGGCTCCAGTACCGCAAGTTCGACACGACCTACATGCGCTACGTGTTCGGCCAGGAGTACCTCAACGAGCTGCCGATCCTGACGCTGGCGGAGGACCGGGTGGTGTTGCCGGTGGGGGGGGCCGGGGAGGTCGATCCCCAGACCCGGGAGATCGAGCCCTGGCAGCGTTGGAACGACTACGGCATCGGCCTGCTGCGCAAGGGCGGGAAGAGCAAGGGCGAGCTGCGCCAGGCCGAGGAGGCCTTCCGTCGTGTCGAGGCGCTGGGGCGCCCCGACGGTCCGCTCAATCTCGCCCGCGTCTACCTGGCCCAGGGGACGGTGCAGGACCTGGCGATCGAGGCCCTGGGCCGCGCCGCCGCGTTCGACCCGCCGGCGCCGACCTGGTCGGTGGCCTGGTTCACGGGCCTGGTCAACAAGCAGAACGGCTACCTGGACGAGGCGATCGCCAACTTCCGCGGAATCGTGGAGGCCGACGACGCCGAGCTCCGCCGCCGGGGCTTCGACTTCAGTCAGGACTACAACCTGCTGAACGAGCTCGGCGAGGTGCTGTTCGAGCGCGCCAAGGGGGAGCGGGGCGACGCCCGCAAGGCCCGTCGCGACGAGCTGCTCGGCGAAGCCGTCGCGGTGTTCGAGCGATCCCTGGAGCTGGACCCGGAGAACGCGGAGGCCCACTACAACCTGAGCCTGATCCTGCGCCGACTGGGCGAGGACGAGCGTGCGGCGGAGCACGCGGTTGCCCACCAGAAGTACAAGCCGGACGACAACTCCCGCGACCGCGCGATCCAGGCGGCCCGGGCCGCCAACCCGGCGGCGGACCACGCGGCGGACGCGATCGTGATCTACGATCTGCGCAGGCCCGGCGCCTACGAGGCGGACGAGGCGGAGAGCCGGCGTGCGGCCCCGTACGAGCTGGTACCGTCGCCCGGCCGTGACGAGCTCGACGTGGCGGCGATTCCGACGACGGAAAAGGCGATCCATCGCACCGTCCTCCCGCCGCCCGGCGCGGAAGGATCGATTGTGGGAGACGACAGTTGAGCGACGACAGAGAGCCGCGCGACGAGGAGCTCGTCGACGAGATCCCGGAAGAGGAGCTGGTTCCCGAGGACGACACGATCATCGGCGTGGCCTTTCGCTGGTCGCTGGCGGTGATCGTCGTCGTCGCTCTCGGAGTCACCGCGGTCGTCTGGTGGATGGGCCGTCCCGAGCCCGACGGGCCCGAGGTCAGCATCCAGACGGCAGCGCCGACCGCCGTCGATCGAGCCCAGGCGCCCGCGGTCCCGTTCACGGAGATCGCCGAAGAGGCGGGGATCCGCTTCGTCCACTACAACGGGGCCTACGGCGACAAGCTGCTGCCCGAGACCATGGGTGGCGGCGCCGCCTTCTTCGACTACGACCTGGACGGCGACTCGGACCTCCTGCTCGTGAACGGTGCGAGCTGGCCCCATGCCGCCCCTCCCGCCACGACCCCGGTCATGGCCCTCTACCGCAACGACGGCACGGGCACTTTCGAGGACGTGACGCGGGCGGTGGGCCTGGACGTCCCGTTCTACGGTCAGGGCGTGGCGGCCGGCGACGTGGACGGCGACGGTCGTACCGACCTGTTCTTCACCGCGGTGGGGCCGAACCGTCTGTTCCTGAACCGGCCGGACGGCTTCGTCGAGGCCACGGCCGAGGCGGGTGTCGCCGGCGAAGAGGACGCCTGGTCCACGGCGGCGGTCTTCTTCGACTACGACTCCGACGGCGACCTCGATCTGTTCGTGGGCAACTATGTCCAGTGGTCGAAGGAGATCGACTTCGAGGTCGACTACCGCCTCACCGGCGTCGGGCGCGCCTACGGACCGCCCCAGAACTACGAGGGGACCTGGCCGGTCCTGTACCGGAACGAGGGCGACGGGTCGTTCACCGACGTCTCCGCCGAGGCCGGCGTCCGCATCGACAACCCGGCGACGGGCTTGCCGACGGGCAAGGCCCTGGGGGCGACCGCGGTCGACGTCGACCGCGACGGCCTGTTGGACCTGTTCGTCGCCAACGACACCGTGCGGAACTTCTTCTTCCACAACAACGGCGACGGGACCTTCGAGGAGGCCGGCGAGTTCTACGGCCTGAGCTACGATCGGGAGGGCAACGCGACGGGCGCCATGGGCACCGATTCGGGTTGGTACCGGAACGACGACAACCTCGGCATCGCCATCGGCAACTTCGCCAACGAGATGACGTCGATCTACGTCACCCAGGACGACCCGACGCTGTTCGTCGACGAGGCGATCTCCGAGGGCGTGGGAGCGCCCAGTCGGCTGAGCCTGACCTTCGGCCTGTGCCTGTTCGATGCGGACCTCGACGGACGCCTGGATCTTCTCCAGGTGAACGGTCACCTGGAGGAGGAGATCGGCAAGGTCGACCCCAGCCAGAGCTACCGCCAGCCGGCCCAGCTGTTCTGGAACGCGGGTCTCGGGGCGGAGGTGGGCTTCCTGCCGGTGGCGCCGGAGGATCTGGGCGACCTGGCGCGTCCGATCATCGGCCGGGCCGCCGCCTACGCGGACATCGACGGCGACGGCGATCTCGACCTGGTGCTGACCCAGGCGGGCGGACCCGCGCTGCTGCTGCGGAACGACCAGGAGCTGGGCCACCACTGGCTGCGGGTTCGCTTGGTCGGCGAGCCCCCGAACCGGCGCGCCGTCGGCGCCCTGGTGGAGCTCGAGGCCGGCGGCTCCGTGCAGCGCCGGCAGGTGATGCCGTCGCGCAGCTACCTCTCGCAGATGGAGGTGGAGCTCACCTTCGGGCTGGGGAAGCTGGAGAGTGTCGACTCGCTGGTGGTCACCTGGCCCGACGGCGTCTCGCAGACGGTGGCGGTCGACGGGGTCGATCGGCTGCTGGTCGTCGAGCGGGACGTCCCTTGAGGACGGTGGGCTGATGGCGTCGTTACGAAGCGCCCGACGCTGCTTCTCGGCCGTCGTGTCGGATGTCGACGGGCTGCGCCGTCTGAGCGACGCCCCTCCGTCTCTCGATCTCCATCGGCCCGCCGTCTCCGGCTGGTCCGTGGGTCAACACGTCGACCACCTGGCGGCGAGCGACGAGGTGGTCCTGGCGGGCCTGCGGCGGATCCTGAAGACCGCGGGGGATCCCGAGGCCGAGGCCGGGTCGGGTTCGGGGCCGAACCTCCTGGCCCGGGTCTGTCTGCTGACGGGTTGGATCCCGCGCGGGCGCGGACAGGCTCCGAAGGCCGTGCTGCCGGGCGAGAGCGTCGATGCGGAGCGACTCGCCGCGCGTCTCGACGTCCTGCAGGATGGGCTCCGATCTCTCGAGCCCGAGCTTCCGCGCCTCGCGGCTTCGTCCGTCCGCGAGCCGCATCCGATCCTCGGCCGGCTCCATCCCGTCGAGTGGCTCCGCTTCCTCCAGGTGCACCACCGTCACCATCTGAAGATCGTGCGCGACATCCGCCGTGCCTCCGGCGCGTGAGCTACCGCCAGGTCACCCGACATCGCGGGCCCGCCGCTCCGCTTCCCGCCGCAGGCCCGCGAGCATGCCGCTGAAGACCCAGCCGTGGAGCGGCATGACGGCGTACCAGTAGAGGATGCCCAGGAGGCCCCGCGGCTGGAAGTAGGCGGTCTGTACCAGCCGGCACGCGGCGCCTTCGCGCTCGGGTTCGAGGGTGATGCCTCCGGCCCAGTCGGGGTCTCCGGGCACGGGGCCCGCATCGGACCAGGAGGTCTCGACCTCGCCGACGTTCACCCGCCGGATCGCCTCGCGGATCGCTTCGCGGACGGTCAGGAGCTGTCGCGGCATCGTTCGGGCGGCTTCGTCGTTCCGGCAGACCACCCGGTTGCGCAGACCCTCCGCCAGGGGCCTGGCGATCCTCGCCGAGAGGGGTGTGACCAGGTGGATCCAGGCCGAGCTGAGCTTCGGCGTGAGGACCGGCACCGGGAAAATCCAGCGCCGGGGGATCCTCAGCTCCTCGGCCATGATCTGCATGATCCGGTGGTACGAGAGGATGTCGGGTCCGCCGGAGGGCGACCGGGTCTCAGGTGGTCAGGCGGTCGAGCTGCGAGCGGTAGCCGCGGCTCAGGGTCAGTCGCTGACCGCACCTGAGGATCAGCAGATACTCGCCGTGGCGCAGCGAGCGGATCTCCCGGATCCGGTCCACCCGCACGATGGTCGAGCGGTGGATGCGGGCGAACTGCTCCGGATCCAGGCGCTTCTCGATGCGGCCGATGCTCTCGCGCAGTCGAAAGCTCCTGCCCTCGACGTTGAGCCGCACGTAGTTCCTGGCGGCGTCGATCCAGTCGATGCGATCCACATCGAGCACCATCATGCGGCGCTCGTGCTTGACGGTGACCCGGCGGAGGTAGCTCTTGCGCTCCCCCATCGTCCGGATGAGGTCGAGCAGGTGACGGTTGATCTCCCTCGTCTGGTCGAGCTCCCGACGGACCCGGACCCTGCGCACGACCGCCTGGAGCCGCTGGGGCACCAGGGGCTGGGCCAGATAGTCGTCCGCCTGCACCTCCCAGGCGTCGGTCGCGCGGTCGGGGTGGCCCAGGAGCACGACGGAGGGCCGTGCCTCGTGGGGGCGAGCGCTGAAGAGCGCCGCGCGCTGGAGGCCCTCTTCGGTGGCCTCCAGGAAGACCACGTCGGGACCCTCTTCGACGCTCGGGTCCAGGCGGTCGGGTTCGACCCCGTTCTGGGAGACGAGCTCGATGCCGTCTTCGCCTTCGAGGAGTCGGCGCAGCCGTTGCCGGGTGACTCGGTCTGCGATGCAGAGAGCGGTCTGGAGCCTCACGTCGGGGGTACGGTCGATCGGGTCGAGCTCTGGGAGGTTCATAGCGTCCTTCGCCACCTCTCGGGGGGGCCCAGCTCGGATCGGACGGCCGCCGGATCGCCTTCGGGATCGGTTGCCGCCGGGCTTCGGCAGGGCTCGGTTCTCGGAGTGCCGACCGAGCGCGCCCGACGTGTCGCGGGCTCGCTCGTCGATGGGCGGGGACCGCTCCCGGGTGCCTCTCGGAGAGCGCGCACGATCCCTCGCCGCGGCGCCTGGTCGTCCAGGTCCGGGGGTCGAGTCGCGGTCGGCGCGGTGCGGATCCGAAGGCTCATGGGATGGTCTCCGAGGGGTTAGTGGGAGCGGACGACCCGATTCCTTCGGTCGATCTCCAGAAGACGGCGTCCCTGGCCCCCGGAGGCCCCCCGGAAAGGACCGCTCCGACACGACCCGGCGGGCCGGGCCGGGTCGGGCTTCGGCCGGGTCTCGAGAGAAAGGAGCGCCGAGGGCGAGGCCCCCGGCGCTCCGTGGAATGAACCGGCGCTGCGGTGGGACTAGCGCCAGTTGAGACGCACGCCCAGGCGGAAGATCCGCGGGCTCAGGGTCTCGTCGAGGAAGTCGAAGCGACCGCTCGTGAAGTCACGCTCACGCTGCAGCACGTACGCTTCGTTGAGGGCGTTGAAGATGTCCAGGGAGACCGTGAAGCTCACGTCCTCGCTGGCGTTGAAGTCCTTGTCCACCCGGAAGTCGACGGTGAGGATGTCGTCGGCACGGAAGGAGTCGAACTTCGGTGCGATCAACGTCGTCGGCGCCGTTCCGTCGGACAGCGTCGAGTCCGCGAAGTACGGGATCGGGTAGCCCTCGCGTCCGAAGACGTTGGCCGCGACGTTGAAGCCCCACGGCCGGTCGGGAGCGACCTGGTACATGCCGTTGACGTTGAACGCCCAGCTCGACTGCAGCCAGACATCGCCCTTGTTGCCCGAGCCGCCGGACTGGATGGCGTAGGTCGTGCCGTCCACGTCCTCGCCTGTCGAGCTGCGGTCCGGGCGGTCGAACGACGTGTAGCCCGATCCGACGCTCCACTGGACGTCCTCCCAACTGATGTAGCCGCGGAGCATCCAGCGGTTGGCCAGACGCTTCGTGAAGTTGAGGTTCAGGCCCTGGTAGTCGACGCTGCGGTCGCCGTTGCGTTGCAGGTCGCCGCCGGTGAACGACAGGTCCGGGTTCAGCGAGAACTTCGGCTCGTTGAACGCCTGGCCGTTGGGCAGGTTGCCGGTGTAGAAGCCGTCCGGCAGGTAGTCCGTGGCCAGCTCCAGGCGCGTGGTGTTGCCGTCCGTCACGAAGTCCGGGAACTCCAGCACGTCGTTGGTCTGGCGCCAGGTGAAGGTGGCGCCCACGACGAACTCCGGCAGGAGCGCGTGCTCCACGCCGAGGATGACCTCGTCGGTGAGCGCCGGGTCCAGCCCACGGTCGGACTGGTTCGGGCTCACGGCCGACCCGGGGTTCGACGGGTCGAAGCCGTTCGGGAAGAGGAAGGTGGGCTCTCCGTCGACGTCCACTCCGTCCCACATGTCGTTGTTGTTCTGGTCGGTGAAGGCGAAGTACGAGTAGGAGTTGCCCAGCGGGTTCGTCTGGGTGATGTTGGCGATCGACAGTTGCTCGGGGAAGCGCGCCAGCGACGCGCGGAGCAGGGTCTTGCGCTCCTCGCCCAGGGCGTAGGTGATGCCCACGCGCGGCGAGATCGTCGTCCAGTCGAACCCCGGGTTCTCACCCGGGAAGTCGAGTGCCGTCAGGCAGCCGAGCTGACTCGGGTCGCAGCCGGAGTAGTTCGGGACACTGTCGGCCCCGTTGGTGCCCTCCTGGAGGTCGTAGCGCAGGCCGGCATTGAGGGTGAAGTTGCCGAAGGTGATGGTGTCCTGTGCCCAGACCGAGGTGTACTCGTTCTTCACCGGGGCTTCTCCTCGCCGGTAGAGGAAGAAGAAGTCGTTCGGTCCGGTGGGGTTGCCGAAGTTCTCGCCCGCGATGTGGACGATGTTGCGACCCGGCCAGCCGAAGGGGCTGGTGCGCTCGAACTGGCGGAAACGACCGCCGAACTTCAGCTCGTGGTTGGCCGAGGCGCCCGTGTTGAAGAAGTACGAGCCGTCGAGCTTGAGCTCCTCCGCCGGTCGGCTCGAGCTGCCGCTGCGGAAGCCCTGCTGCCAGACGCCGGCGCCGTCCCACACGGTCTCGGGAGCGGCGGCGTCGAAGCCGCCCGCCTTGGAGCGCAGGGAGAAGCCGCCGTCGACCTTGGACCACTGGCCGGTGAGGAACAGGCTCGAGGAGAAGATGTGGGTGTCCTCGGCCTTGATCACCGCGGTCGGACCGCGCTGGTCGAGCGTGGTCTCCTGGGCGCGGTCGGGACCGGCACCCCGGCCGAACTTCTGCTTGTCGCCGTTGTTCCACGACGCCTGGGCGGAGTTGCTCGCCGCGATCTGGGCGTTCACCTTGAACGCCGAGTTCTCCAGGATCGTGTCGTCGGCGCCGCCTCCGGCGGCGATCTGCTTGATGTCGTTCTGGCCCCAGGAGCCCCAGAACCAGAGCTTGTCGCGCAGCACGGGGCCGCCGGCGTTGAAACCGAAGTCCTCGATGCGGCGGATGGAGTTGGTCGAGATGCTCTGCTGTCCGGCCCCGAAGTCGCCGTCGCTGACGCTCGAGTTGGACTGCTTGAAGAAGAGGAAGTCCTCGTCGGTGATCATGTACCGGGAGGAGCC
>CAJQNK010000300.1 GCA_905479655.1 uncultured bacterium | reverse complement strand
CGACAGTCCGCCCGCGATGCATCTCGGCTGCCAGCGTTCCGCCTCCTCGACAATGTCCCTGCATTGCCTGCGTCGGCGCGCCTTGGCCCCCGAGCGCCTCCCGTCCGGCCCTTGTCGCCGGACTTCGGAAACGCTGGTCTAGATCCCGAAGAAGATTGCGCGCTCTCGCTCACGCCTGACTTCCACCACGAACTGCTAGCAGTCCGGGATGCTCCCCAGGAAGCACCCACCCCAGGCTACGCGCCAACGCGGGTGACGGGTCGCCGCCGAGCCACCTTCCTGCCCACCGGTCGCTTCCGTCTCACCCGGGCCGATCCGTTGCCCCGCGAGCGGCGTCGGGCGAGTCGACCGTCGGAAGGGTCAACCAGAAACGGGAGCCGCGGCCCGGCTCGCTCTCGACGCCCACCCGCCCTCCGTGGGCCTCGACCCAGCGGCGGACGATCGCGAGGCCCAGGCCCGCTCCGCCGCTGGCTCGCTGACGCGAGGGGTCGAGGCGCACGAAGCGCTCGAACACGTCGCCGAGACGATCGGCGGGGATGCCGGAGCCGGTGTCGGCCACGGCCAGCTCGACGCGACCCTCGTCGAGGAGTCTCCCCTCGATCGTGATCCGGCCGTCGGCCGGCGTGTGTCGCAGCGCGTTCTCCAGCAGGTTGACCAGAGCCTGCCGCAAGCGCCGCGGGTCGGCCCAGACCCACGGCAGGTCGGGGATCTCCACTCGAACGTCCGCGCCGCCGAGCACCCCGGCGGCTGCCCCCGAGCCCACCGCGCGCAGGGCCCTCTCGGCGGCCTTCCGGGCGTCGACCGGCTCCCGGTCGAGACGCAGGCCCCCGGCCTCGGCGACCGCCAGCTCCTCGAGGTCGGTGACCAGCCGCTGGAGGTGCAGCACCTCCTCGTGGAACGAAGCGACCTGCTCCGCGTCGGCCACGGCCAGGCCGTCCTGCACGGCCTCGAGCTCGGCCCGCAGGTTGGTCAGGGGGGTCCGCAGCTCGTGGGCGACGTCCGAGACGAGGTCGCGGCGCAGCCGCTCCGCCCGCTCGAGGCGGTCCGCCATCTGGTTGAACGACGACGCGACGCGGGCGATCTCGTCGCCCCCGCGGACCGCCAGCCGGCGGGAGAGGTCTGCCGACTCGAGGACCCGCGACAGCTCCTCCAGCGGGCCGGCGATCCGCCGAGCGAGCCCCGCGGTGACGAACAGGGCGAGGCCGCCCAGCACGCCCAGTCCCAGCAGGATGAAGCGGACGGCCGAGGCCTGCCGGGCGTCGGCGCCGGCCCGCTCGGCCCCGAAGGGCGAGGGGATGACGTAGAGCCGGGCGCCGCTCGCGTCGCCGGAGCCGAGCTCGTCCGCCGCCGGTACGGGCCGGGAGGGGACGAGCAGCCGGATCGCGTGGTCCCCGGCGACGTCGGCTCCGCTGAGGCCACCCTCTCGGGGCCGCCACTCCATCGTCCGCAACCTCGGCTCGGAGGCCGCGAGAAGCCGCCCGTCGGCGGCGAGCAGGAGCGCCTCGAGGGTTCCGGACCATCCGGTGACGATCTCCGAGGCCCGGCCCGGCTCGTCCTCGATGGCCGAGGCCAGGGCGTCCAGCTCCGTCTCGATCAGCCGGCCCTCCTGCTCGACCTCCAGGCGCTCCAGCTCGACCCGCGTGACCCGGGTTGAGAGCAGGGCCATGGCGCACAGAGAGGCCACCACGACGGCGCTGACGGTCACCAGGAGGCGGGCTCGCAGGCTCATCCGTCTTCCTCGTCGCCGAGCCGGTAGCCGCGTCCGAAGACGGTGAGGAGGTAGCGGGGTCGCCCGCGTTGCGGCTCGAGCTTTCGTCGCAGGTTGCGGACGTGGGCGTCCACGGTCCGCTCCGAGCCGTCGAACTCCGGCCCCAGAGCCCGGTCCATGAGCTCGTCGCGGGAGAACACCCGGCCCGGCGCGCCCAACAGGGTCCACAGGAGTCGCATCTCGGTGACCGTCAGGGCCAGCTCCTCCCCCTCCCTTCGCGCCTCGGCCCGCTCGAGGTCGACGGTCACCCCGCGCCACGATCGGCGCGGCTCGACGGCGTCGGGCCCGACGCGGCGCAGGACCGCCCGCACCCGGGCCACCAGCTCCCGGGGCGAGAACGGCTTGGTGACGTAGTCGTCGGCGCCCAGCTCCAGCCCTCCGATCCGGTCGTCCTCCGAGGCCTTCGCGGTGAGCATGACGATGGGCAACCGCGACCCCTCGCGCAGACGGCGACAGATCGTCCGGCCGTCCAGCCCCGGGAGCATCCGGTCGAGGACGACCAGCTCGAACGCTCCGGAGGACGCCTTGCGGAGCCCCTCGTGGCCTTCGGAGACGGCCTCGACGTCGAAGCCCGCACCCTCCAGGTAGCGGGTGACGACGGCGGCGGTCTTCGTCTCGTCCTCGACGACGAGGATCCTGGGTCGGCGTCTCACGGGGTCAGTCTACGGCTGGCGAGGGCGCTCACGACGAAGGGACGATCCGCGTGCCCTCGAGGGAGCGCAGGAGGACCGTCGCCGTCCGCGGAGCGGTCGGCGGGTCCTGGTTGGCGACGACGATAACGGTCCAGGGGCCGGAGATCTCGAGGACGGCGCTCACCCCCGGGGCCCCGCCGGCCACGCCGCCCGCGAACGAGGCGAGCGCGACCTCGGCCTCCGGGTCCGCGGGGTCCGCCCCGGTGAGGACCCAGGCCGCCCACGGAGCCGGCAGGAGTCGCCCCGTCCGCAGGGCCCGCTCGAACCGCAGGAGGTCGTCGACGGTCGAGAACGAGCTGCCCGCGGGACTGCCGATCACCGGCAGCCGGTAGAGGTTGTTGCGCAGCGAGCCGTCCTCCGTCTGGCGGGTGTAGCCCACCGCCAGGTCCGGGGTCGGCTCGTCGCGCGCGAAGAAGCCGGTCGCGGTCATCTCCGCGGGTTCGAAGACCCGGCGGGCTAGTGTCGTGCGGAACGACCCGCCGTCGGCCGCGGCGAGGACCGCTCCCAGGACCTGGTAGCCGGCGTTGGAGTAGGAGCGGGAGGTACCGGGCTCGAACAGCAGGGGCTCGTCCGCGAAGAGCGGGAAGAAGTCGGCCGGCTCGCGGAAGCGGGTCTTCGCTGCCGCCCGGAACTCGTCGGTGAAGATCTCCCCCAGTCCCGAGCTGTGCTCGGCGAGCTGGCGCAGTGTGATCTTCTCGGCCACCTCTCGGTTCGGATAGCCGGGCAGTCGCTCGGCGAGCGTATCGTTCAGGGACAGCCGTCCCTCGGCCACGAGCATCGCCAGCGCGGTCTTGGTGAAGAGCTTCTGGATGGAGCCGACGTCGAAGCGGGTCTCGATCCGGTTCGGTACCCCCCAGCCGCGATCCGCGAGGCCGAACGCCCCCCGGTAGACCGGCTCGCCCTGGTGGGCGACGAGGACGGTGCCCGAGAGCGCCCGATCCCCCTCGAGTCCCTCGAGGAACGACCCGAGCTCGTGGGTCAGCTCCGTGGCGGAGAGGGTGGGCGGCAGGCTCGGACCGGGTCCACCCGCCGGCTCGGGCTCTCCCGGCCTCACTTCCAGGCCCGTCAGGAGGAAGGGCGGCGAAGGGGTCCAGCCGAAGCGGAAGGTGGCCGCGTGCCCCCCGCCTCGGGCGACGACGGTGAGCCGCTCTCCGTCGAGCAGGACGTCCACGGGCTGGGCGCCCTTCAGGTCCGACGTGAGGATGCCCAGGCTTCGCCGCAGGTCGGGGCCGCGTTCGGCCACGAACGCCGGGTCGAAGTTCGCCTCGAGCGCGGCCCAGGCGACGTCCGTATCGCCCGTCGCGACGGATCGAACGAAGGCGACGGCCCGCTCCTCGACTGCGGGGGGGGCCTGGCCGAGGAGCGGGGCCGCGAGGGTGAGGAGTGTCGCGACCAGGACCAGGGGGCCGAAGCCGGGCCTGCTGTCGATGGTCTGCGCGGGGGACTTCATGGGGGACTGCATGGGGACCTCCCGGGGGCGTTCGGCGGCGGCATTCCAGCCGAGATTCCCGGAGGCTAGCCGCGACTCGTGCAGAGGTCGTGAAGGGCGCCGCAATCCTGAAGGGCGCCGCGGTGCCGGGGCTCTCCGACCGCGGTGCGGGCGGTCGCGTTCATGTCGCCGTCATCCGAGTTCGACTACCTTGCACTGTCTTCGCTTCGACAGGTTGGGACCGCCGACCTTGCGGTTCGGACACCCGGCGGCGGAGTTCCTCTGAAGGACGGGTCGTACGGACGTAACGGAGGAGCCCGCACCCTCGCCTGACGAGTGGATCGCGCCCCAACAGCAGGCAGTCTCTGGGCCTGGAGCCCGAGTTTGAATCCGGACGTCGCGACGGCGACGCCGATACGAGGAGAGTGCGAGATGATCCGATTCCGCTGGCAGATCCCGGTGCTGACGGCCCTGGCCGTCGGCCTCGTCCCCCTGATCGCGGTTGCCGACGAGGTGGACCCCAACGAGCCCGGCATCCTCGAGCCCTTCAGCTCGGCGCTGCAGGACCGCGACATCCGAGTCCCGAACTCCGACCAGTCGGTGGACGGGGTCGAGCAGTCCCTGATCGAGGGTGCGGTCGTCCGGGAGACGGCCTCCCAGACGGTGAGTCTGCTGGGTCATCCCATCCACTGGGTCGCGAGCCCCAATGACGACATGCGAACCGCGCTGCAGGGTCTGGCGACGGCGGCCGGCGACCAGGATCAGGCCGGGATGGACGCGTCGGCCGAGGATCTGATGGACATCCTCCTGGGAACCACCACCGGCCGGGTATACGACGGCTTCGCGATGCTCAACTTCAATCGGTGGAACGAACCCTCGATCGGTCCGGAGTCCTTCCCGGACGACGCGATGGAGGGGGAGTACAAGATGAAGCTCGCCCGCGACACGGGGGAGACCTTCACGAGCCCGTACGACTTCGCCGAGCGCAAAATCTGGGAAGTCGACATCAACATGCTGTACTACGACGGCCAGATCGACTCCGACACGTTCCTCGTCCGCTTCCCGTTCGGCCACGACTGGGACGACGTCCTGCACGTCAACTACCGGATCTACTCCCTGGTGGAGGAGGACTTCTCGCCGACGCTAGTGATGCTCGACCGGCGGGAGGCGATGGACACCGTGCAGTTCCCGTACAAGGGCTTCGACGCCGTCTGGGTCGACATGGTGCCGGGTGAGGTCGTCAACCTGACGGTCAAGCTTCCGCCCGTCCGCCAGATCCGCGGCATCTACGACTGGGGCTGGCGCGTCCACCCGCCGCGCATCCAGTTCATGCAGCCGATCTACGAGATCCAGAACCAGTTGACGGGCGAGATCGAGCTCGATCCGCAGAGCAAGAGCTTCGCGCAGCGGAATCGCGACGACCTGACGATCGACACGATCGCCAACGAGTCGCCCGAGAAGAAGATGTACCTGATCGCGGACGCGGTCATGAACGGCGCCACCTTCGAGCAGGTCGAGAAGTGGCTGACCGATCCGAACGTGGGCCCCCGGGGCACCTGGATCGAGTGGGCCGACCTGGTGAAGAACCAGACCCAGCTCCCGATCGAGGCCTGGGACGTGCTCGCCGACGAGGACGGTCTGTCCCCGGGCGAGTTCGGCCCCTACCGCATGATCAGCGTGTACATGAACAACGAGATGTACGGCGAGGGTCCGTACCGCGCCGAGGTCCTCCCCTGGCAACAGGAAGACACCTTCAAGGTCAAGCTGATCAACTTCGACCAGCACACCCACTACTTCCGGAACGTGGACTTCTCGACGCGGCAGCACGACGATATCGAGCGGTGCTGCGGTGGGGGTCTCACCAGCTTCGAGATCATGAACTTCAAGCCCAGCTTCGGGGCGCCGAAGGTCGCGGAGATGCAGTTCCGCGCCGGCTGGGGGTTCCGCCCCCACCACGACGTCATCCAGCAGAGCGGGGTCTTCCCGCGCGGTCGGGACCGCATGATGCTCACCCCCTACAAGAGCGGCCTGGGCGACTGGTTCTACGGCTTCCTCTACTCGGAGGAGGCTCGGGGCGGCGACTTCCGCTTCAACCCGCCGCCGTTCGTCATCACGAACACGGACGACCCGGCTCCCTTCCCGCTGCGTGACTGGGACGGGCTCGACGGCCTGCTGATGGGCAGGAGGACGCCGGGCTACGGCGTGGCTCAGCTCTGCCCGCAGGACCCGTACGGCGACTTCTGCCAGTCGGACTTCGGCCCGTTCAATCCCAACGGGGCCCTGAACTGGCCCGACCCGGGCAACCCGGACGTTCCGAAGACGGAGCTGCGCTTCCCGAACTTCCTGCGCAACCCGGACCAGGGCGCCTCGGACGCGGGCGACATCATCCCGCCCACCGGCGCCTGGCGGCCGTTCCTGTGGATCAACCCCAGCAACGGCACGCTGTACATCGACGACCAGGATCACTCGAAGGGCTACTGGGCCGACCTGACCTACTCCCACGGCACGCCGGTCTTCGCCGACCAGACGATGGTCGCGACCATCGAGACGCCGCGGTCCTCGGGGCAGCTCTTCTACCAGTTCGACGACCTGTTTCACGACAACGCGATCTTCTCTCCCCACCCGGTCGCTACGGGCTCCGAGGGCAAGGAGGTCGACGTCATGGACAAGCTGCGCGCCCGGGTGAAGAACAATCAGTTCGGCATCGCCGGGCGGCTGGAGCCGTTCGTCGTCACCGGGGAGTACGCCCGCTTCGTGGCCATCCACGCCGGGCCCGCCGGGGAAAAGGGCTGCACGGGAGAGATCCTGGAGATCATCGAGAGCCGGCCGGACGGCAAGTTCGGCGTGATCCTCTCGGATACGGGTGTCGGGGCCGGCGAGGCCGTCTGCGCTCAGAGCGTCATCGGCGGCTTCAGAGAGGCCACGACCACCAACTGACGCGGGATTCCCGGGGTGCGGGAAGAACGCGGTCTGACTTGGATCGAATCGAGCAAGGAGATGGGACAGATGACTCACCAAGAGCACGCGACGACGGCCCCCGCCAGGGCCGGTGACCGATCCCGCTGGAGCTGGATCGGTGTCGCGACGGCGGCGTCTCTGTGCGTCGTGGTTGCGGAGTACTTGATCAACGCCCTGTTCAACCCCACCGTGGAGTGGAGCGCCGTCGGCGTCGCCGCTCACCTGACGCTGGACGTCGCCCTGCTCGTGCCGATCGGCATCGCCGCCGTTCTGGCCGGGCTGCTCCTGGGCCGCCGCCTGGGCTTCGATCCCAGGGAGTCCTCGGGGTTGCTGGGAGCCGTCGGCCTGGTGGCCATCGCTTTCCTGGTGTTGGCCCTGCCGCTCGACTCGGGACGTGACCTCGTCCACGAGCGTTTTGGCCTGGCCACGGGTCTCTCCCTAGCGGAGGTGCAGACGACGGTCGTCGGTTCGGACCTCACGGTCCAGGAGACGACCCAGCTGTGCTCCTTCGGGGCGGTGCGTAGCCCCAGCCTGGCTCGGGACGGGGCCGATGCGGAGGCGCTCGACCTCATGCGTCGCGTCGCTGGCGGCCTGGAGTCGGCCATCATCCAGCTCTCCGTCTTCTTGCCCCTCCTGTTGCTCGGGATCTGCGTTCGTCAGCGCCGTGTGCTCCGAGGCTTCGACCGCCGTCCGGCGCTAGAGCTGGCCCGCTGGTCGGCCCGTCGCCTGCGGGTTCCGGCGGTCGTCGCCGTCGCGGCGGCCGCGGTGGTCTTCGGCGGCGCCCTGACGGGGGCGGACGGAGTCGGCGAGGCCAGCCCGGGCCTCGGCGCCCCCGCGTTCGACGCGTGCGTCGAGGGTGGCCCCGTCAAGCACTACGACGTCTCCGCCATCGACGTCACGATCACCCTGAACCGCTGGGGCGACCATGTGAATGGTGCTCACATGTACGCCCTGGACGCCAACATCTCCGACGTCCGCGACTTCGAGGTCAACCTCGAGGCCGACCGCATGCTGCCCGAAGACCTGAGCGTCACCCGGGTTGCCCACGGTCTGCGCAAGGACCCGATCCAGCCTCTGGTGCTGCGGGCGAACCTCGGCGACTGTCTCGAGGTCAGCTTCACCAACTCGCTGACCGACGGCGAGCCGGCCTCCATGCACATCCTCGGGCTGCCCCACACGGTGGACAACGCGGGCAGCTTCGTCGGCAACAACCCCGACACGATGGCTGGGCCGGGCCAGACCGTCACCTACCGGATTCCGGTGCCGCTCGACGTCAACGCCGAGCGCGCTTACTACTTCCACGACCACGGAGCCGGCCGCCGGCGGCAGAACATGGGCCTGTTCGGTGCCATCGTGGTCGAGCCCGAGGGCTCCACCTACCTGGACCCGGAGACGGGCGAGACGTTGAACACCGCCACCGGCTCGAACTGGGAGGCGATCATCGTCGACCCGAATCTCGACGGCAGCGACGACGGTAAGAGCTTCCGCGAGTTCGTGATCTTCTACCACGAGATCGGCAACGAGGGCTTCACCGACCTGCGCGACCGCGACGACAAGAAGCTACCCCTGGTCGACGAGCTCGCCGGGGTGTACCGGCCCGGCGCGCGCGCCCTGAACTACCGTAGCGAGCCGTTCCGCAACCGGATCGCGCAGGACGACACCACCAACGGCGACGCCCATGGTCATGGCAAGAGCCTGGGCTACGCCTCGTATCCCTTCGGTGACCCGGCCACGCCGACGCCCCGCTCCTACGTTGGCGAGGCGACCAAGACCCGGTTGCTCCATGGGGGCAGCGAGGTCTTCCACGTGCACCATCTCCACGGCGGTGGCGACCGTTGGCGGCGGAACCCCAACGCGGACCCGAACAGCAACTTCTGGAAGGGTCTGACGAAGGTCCCGAATCCAGATCTGACCTCCATCCACCTCGACTCGCAGTCGATCGGCCCGGGCACCAGCTACAACCTGGAGCACGAGTGCGGCGCCGGCGGCTGCCAGCAGGGTGTCGGGGACTTCCTGTACCACTGCCACATCGGGCACCACTACCTGTCGGGCATGTGGTCGTTCTGGCGCGTGTTCGGCACCGAGCAGACCGAGCAGACGAACCAGCACGGTCATCCCCTCGCCGTGATTCCCGACCTGTACCAGGCGGACAACGTGTTCTCCGACGACGAGGCACCCTCCAACACGCCGCCGATGGCCGCGGTCTCGGCCGGCGACCTCATCGGTCTGACCGTCGACGACGGCAAGATGATCGTCGCCGACGCGGACGTGGTGGATCCGCTCACGCAGGTGGGTGTCCTGGCCTGGGTCGTGAAGCAGCTGCCGCCTTCCGGCGTGCGCCTCGACAACGGCGATGCGACGGTGTGGGACTGGGCGGTCACCGGCGACGGTGCGACCCTGCAGGTGTGGGGTGAGCCCGACTCCGACCAGCCGTTCCCGGGCTGGGTCTCGCCCATGCCGGGCGTGCGCCCCGAGGTCCTGTTCAACCCCAAGAACGCTCGTTACGTCTGGCCGCTCTTCCGCCCCCAGGTGGCGGCGCGGCCGCCCTTCTCGGCCCGCCACTCCGGCGCGCCGTGGCTGGGCGAGGACATGAAGGTGGGCCGCTACGACGGGCTGTGCGCTCGTACCGGAGTCCACCCCAACGTCGACGTCGGAGAGAGGACCGATCGGTACTACCCGGTGAGCTCCATCACGCTGCCCATCCAGGTCACCAAGGACCGCACGGATCCGGACGGGATGATCTTCGTGCTCAACGAGCACGAGGCCGACATCCGAGCCGGACTGCGGCGGGCCGAGCCGCTGGCCATCCGCTCCAACGTGGGCGACTGCGTCGAGATCGTGTTCACCAACAAGATCCCCGACGGACCGCTCAACAAGGAGTTCTCCAAGACGAACATCCACAGCCACTTCGTCCAGTTCGACACTCAGGCCTCGGACGGCGTCATCACCGGCATGTCCTACGAACAGTCGGTGCGGCCCATCGCGAGCGAGGGCCGGACTCTGAACATCAACACCCTGCCGGGTGCGACCGAACTGAAGGTCAGCAACGTCGACCGGCTGCGCGTCGGGATCTGGGTCGGCATCGGCCTGGGCACGGGCACCTGCGGGACGTCCGCCGACGGCCAGCCGTTGCCGTGCACGGAGGTCCGCCAGATCGCGGCTCTGCCGGACTCCCAGACCATCGTCCTCGACAACCCCACCCGCAACCCGCACCGCGCGGGGGAGGCCGTCGGCGTCGAGTTCGTGCGCTATCTGTGGTACCCGGACGTCGACTTCGGGACGGTGTTCTTCCACACCCACGTCAACTTCAACGACTGGGATCATGGGCTGTTCGGCGCCCACATCGTCGAGCCCAAGGGGTCGACCTACCACTCGCCGCGCACCGGCGAGGCGCTGCGGGCGGGGACCCTGGTCGACGTGCGTGTCGACCCGAACGCCGGCGGCAGCCCCGTGGCGTCCGACATCGACGGCTCGTTCCGCGAGTTCATGCTGTTCCTGCACAACAACAACCCGGTGGAGGGCCCCTTCTCGCAGGGCGGCGCCACCATCAACCTGCGCGCCGAGCCGTGGCGTCTGCGCGACGGCGAGGGTCTGGACCCCGCGTACCGGTTCTCCTCGGTGCTCCACGGCGCGCCCCACACCCAGACCATCGGCGCCTACGTGGGCGATCCGGTGGTGATCCGGGGCATGGGTCTGGTGGAGAGGGTCGGTGGCATCCGCTTCACCGGCCACCGTTTCCACCAGGAGCGCACCACGGACCTCTCGGACGTCCGCGACGCCACCTTCATCGGCATCTCGGAGAGGTTCGATGTGTCGCTGGACGGCGGGGCAGGGGGTCCGGGTGGCTACACCGGCGACTACCTGTACTACAGCACCCTCGGCAAGGACTTCGAGTCCGGTGCCTGGGGCATCCTGCGGGTGATCGGCAACCAGAACTCGCGGCTCCAGCCGCTGCCCGACCAGCCTCTGCCGCCTGGCGGCGACTCGTTCCCGGAGCTGCGATTCACCGGGACGCCGCCGCCGTCGTTGGAGGATGGACCCGGGGACGCGTGTCCCCAGGGCGCGCCGGTGCGCGAGTACGACATCTCGCTCACCAACGCCTCGATCGTCTACAACGACTTCCTCATACCCGACATCGCCGGGGTCGCTTACCAGCCCTCCGACGCGGTCGACGACGAGGTCCGCTCGCCGGTCGTGATGCGAGCGAACGCGGGCGAGTGCCTGCGGGTCAACCTCACCAACGAGGGGTCGAAGCGCGGCTCACTCTCGGTGGGTGAGCTGGTCGCGGATCCGCAGCGCTCCTACGGCACCGCGGTGGGTCTCAACTACGACTCTTCCGTGGCGCCGGGGGCTACGCGAACCTACGAGTACTTCGCGGACGAGGCGCTGGGACTGGTTCTCGGCCTCAACCTCTCCGACGTGAGCTCCGTCAAGCGGGGCGCCTTCGCCGGCGTCGTGATCGAGCCCGAGGGCTCGACCTACACCCGGCCCGGCTCGATGGATCCGCTGCCCCAGGGTGGTCTCGGCATCCAGGCCGACGTCTACATCGGCGGTCCCGGCGGCGTCCGAAACCGAGAGTTCGTGGCGCTGTTCAACGACGAGGACCGGCTGATCGGCCAGAGCGCCATGCCGTATCCGGTCGCTGTCGAGAGGTTCGCGGGCATCAACTACTCCCACGAGCCGCTCAGCCTGCGCAACATGACCCTCGACCCCAGCCGGGTGTTCGACTCGGCCACCTGGGGTGATCCCCGGAACGTCGTTTCGGTGCCGGCCGGCACCCCGATGATGTACCGGGTGGGTCAGCCGTGGGGCAACCAGGTGCACGTGCCGACCCTCGAGGGCCACCGCTACCGTCTCGAGCCGTTCCTGCCAGGCTCGGAGGAGGTCTACAACGACGTCCTGGCGCCCGGTATGGCCATCAACATGCGGTTCGTCGGCGGCGCCGGTGGCGACATCGGAGCCCCGGGCGACTACCTCTTCCTCGATCGGCGCCAGCCGTTCATGGAGTGGGGTCTGTGGAACATCCTGCGAGTGACGGCCGAGGAGCAGGTCGCGACCGACTCGGTGCGCATTCTCGACGTCCGCTCGTTCACCGACGGCGGCGCCGACTGGCTCCAGGTCGAGGGCATCCTCGGCGTGCGGCCGGCGGGCGACACCGCGCGGGCCGTGGCGGTCTTCGCCGGGCGTGACGAGGCCGGTCGCTGCGACGGCCCGTTGGTGGGCCGGGCCCAGGTCGATCCGGGGAGCGGTCGATTCGTCTTCCGCAAGCCGGTCGGGCAGTTGCCCAGCGGCGGGGTGTGCGTGGTCTCGGCCGGTGGCGGTCAGGCCAGCGCGGAGTTCTAGGCCCGGGGATCTCGGGTGCGGCCTCGGCCGCACTCGGTACCCCCTCCCTGCAGTATCCTTCTCGGCGGGAGGGCTCGCGTCCTCCCGCCGTCGATGTTTCTGTGCCGATCCCCAATGAGGAGCTCGTCTTGCGGAGAACCGATCGCGATGCCCGCCGGGGCGTCCATCTGCTGTTGATCACCTGCCTCGCGGCCGGCTCGGCCCTCCCCGCGACGGCCGTTCCCGCGCTCGGCGCCGACGCAGGCGACCGTCTGGGCTGGCACGACGAGCCGATGCCGGACGGCCTGGAGCGGGCGGAGGCCGAGGGCGAGTACCGGTGGACGAAGGACGGCGCGGTGATGGTCTGGGTTTCCCCGGGCGCCTTCCCGATGGGCAGCGAGACCGGCCCGGCCGACGAGCGCCCTGTCCGCGAGGTCTGGCTCGACGGCTTCTACGTCGACAAGCACGAGGTCTCCTGGGCCCTGTGGAAGGCTTCGGGCCTCCCCTGGGCCCCGGAGCCGGGCTCCCGGATGCCCTACCCGAAGGCGCCGGACTGGGGTATCCGGGACGACGAGCCGGTGGTCAACGTCTCGTGGACCTGGGCTCGCGAGTACGCCGAGTGGGCGGGGAAGCGGCTCCCGACGGAGGCGGAGTGGGAGAAGGCGGCCCGCGGCACGGACGGCCGTACCTGGCCCTGGGGCGAGGAGCCGCCGAGCTTCGAGAGGGCGGTCTGGCGCGACCACCCCGTCGCCAAGAAGTCCCTCGCCACGGTGGATTGCTGCGCGGCGGGCGCTTCGCCCTGGGGCGCGCTGAACCTGGCCGGCAACGCCTACGAGTGGTGTGAGGACGTCTACGACTCCCGGGCCTACTCCACCCTGCCGGAACGCAACCCGGTGAAGCTCGACGGCGGGCGGTACCGCGTGCTCCGCGGCGGGGCCTTCCTCCTGGAGGTGGAAGATCTGCGCAGCGCGCTCCGCTACCGCCTCTACCCCGAGGACCGGGCCGACTACATCGGCTTCCGCACGGTGCTGCCCGGCGTCACCGCGACGGCTGAGCCGTGAACGGCGGGGGTACGAAGAGCGCCCCCTCCCGGGGCGCGAGCAAGCGAGCGCAGCGCCGCGATGAGCGGATTCGCCGCGAGGCTCTCGCCTGGTGGGCCCAGCCGGGGGTCCTGGTCTTCCTGGCGGCGCTGGTCGTCGCCGTCATGGGCTGGCTGCTGGTCCTTCGCGGCGCATCGCGGATCCCGGTGGAGCAGGCGAGGCTCGGCGGTCTGGACCTCCACGTGCTCGAAGCGCGCTGGTTGCTGGACCAGATGGCGCACGGCGAGAACTTCCAGAAGCCCTCCACCATGATGCCCGACATGCCGGCGTGGGGGCAGCAGCGGGTGACGCTGGAGCTGACGGTGGACAACCACTCGTCCTCGCCCCAGGTCTTCGACGGGGCGGAGTTCTGGCTCGTGCCCGAGATCGGCGACGAGCGTCCGCCGATCGGTGCCAACGTGGGATTGGCGCAGCTCGCTCCGGGCCAGACACTCAACACCGCGCTCCACTTCGACCTGGACACGACCTTGCCCCACGGCAAGATCCTGATCGAGTGGCGGCGTGCCGGCGACACGGCCTATCTGCCCGTGCCGGCGCCGGCCGAGCACTACCACCTGCGTCCCCGGGGCGGAGAGCTGGCCCTGCCCCCGGACGCCCGGCTGGTCTTGCCGTTGGGCGAGGCGGAGCGCGGCGGACGGCTCTTCCGGGGGATCTTCGGCTGCGCGGCCTGCCACGGCGCACCCGATCTCCCGGGATCGAACAACGTCGGACCCCACCTCGCAGGGATCGGCACGGCTGCGGCCACTCGGGTCGAGGGCATGCCGGCGGCGCAGTACATCTACGAGTCGATCATCGACCCCGGGGGGGTCATCGCCCCCGACTGCGGGGGCGGCAAGCCCTGCCAGGAGCCCAGCGCCATGCCGGAGTACGCGAGCCTGATGGGTCTGCAGGACATCGCGGACGTCATGGTGTACCTGCTGGAGCAGCGGGAGGGCGGCACCGAGGGTCGGGCGCTGGAAGCCCCCCGCGCGGGAGCCGAGACGCGGGAAGGAGAAGAGGAATGAGCTGGAGCGGCGAAGCGGCGAAGGTCGCGTTGATCCTGACGCTGGCGGCGGGTGTGGCCTGCGGGCCGGCCACTCCGGTGTTCCGGGGGGAGGCCGTCGAGCCGCCGGTGGCGGCGCCGGAGCTCGCGGGCACGAACTGGGACGGCGAGCCGTTCCGGCTCGTCGACCTCCAGGGGAAGGCGGTCGTGGTCTTCTTCGGTTACACCTATTGTCCCGACGTCTGTCCGTTGACGCTGGCCAAGATGAAACAGGTGCGGTCGATGGACGGCCTCGGCGAGCGGGTGGAGGTCGTCTTCGTGTCCGTGGACCCGGACCGGGACACGGTGGAGAAGTTGGCGGCCTACGTCCCGGCGTTCGACGAGGGGTTCTACGGCGTCCGTCTCGAGAAGGACGAGCTGCTGGAGCTGCAGGACGCGTGGGACTTGACGATCGAGTACAGTCAGCCCAAGGAAGGGCCGAACACCGACAGCTACTACTACGTGGACCACACCGGCACCTACTTCCTGATCGATCCCCAGGGGCGGCTGCGGGTCGAGCTGCCGCCCAACGCCACCCCCGAGACCCTCGCCGCCGACCTGGCGACCCTGCTGAAGGGATGAGACCGATGAGAAGCGACCTCCGGGCCTCGATGCTGCTGCTCCTCGTCCTGAGCATGGGATGCGCCCGTCCTGAGGAGCCCGGCGGCGCCCCCGGCGAGCCCGCACCTCCCGCGGCCCTCGAGCCGGCCGCAGCGGCCGAGCTGGTCG
>CAJQNK010000299.1 GCA_905479655.1 uncultured bacterium | reverse complement strand
CGACGGCCGCGCGGTCCGATGGCCCACAACCGGTCGCGGCTGGCAGCGAAGCCGGTCGCGACGAACCAACGGCGGGCGCCCCGGCGCCCCCGCCACACCTCGACCGCCTCCGTCCCCGTGAGCCGGTTCCTCCGGACACGGAGCTGGACCGGGATCTCTCCGGGGCGCGCCCGACCGTCCACGACCCAGAACGCGGCGAGGGGCCGCGCACCCCAGACCGCGGGCGGCACCGAGGCGAAGACCCTGCGCTCGTAGCGGAAGGGCGTGGGCCACACGAACACGCAGGCCAGGGCCAGGGCGAGAAGCGCGGCGAGGAGCCCGCGGCGGCGGGCCGGTGAACGGATCGAGGCGAGCACGGCGGCGCCCCCAGCTTACCGGGAGCGGCCCCCCGGCCGGCGCGGTATCATCTCGGCCAGAAACACACCGAGACAATACGAGGAGCTCGAGATGTCAGACGCCACCGATGCCACGAAGGAGCGATACCTCGTGGTCGTGAACCACGAGGAGCAGTACTCCATCTGGCCGGCCGACCGGGAGGTCCCGGACGGCTGGCGCGCCGAAGGAACCGAGGGCGACAAGAAGACCTGCCTCGACCACATCGAGAAGGTCTGGACCGACATGCGCCCGCTCTCTCTGCGACGGGAGATGGACGGCTAGTCAGCCCGAGTCTCGCGCCTTCCGGGAGGACCCCATGAGCTTCGACGCCCGATCCGCAATCCGCCCCTGGCGCTCCGCCTCCCTCGCGGCGCTCCTGATACTCGGCGCCTGCGGCGCCGCCAACGGCACCGAGGTCTCCACCGAGGTCTCCCACGTGAACCACGACCTGGCCGCCGGCGTACCGGACCGGGCGGTCGGAACCGCCATCGGAACCGCCGTCGGGCCCGACGGGCTCACCCTGGCGACGGTGGCCGGCGGCGCGGCCGCCAGCGGGTCGTGGGAGTCCGGGATCGTGGAGGCGCCGGGACCGTTCACCGCGGTGGGCCTCCACTGGTCCGCGGCGACCCCCGAGGGCGCCTCGGTCCGCCTGGAGCTCTCGACGCTCGGCGCGGGCGGCGAATGGTCTGCATTCCGGCCCGTGCCGGTGGACGAGCACGCCGCGCCGGCCGAGCGGCTCGCCGACGGCCGCCGCAACCCCTTCGCCGGCGACACGGTCGGTGGCCTGTTCCACCGCTCGCGAGGCGACGGCCGCGCGGCACGCTACCGCGTCATCCTCACCCGCGCCGCCCCTGCGTCCGACGCTCCCGTCGTCCGGCGCGTCACCCTGACCTTCATCGACAGCCGGAAGGGGGCCGAGCCCGAGACGCCGGTCCGTAGCGAAGAGGCGCCGCCGGCCGATCCCGCCGCCTACCCCAAGCCCCCGGTCTGGTCTCGCGCCCAGTGGGGCGCCCGGCCCCCGACCTGCACCTACAGCTACTGCACCGTCACCCACATCGGCATCCACCACACCGCCGGTGTCGCCGAGTACTCGTGCAACGGCTTCGACGAGTGCGCGGCCGACGTCCGGGCGATCCAGGCGTACCACATGGACGTCAACGGCTGGTGCGATGTCGGGTACAACTACCTGGCCTCGTCCGACGGCACGCTGTGGGAGGGACGGGGCGGCGGCGACGACGTCAGGGGCGCCCACGACGGCTACAACTGCGGCTCCATGGGCGTGGCCAACATGGGCTACTACCACCCGCCCTACAGCCATCTGTGGACCGAGGCGCAGATCGACGCCGTCGCCGAGCTCGGCGCCTGGAAGGCGGACCAGAAGGGGATCGACCCGTTCGGCGCCTCCTGGTACGCGGGCTACGGCGGGGTGATGGACAACGTGTACGGACACCGGGACGTGAGCTCGACGGCCTGCCCGGGCGACACGATCTACCCCCGACTCGGCGAGCTCCGCTCCCGGATCGACGCCAAGATCACGGGCGGGGGCGGCGGCGACGAGATCATCCGGGACAACCCGAGCGCCACGACACGGGGCTCCTGGACGCTGTCGAGCATCGCCGCCGACCGCTACGGAGCGGACTACCTGTGGACGTCGACCGGCACGGCGGACCACCGCTGGTGCGCCTGGACGGTCGACCTCGACCAGGGCGGCACCTACGACGTCTCGTTCTGGTGGTCCGAAGGATCCAACCGCTCGCCATCCGTCAAGGTCGCCGTCAAACAGTCGGCGCTCCAGACCTTCCAGGTGAACCAGCAGACCGGCGGCGGCCGCTGGAACTCGGTCGGCACCTTCTCCCTCTCGCCGGGGATCGTGCGCCTCGGCGTCTCCAACCAGGGTGAGACCGGCTGGGTCGTGATCTGTGACGCAGTGCGTCTGCTGCGGATCCCGTAGCGGCCCAGTGAGAGGGTCGTTGGTGAGAGAGTCGTTGGTGAGAGGGTCGGGCTAGACTCGCCGACGGTTGGCAAGAACTTCCCGAGACACCCGGCCCAGGAGGGACCCATGCATCGATACCCGACCCTTTCCGTCATCGCGCTCCTCGCCGTGCTCACCCTCGCCCTCGGATCTCCGGCCGTCGCGGCCGTCCGCTCCGAGACCGTCGAATACGAGGTCGACGGCACCCGCCTGGTCGGCCACCTCGTCTGGGACGACTCCGCCACCGGGCAGCGCCCCGGCGTTCTGGTGGTCCACGAGTGGTGGGGGCTCAACGACCACGCGCGGGCGCAGGCCGAACGCCTGGCCAAGGCCGGTTACGTCGCGCTCGCGGTCGACATGTACGGCGACGGCAAGACCACCGTCCACCCCGAGGAGGCCGGCCAGTGGGCCGGAGCGTTCGGCAGCAACCCGGAGCTGGCCCGGGGCCGTTTCCTCGCGGCCCGCGACCTTCTAATCGCGCAGGAGTCGGTGGATCCCGAGAGGATCGCCGCCATCGGCTACTGCTTCGGCGGCTCGGTGGTCCTGGGGATGGCGGAAGCCGGCGTCGACCTGGACGCCGTCGTCAGCTTCCACGGCTCCCTGCCGACCGGTGCCGTCGAGGAGGGCGCCGTGAAGGCCAAGGTCCTGGTGAACCATGGCGCCGCCGACCCGCTCGTCACCGCCGAGCAGATCCAGGCCTTCCAGGCGGCCATGACCCAGGCTGGCGCCGACTGGCAGATGAACATCTACGGTGGGGCGATGCACAGCTTCACGAACCGGGCGGCCGACGGCTCGGTCATGCCGATGCTGATGTACGACGAGACCGCCGACCGCCGGTCGTGGCGAGCCATGCTCGACCTCTTCGACGAGGTCTTCGAGTAGGCCCCGGGGCCGGCCGGCTCCTACATCAGCATCTGGCAGAGCAGCGCCGTGGCCACACCCAGGTAGTTGCCCAGGCCGTAGCCGATGAGCGCGAGCATGATGGAGATGGGCACCAGCTCCTCTCGGTGGTAGCCGGCGGCCACGGGCGCCGAGGCCGCGCCGCCCACGGCCGCGACGCTCGCCACGGCGGCCATCGAGACGTCCACCCGGAAGATCCGGGCGCCCACGATGATGAACAGGAAGTGGATGGCGATGCAGATGATCCCAGCCACCAGGAACCACTGGGCGCCCGCCAGGTTCCTGAGGTCCGCCTGGGCGCCGATCATCGTCATGTAGATGTAGACGAAGGTCATGGCGAGCGGCTCGGTGCCGCGCACGTTCTTGAGCGGAGTGGCGGAGAGCAGGATGCCGATGGTGGTGACCAGGAGCATGGCCCAGGTCTTCTCGGTGAGGACCGGGGGCAACTCGGGAATCAGGGGGGCCAGCCGTTCCGCCAGCAGGATCGTCGCGAAACCGAAGCCCAGGAGGGTCAGGGCGTCGCTGAAGTGCAGATCGTGGCTCTTCTTCTCCACCGCCTCCGTCGCCTCCTCGATGTGACGGATGTCGGCCTCGGCCACCCGGCTGAAGCGGTTGAAGCTGGGCGCCCAGCGCTTGCACACCAGGATGATGGGGAAGTAGATGAGGTAGACGAAGTTGTCCACCAGGACGACGATCCCCACCATCTCCGACGGCGTCGAGAGACTCTCCGCCACGGCGGCCAGGTTGCCCGTGCCTCCGATCCAGCTCCCCGCCAGAGCACCGAAGCCGCGCCAGGTGTCCGCGGGCAACCCCGACTCGAAGATCGCGAAAGAGACGACGGCCCCCACGACGATGCCGAGGGAGCCCAGGACCAGGACCCCGGCTCCCCGCCACGCGACCTTGATCGCCTCCTTGATGTTGATGTCCAGCAACATCAGGACGATGAACAGCGGCACCGCGAAGGCCTTGAACTCGGTGTAGACGGGACTCTGCCGCGGGATCACGTCCAGGTTCGACAGGGCGATCGGCACCAGGAAGATCCAGATGATGGCCGGCAGGTAGTCGAAGATCTTCCAGCGAAACCGGCGCTCGAGCCACAGGAAGAAGACCGGGATCATGAGGATCACGGTCAGGACTCCTACCGTGTCCTGAAACAGGGGCTGAGTGTCCACAGGCTCCTCCTCGTGACCTGACAGGGCGCCGTCGAGGGGCGCCGGATGAACGACCGAAACGCGGCGCCGAGGCTAGCATGGCCCCTCGAGGGGACCGGCCCCGAGGGCGGGCGGCGGGTCGTGTGGACGGTGCGGCTCGTTCCGGCTTCCGGCTCAGACGCTCCAGACCTCGAGGAACCCGAGGCGCCGGGTCGACCAGCCCGCGATCGGCAGGGGCCGGGGGAGGGCGAGTCGCACCGTCCGGCGCTCCTCGTGCTCCCTGTCCGGCGGGCTAGCCTGTGGTGGAAGTCGGGCTTCTGAATCAGAGCTCGAGGAGTCGTTCGACGGGCCTGCCGACCACCGCTCTCTCCCCCGCGACTCCGATCGGGCGTTGCAACAGGGTCGGATGCTCGGCCATGAGCTCGAGGAGCGTGTCGGCCGACTCGTCACCGGTCAGACCCGCCGCGCGAAAGGCCTTGTCGTTGCGACGCAGCAGTTCGCGCGGCTCCCGACCGAGCTTGCGGAAGAGCCCGCGCAACTCATCGACGGAGAGCGGCTCCCGGGTGTACTCCCGGTAGCGGTAGGCGATCCCCGCGTCGTCCAGCAGGGCGACCGCCCTGCGGCAGGTACTTCAGGTGCGCTTGCAGAGGAGCTCGATCACACCCGTATCCTAGCCTGCCGTCTGACCGGCTCCCATGGAACCGGGACCACCCGAGCATTACACTCGGGCCATGTGTCGCAACATCAGGCGCCTCCACAACCTCGCTCCCCCAGCCACCCACGACGAGATCCGCGCTTCGGCCCTTCAGTTCGTGCGCAAGATCTCCGGCTCGACGAAGCCGTCGAAGGCCAACGAGGCGGTCTTCGAGCGGGCCGTCGACGAGGTGACCGCGGTCGCCCGCCGACTCCTGGACGAGTTGGTCACCCCGGCCGCGCCCCTCGACCGCGAGGTCCTGGCGGAGCGGGCACGGGAGCGGTCGCGGCGGAGGTTCGGGAAGTAGCCCGGCGGGGTTCTTCGACTTCGCCGTCCAGCGGCGGCATCGAGGACGACGCAACCGGGCGACGGTCCTCGCCACGGCCGGCGGCTACTTCACGCGCCGCCCGCCCTTCATCACCAGATCCACGTCCTGCAGCAGCGCCGGGTGGGCCAGGACGTCGCCGCGGACGGCGATCACGTCCGCCTTCTTGCCCGGAGCCAGGGTCCCCACCTCGTCCGAGACCCCCTGGGCCACCGCGGGCCAGTAGGTCGCCGCCTGGATCGCCTGCAGGACCGGCACGCCGAACTCGCGCACCCAGATGTCGATCTCGCGCCAGGTGGAGTCACTGTGGAAGTTGAGCGGCACTCCGCTGTCGGTTCCGATCAGGAGGACGACGCCCGACTCGCGGAGCTGTCCGAACTTGCGCTGCAGCGTCGGGCGGCGGCGCGGCATGAGCTGGTAGTAGTCCAGACGCTGGAGGTGATCCAGCGAGCGTCGAACGTCCGCGACCGTGTCGGGCTCGAGACCGAGATGCCAGCGGGGGTCGTCGATCCGCTCCGGGTTGTCCCGGGTCTCCTCGTAGAGCAGGAGCGGCGCGATCGTCGGCGTCCAGAAGAGGGTGTTGGCGCGGCCCTTCATCAACTCGAAGACATCCTCGGGGTACTCCGGCATGGTGCCGAGGCCCGTGTGCTCGAAGCAGTCCACACCCGCCTCGATCCCCCGGCGGATCTCCTCCGGACGGTGGGAGTGGGCCACCACCGGCAGGCCGCGATCGTGCGCCTCGTCGACCACGGCCCGCACCTCGTCCATCGTCATCTGGTCCTGGTCGATGAGCTTGATCACGTCGACACCCGCCTCCGCCAGCCGGCGGACCTTCGCCCGGGCGTCCTCCACGCCGTCGATGCCCCAGCGGAACGCCTCCGTGCCCGGGTAGGGCTCGTGCTGGAGGAACGGGCCCGAGATGTAGACCGTCGGACCGGGAATCTCGCCGCTCGCGATGGCCTCCCGGATGGCCAGGCTGTCCTCCAGCGGCGCGCCGAGGTCCCGGACACTGGTCACCCCGGCGAGCAGGAGCTGCTCGGCGGCCGCCGGCATGATCTCGTCGCGCAGGCGATCGATGTAGGTCCGATCCCAGTGCTCGTAGTCCGAATGGCCGACGATCATCAGATGGACGTGCATATCCCAGAGTCCGGGCAGCACGGTCATCCCCTCGGTCGAGATGATCTCGGCGCCTTCGGGGATCTCCACCATCCCCTCCGGCCCCATGGCGACGATCGTGTCGCCCTCGATGACGAGGACGCCGTTCTCGAGCGGCTCGCCGCCGAAACCGTCGACGATGCGGCCGCCGACCAGGGCGGTAGTCTGGGCCGTGGACGGCAGGGCCGTGAGGAGCAGGAGAAGCGAGAGGACGAGGGCGGGGCGCTGGCGCGGTGAACGGTGCATGCCGAGAAGCCTAGCCTGCCCTTCTCACCGAGTGTCGTAGCGAGAGGCGGTAGGTGGTTGAAGATGCAAGGCTTGCGACCGAGGGCGACGCAGTCGTACTGTCCGTACGCCGAGGAGCCCGACGGGAGCGTAACGCCGCAGATTCAGGCACATACGGTCTCGCAGTAGGCAGTGGGTGAGAAGGGCAGGCGAGCACCACCGACCCGGTTCCGGCGCGACGCCCCGGGATCGTCGGGCTCCCGCGCTAATCTCGACGCCATGTCCGACCGTTGGGACGGAATCCGCGCCGTCGTCGAGAGCATCCCCCGCGGGCGGGTGGCGACCTACGGCCAGGTGGCGGCGCTGGCCGGCCTTCCGGGCCACGCCCGTCAGGTGGGCTACGCGTTGAACTCGCTGCCGGAGGGGAGCGAGGTGCCGTGGCAGCGGGTGATCAACGCCCGGGGCGAGGTGAGCCCGAGGAGCGTTCCGGGCTGGGAGGGGTACCAGAGGAAGCTGCTGGAGGAGGAGGGGGTGGCGTTCGACCCGCGCGGGAGGGTCGATCTGTCGAGGTACCGGTGGGAGCCGGACGACGAGGCTTAGCAGCCCGTGATGGAAGCCGGGCGCGAGCGAGAGCGCGCAATCTTCTTCGGAATCAAGGCGGGAATCCGCACTCGATTCGGTGAATCGGGGAGGATTCCCAACGAAGAGTCCGGAGAAGAGGGCCGCTCGTAGCGTCTCTCGCCTTTCACCACGCGCTGCTAGGAGGCCCGGAGGGGCAGGTTCTGTCGACCGAGCCGCTTCCGTAGCAGGTCGTTCTCCATTTGCCGGCCGGCCTCGAGCATCAGCAGCTCCAGATCGTCGAGAGCGGGCATCGGAGGCCGTCCCTCCCGATTCTCCAGATAGAGCACGAGCAGCACCCGGCCATCGAGCACCAGAGGCAGAGCGGCGCCCTCGCGTGCGCCCCCGCCGAGCGCCGTCAGGAGGCGCCGATCGTCGTCTGTCTCGGGCAGGAATGCCCGGTATGGTCGCTGCTGCTCGGCCGCTTCCGCCAGGATCGACGGCGTGTCGAGCGGGAGACGGAGGCCCTGGAGGGTCGCCAGGGGCTCCGGGCGACCCGGGCCCTCGAGGCCGAACTGGCCAATGGCGCCGAAGCCACCGATGCGCGCCGCGAACATGACTCCGCGATCGGCTCGCCTCCGGGCATGAGCCAGCAGCCGCGAGGTCATCTCGCTGGTGAACATCGGCGATCGAATCTCGTCGATGATCTCGCGCAGGGTCGTGTCCCGGAGTGGCAGCAGGTCGTCTTCCGGGTCGTGGGGTCGCTCGCGCTGCGCCTCGTCGCTGCGGCCGGAGAGGCGGAGCAGGATCTGATCGGCCGCTACGCCAGCGTCCAAGCTCAGGCGTTCCGGGTCCACCTCGATCTCGCCCTGGCTCTCCAGTCGGAGGGGCGTGAAGGCGAAGCGGCCCGAGGGCCAGAGCAGGATCTCCGCCAGCACCTCCTCGATCTGCTCGGAGATCAGGTCTTCCAGGGACTCACCCGAGAGCAGGCCGCGCTCCACGAGGATGCTCCCGAGGTGACCCTGCGGGGTGACGCGGTGGTGCTGCAGGGCCGCCTCGAGGTCGTCGGGGGCGACCAGGTTGCGGGCCAGGAGCATGTGTCCGAGAGTCTCCTTCGGCGACCCGGTCGCGGCGAAGAGGAGGCGTCCCTCGCGAACGACGATGACGGCCCGCTCGTCCCGCCGGGTGATGTCGATCCGCCCGGTGCGCCGGCTGAGGGCCAGGAACTGCAGCAGGTCGCTGATGGCGACGTCTCCGAGCCTGCCCTCGAGGGTGGCGCGCCGGAAGCGGGGCATCTCGGCCGACTCGGTCGCTGGCGGGGAGCCCTTGGTTTGGGGCGGGCCCCCGGCGAGCTGGGACGGGGGAGAGGAGGTCGACGCCGAGCTCTCCGAAGGGCTCGAGGGTCGGTTCGGCGTCTTCGGGCTCCAGTCGACGGGGTGGGCCTCGATCTTCAGGTTCATGGTCGTTGGGCTCTCCATCCGTTCGCGGGGTTCATGCGATGGCATCGACCTCGCTCGAGAGAGGCGTCTCGGCCGCGACCTCGAGATCGGCGTGCGCCGAGCTGTGGACCTCGAGGGCGCCCTGCTCGCGGAGCTGCTGGGGATTGTCCCGCAGGATCCGGAAGAAGCCAGGGGTCTCGACGCTCGTCTCGGTGCTGAGGAAGCCCGTCCAGGTGTCGCGCGTCAACTTCGACTGGTAGAGCGCGTTGTCCGCCATGGCCAACACCTGCTCCCAGGCCAGGAAGTCCGGTTGCGAGTGGACGAACGGGAAGCAGGCGAACCCGATCGAGCAGGTCGTCCGGACCACCTGGTGTTCTGTGACCGTGAACACCTCCTGCTCGACTCCCTCGCGGATCCTCTCCGCCAGCGCCTTCGCCTGGTCGACGTCGGAGTCGCGGCCGATGATCAGGAACTCGTCGCCGCCCCAACGAATGATGATGTCGGACTTGCGGCAGGCCTGCAGAAGGGCCGTTCGCACCTGGAGGAGGACCCGGTCTCCGGCCTCGTGGCCGCAGGTGTCGTTGATGGTCTTGAAGTTGTCCAGGTCGACCATCATGAAGATCATGTCGAAGTTGTCGAACCGCTGGATCCCGCGAGCGATCTCGTAGTAGCGTCGCCGAACCATGGCGATGTCCTTCGCGACCTGTTCGAAGAGGAACCGGCGATTGCGCAGACCGGTCAGCGGGTCGGTCAGGCTCGCCTCCGTGAGCTTCCGGTTGGCGGTCTGAAGGTCCGCGTTGCGTACGGCCAGCTCATGGGTCCGTTCCGACACCTCCTCCTCCAGCCTCCGGCTGTAGAGGGCCTCGCGCCGGAGTCGCAGCCACTGGACGCGCCAGATCCCGCCAACCAGCGTCAGCAGGGCGAGCAGGTATCCGGCGTAGGCCCAGGAGGTCTCCCAGGGCGCGGGCTCCACCGCCAGCGGAAGCGAAAGCCCCTCCTGGTTCCAAACGCCGTCGCTGTTGGCCGCGCGGACCCGCAGGACGTAGTCGCCCTGGTCGAGGTTGGTGTAGGTGACACGGTTTTGAGTCCCCAGGTTCACCCAGCCTTCGTCGAACCCCTCCAGGCGCACGGAGTACTGATTCGCGCCGGGATCGGTGTAGTCGAGGGCCGCGAACTCGAACGTCACCATGTCGTCCCGATAGCCGAGATCGATTCGATCGAGCAGGTGATGAGGCCGCCCGAGGTTCGCGGGTTGGTCGATGCGGATGAAGGAGGTGAGGACGACGGGTGGAGGGTGGTCGTTGTCGCGCAGCTGGGCGGGCGAGAAGGCGTTGAAGCCGTTGGCGCCGCCGAAGAAGAGCTCGCCCTGGGAGTTGCTGAAATGCGCTCCGAAGTTGAACTCCCGGGACTGGAGGCCGTGGGCGGTGCGGAAGTTGTGAATCCTGCCCGAGTCCGGGTCGAGGCTGGCCAGGCCGTTGTTGGTGCTGAGCCAGAGCAGCCCCCCCGGTCCCGACTCGATGCCGTAGATCACGTCGTCCGGCAGGCCCTCGGCCTCCGCGTAGTGGGTGAACCGGATGCGTTCGCCGTCCTGGGCGGAACCCACGAGACGCGCCAGGCCGGCTCCGCGGGTGCCGATCCAGAGGACCCCCCGGGGGTCGACGTGAAGGGCGTAGATCACCGAGGAGCCCAGAGCCCCGGGCTGCGATTCGTCGGGCACGAACCGGCGGAACGTGCCCGTCTTGCGATCCAGGAGGCTGAGGCCGCCGCCATCGGTTCCGATCCAGAGGGCCCCGGTGAGGTCCTCGGCGAACGCCGTCACGCGGCTTCCGCCCAGGCTCGTCGGATCGTCGGGGTCGTGCGAGTAGCGCTCGAAGTCTCCGCGGTCGCGGCGGTATCGCGCCGCGCCGCCGCCGTAGGTGCCGACCCATACGTCGCCCAGACCGTCGCGGAACAAGGCCATGACGCCGTCGGCCCCGAGGCTCCTGGGGTTGGCCGGGTCGTGCCGGTAGTTGCGGATCGACCCGGTCGCCGCGTCTCTCCGGTGCAGGCCGCCGGTCATGGTGCCGATCCAGGCAGCCCCGTCGGTGTCGTGGAGGAGCGACATGACGCGGTCGTCAGTCAGCCCTCCGCGGCGCGCCCGGATCGTCTGCACCCGCCCCGTACCACGGTCGACGATGTTGAGGCCGTCTCCCAGGGTGCCGACCCACAGGCGGCCCAGAGCGTCTTCCGAGAAGGAGGTCACGTTGGAGCCGCTCAAGCCGCTGGCGTCCGGCGCCGTCGTGTAGTGACCGAAGTCCCAGGTGCGGGGATTCCAACGGTTCAGGCCGCCGGAGCGGGTGCCGATCCACAGGAGTCCTCCCGCGTCTTCGAACAGCGAGAGGACCTCGTCGTCCGAGAGGCTCGCGGGATCTGCGGGGTCGTGGTGGTGCCGCTCGACGGCTCCCGTCTGCGGGTCCAGGAGGTCGAGGCCGGCCGAAGTGCCCACCCAGAGCCGGCCCGCGGAGTCCTCGAGCACGGCGTGCACTCGGTCGTCGCCCAGGCTCGCCGGGTCGCTCGGGTCGTGACGGTAGTGGCGTACTCTGCCGGTCGCGGGGTCCATGCGGTTCAACCCGCCGCCGTAGGTGCCGATCCAGAGTGCGCCCCGGCGGTCGACGAAGAGGGTGACCAGCTCGTCGATGGCGAGGGTGCTGGCGTCGGCCGGGTCGTGGCGGAACCGGGTGACGGTCCCCGTCGAGCCGTCGAGACGCCCGAGGCCCTGTCGAGTCGCGACCCACAGAGCTCCCGTCAGGTCGGAGGTCAGGGCGACGATCTCGTCGCCCGGTAAGGTCGTCGAGTCGTCCTCGGCGTGACGGAAGTGGTCGAAACGCAGGGTCTCCGGGTCGAAGTGATCGAGCCCGGCCTCCCGCGTGCCGATCCAGACGGTGCCGTCCGGTGCGAGCGCGACGACCCGCAGGTGGTCGCTGGCAATCGTGTTGGGGTCGTCCTGCCGGTGACGGAAGGCCTGGAGCTCACCGGTCTCACGGTCGAGCCGGAGCAGCCCGCTGCCGTCGGTCGCCATCCACAGGTTCCCGCCCGCGTCCTCGACGAGGGTCCAGACGAACTCGTGGCCGAGCGGCTGGTGGCCTGCCCGTGTGGCGATCTGGTGGCGGAAGCCGCGGCCGTCGTACCGGTCGAGTCCGTCCTCGGTCCCGACCCAGAGGAAGCCGGCTCGATCCTGGTGGATCGCCATGACGGTGCTCTGGGCCAGGCCTTCGTCGAGTCCCAGCCTTTCGAAGCGCATGGGCTTGCGGTAGGCGCTCGCGACGGTGCTGGCCATCACGGCGATGGCGAGAAAGCAGATGGCCGCGGGGATGCGGCCCGGTCTAGCGGTCATCGGGACCTCCTCGGAAAGGGAAGGGTCCGCCCGAGCTCGTGCGTCGGGTCGGACACCGAAAGCAGTCGGCGGAACTCCTGGCTGGCGACCGCAGGTGAGAAAAGGAAGCCCTGGAACTGATGGCAACCCATGCCCTTGAGGAGCTCGAGCTGGTGATCCGTCTCGATCCCCTCGGCGATGATCCGGAGGCTCAGGCGGCGGCCGATATCCGCCATGGCCGAGGTGATGGCGGAGTCGCTGTTGTTGTCGAGGGCGCCTGCCACGAAGCTCTTGTCGATCTTGAGGCTGTCGACGGGGAAGTCCTTGAGGTAGGAGATGGAGGAGTCGCCGGTTCCGAAGTCATCGAGGGAGAGCCTCACACCGAGTTCCTTGAGTGCCCTCAGGACCTCGATGATCTCCAGGTCGCCGCTCAGAACGCCACGCTCGCTGATCTCCAACTCGAGGCTCTCGGGCCGTAGGCCGTTCGTGACGATGGCATCGCGCACTCGGCGGACGAGGTCCCCTTGGCGGAACTGGCAGAGCGACAGATTGACCGCCATTCCCAGGTCGTCGAAGCCCTGGTCGCGCCACTCGCGGAGCTGCCGAGTCGCGACGTCGAGAGTGTGGTTCGAGATCTCGGCCATGAGGCCCGTCTCCTCGGCGACCGGGATGAACTCCTGCGGTTGGATGAGGCCGTGGTCGGGATGGCGCCATCGGACGAGCGCCTCGGCGCCGACGATCCGGCCCGTGTGGAACTCCACGAGGGGCTGGTAGTGGACCTCGAGCTGGTTCTTGCGGAGGGCGGTCCGCAACATCCGATCGATCGCGAGCTTGCGGGTGGTTCCCTCGTTCAGGCTCGAGCAGTAGAAGCGCAGGATGCCGCCGCCCAGCCGCCGGGCTTCCACGAGAGCTGCCTCGGCGTGGCGGACGAGCTGCTCGGCCGTGTCCCCGTCGTTGGGATGGAGGGCGGCTCCTGCGCTGCCCACCAGATGCACGGTCTGTCCCCCGCCCTCGATGGGCTCGCAGAGCTCGCTCAGGAGCTGGTGTGCCACCCGCGAGGCCCCTTCCGCCCCGCCGGCGTGGGTCGTCACGACGCCGAAGTGGACTCCGCTCAGCCGAGCGAGGGCCGCCGTGGCCAGGCCGCCAGAGCTCGCCGGCAGCCACCCGCGGTTGGACAGGACGCCGCGCATGGCCCGGCCGACACTCGCCAGGACCTGGTCTCCGCCCTCCCTGCCGAGCGCCTCGTTCACCGCGTCGAAGCGGTCGATGGCCACCACCAGGACGGCCGTGCCTCCGCCGCCGGCAGCCAAGGCGCGATCGGCGAGGGCCAGGAACGCCTCCCGGCCCGGGAGCTCGGTCAGCCGGTCTCGGTCCGGGGTGCCGTAGGAGAGATCGTGGGTCTGACCCACGACGTCGAGGGCCCGATCGAGGCGGCGGTGGGCCTCCGCAAGGTGTCGACGGGTCTCGACTCTGCGACGGGCGACGTGGATCCGGTGGAGGAGGAGGCGCCAGTCGACCGGGTGGCGGACGACGTCGGCAACCTCCGCGTCCAGGGCACGCTGGATCTCGCGATCGCCGCGACAGAGAGCCATGATGGGGATGCCCCGTCCGTGGATTCGCCTCTGGATCCCTTCGAGAGCCCAGACCCTGGCGGGATCTCGAAGGCCAGCCTCGACGATGACGACCGCCGGCTCCTGGGTGTCGACCCGATCCAGGGCCTCGGCTACGTCGCCGGCGATCTCGGCCTCGAATCCCGCGCGACGGAGCCACCGGGGTCCCCAGCGTCGGATCTCCGAGCTCTTGATGAGGAGGAGAGCGCGGGGAGCTTCCGAGCGGCCCGGTTCGTCTCGCCGCTTGTTGCTCGTCTCTCCGGCCGGGCGCTGAGCCTCCGGAGGTCTCCGCGCGTCGAGTGCGGATCGGTCGAGACTCGTCACCGGATGTCTCCGATCCGCCCGGACGACGGGGCTGGCGGTCGGAAGAACCGAGTCGAGCTCAGGGTGAGGCCCGGGAGGGGGCCGCGGCGGGTCGTTGAGTGTCTACGTTCCATCCTCGGCGATATTGAAAGCAACCGGCGTGCCGACCGAAATTTTCCTTGCGATCGCTCGGGGCCGGCCCGGTTCGGCTTTCGCAAGCTACTGTAAACAAGGACTTGATTTTGATTCTTGCCGGAGGCGGCGCGTGTGGGCGGGAGCCTCCCCTCCAGAGAGAGAGATAATGCCGGTGTTCTGCCGAGCCAGAAGTTGCCCTATGGTGCAGCCGATATTTTCTTCTGGAGATCTGCCCGACTGGACTCGCGACGAGGAGGGACGGCGACTCCGGCCGTCTTCCCCGGGCAAGCCTGCTCAGGAGACGCGGACCATCCGGGAGGCTGGCTTCAGCTGCCTGAAGCGGCCTCTTCGCGCCGCCGTCGGAAGGTCGGAGCCGTCACACCGAGGAGGGCTGCGCCCTTCGAGGTCGCCCGGGGGATCCTGTCGAGGATCTCCTCCAGGAGGATCGACTCCGCCGCGCCGACCAGCTCTCCGTGCGGCTCCGCCTCGGCGGCGAGGTCCTGGAAGATCTCGCGCACGGGTTGCCAACCCGGAGGGGGCTCGCTCCAGCTCGTGCGCTCCAGCGCCTTCCTCAACCGTCTGCGAAAGGTCGACTCGGGCAAGCCGGCGCGCTCGGCCGCGCTGCGGCTCACGCTCTCCGCTGCCTCGAAGATCGCGACCAGCAGATCGTCTCCGAGCCAGGTTCCCAGCGCGGGGAGGGGTGACCCGGATTCCAGCGCATTCGAGATCAGGCGCCGGAGATGTCTCCGCAGCTCAAGGAGGAGATCGTCGGCTCCCTGGTCGTCAGCGGCCTCCGATCCGTCGTCGGCGGCCTTCCGCGGCGCGCTGGCGCGGAGAGTCGGGCCCGCCTCTTCCAGCCCCAGGTCCACCACGCTCAGCTCGTCGCCCGGAGACAGGATCACCGCCTGCCGGATCCGGTTCTGAAGCTCGCGGACGTTCCCGGGCCAATCGTGGGCGACCAGCGCCGCCTCGGCCCCCGGGCTGATCCGACTCAACGGCCTCTGGTACTGGACGATGAAGGACTCGAAAAAGTGACGAGCGAGGAGCAGGATGTCATCCGAGCGCTCGCGCAGGGCGGGAATTCGGAGGTGGACCACGTGCAGACGGTGGTAGAGGTCCTCGCGGAAGCGCCCGGCCTGGACCTCGTCGGCCAGATTGCGGTTCGTCGCGGCCACGATCCTCACATCGACCCGGATCGGCTTGGTGCCGCCAACCGGGGTGAACTGGCGTTCCTGGACGAAGCGGAGCAGCTTCGCCTGGACCTCCAAGGGCAGCTCGCCGATTTCGTCGAGGAGGACAGTGCCCCTCCGGGCCTGCGCCAGCCTTCCGGCCGTCTTCGCCTCGGCGCCGGTGTAGGCACCGCGCTCGTGGCCGAAGAGCTCGCTCTCCAGCAGGCTGGTCGCCACGGCTCCGCAATCGACGACGACGAACGGCTCCGCGCGCCGGTCGCTGACCTCGTGAATGGTCTGCGCGAGGAGTTCCTTGCCGGTGCCGCTCTCGCCCGTCACCAGGATCGTGGCGTCGGTTGCCGCCGCCCGGCGAGTCCGTTCTAGGAAGTCCTCCATCTCCGGGGATCGGTAGATCAGCCGGGCCTGGCTCACGGCTCTCCGGAGGACGTTGAGCTCTCCTCGGAGACGACGGCGCTCGTTCTCCTCGCTGTGCCGGCTGAGCTCCTCCAGTCGAGCGCGATCCAGGGCGATGGCGACGTGTGCCGCCAGGGCCTCGACCAGCGGGGCGTCGGAGGCCTCGAAGGCCATCCCTTCCTCGACGCCGCTCAGAAAGAGGCAGCCGAGCGTCCGCTCTCCGGAGAGAAGAGGAGTGGCGAAGGACCGCCGACGAACACCGTCGATCCGATCGACGCGGGTGGCGGAGGCCGAGGATCGAATGGCCTTCTCGATCGTCGTCTCGTCGTGGTCGTCGAGCACCAGGGTCTCGAGCGGAGGGGCTTTCGAGGCCAGCTCACCCTGTCGGGTCAGGCCGGCCACGAGCTCCAGCGCCCCGATCTCCCCCGTGTACAGGCCCGCCCGGTCGGCCAGGAAGCTGTCGAAGAGCCTACCGACGACCTCTCTGGCCAGGGGCTTGGACTCGCGGTTCCGGGCCATGGCATCGATGGCGCTCCAGAGCAGGCCCATGTTCCGGTAGTCCTTGGTGACCCGGCCGGTGAAGATGCCGCTGAGGCGGTCCAGAGGGTCGCTCTGCAGGCGGTCGATCTCGGGGCGCCACAGGACGGTCTGCCCGCTCCCCTGGCTCTTGGCGGTGCTGAGGGCGTGGTTGGCCCGCCGGAGGAGCTCCTCCGGGTCGGCGTCGTCCACGGTGGGGCTCAGGACCGCGAGGCCGAGGCTGAACTCCAGGGCCAGCTCGCCGTCGAGGTACCGTCCCGCTCCCAGGCCCCCGCGGATCTTGCGCGCGACGGCTAGCGCTGTCTCCTCCGTCGTGTCGACGAGGACCACAGCGAAGATCACGCCGCCGTAGCGCGCCAGGGGGTCCGAGCGGCGAACGAGGGAGCGCAGCCGGCCCGCGAACTCCGCGACGATCGAGTCGCCGCGCTCCCGACCGTAGATCTGGTTGACGGCGCCGAAGTCGTCCGGGTTGACCAGCATCAGACAGAGCGGTCGGTCCTGCCTACGGGCTTCGAGAACGGCCTGCTCGAGGATGGCCTGAAAGCGAACGCGCTCCGGTAGATTGGTCGTCGCGTCGCGCAGGATGGCCGTCACTTCCCTGACATGGCGCGACAAACTCGCTCCCATGGCCAGCAGCCAGGCTCCGAAACCCGGGTCCGCACCGTGGGGTCGTCCCTCCCGGAATGCCGACTCGACCCGTTCGATCCCGCGGCCCGACCCCTCGGCGAAGCGGAGACCCAGCCAGGCGCAAGGAGGTTCGACGACCCCCGCGCGGTCCTTCGGTCTTCGTGCCGGTGTCCCCGGTCTTCGGCCCTCGCCGTGTGAGCTCGCCGACGCGCTTCCCTCATGGAGAGGCAGCAGGACAGCCTCCTCGACCCGGCTGGGGATGGCATCGAGGCCGAGGGCCGACAGCCTGGCCCTGCCGGTGGCTGCGTCGAGACTCCCGAGGCGGCTGAGCGCCTCCGGCCTGCTGGCCAGCTCCGGCGCGGGCTCGCCGTCGCCGACATGCAGGAGGATCTCTCCGCTCTCCGAGCCCGGTCGCGCGGGCACGTACAGGGAGCAGACTCGGGCACCAACGCAGAGGCGCGTCCCGGCCAGATAGGTGGTCAGTAGCTCGAGCTCTTCCGCCATTCTTGGAGCTTTTTTCGAATTCGAGCCGCGGGCCCGCCGTGGCCCCACGGAGCACTGAAATTTCATTTTATAGCATTTTGTGATCATTTGCCTGCCCTTCTCACCGGGTGACCTCGTAGTAGAGACCGGGTGAGAAGGGCAGGTCGGTCCCGGTGCGTGCTGCGTCGCCGCTGTCGCATGGCTGGCTTCCCGGTGGCCAGCCCGCTATCCTTCGTTTCGAGCGCGGCCCACCGAGAGGTCGGGGACGCGCGCCATGACCTCGACGACCCGTCCCCCGCCGCCGTGAATCCAGCCAACGCGATCCCAGCCGACGAGAGTCTTCTCGACTTCTTCGGAGCCGCCGCTCGCAGGCCCATGTCACCGAAGGCGGTGGCGCGGCGGCTCGAGCTGCCGGCCGACGCCATCGGCGACCTCACCCGCGCCCTCGACCGTCTCACGGCCGACGGCGCGCTGATCCGCACGCGGCAGGGTCGCTTCGGACTGCCCAGCAAGATGAACCTGGCAGTCGGGTCGCTGAGCTGTCACCCCGACGGCTACGGTTTCGTCTCTCGCGAGGAGGGCGACGGGCCCGACGTCTTCATCCCGTCTCGCAAGCTGGGCGATGCCATGAACGGCGACCGGGTGGTGGCGCGCGTGGAGCGCTCGGAGCGGGACGGTCGCCAGCAGGGCAAGGTGATCCGCGTGCTCGAGCGGGCGCGGCAACGGATCGTCGGCACTTTCGAGGCGGCTCGAGGCGGCGGGTGGGTCATGCCGAGGGACGACAAGACCCTGTGGGACCTGTTCGTTCCGACCGAGGACGCCCGGGGTGCCCGGGCCGGCCAGGTGGTGTGGGCCGAGATCACGCAGTACCCGAAGGAGTCACGCAGCCCCGAGGGGCGGGTGGTGGAGGTCCTGGGCGACGCCGACGACGCACGGCTCGACGTCGAGATCGTCATCCGCGAGTTCGGCCTCCCCAACGCGTTTCCGCCCGAGGTGGTCGCGGAGGCCGGGAAGATGCCGGACCGCGTGCGCCGCGAGGACCTGGCCGGGAGGAGGGACTTCCGCTCCCAGCCGGCGGTGACCATCGACGGTGAGACCGCCCAGGACTTCGACGACGCCATCCACGTCGAGCGGCTGCGGGGCGGCAGCTACCGCCTTTCGGTGCACATCGCGGACGTGGCGGCCTACGTGCCCGTGGGCTCGGCCATCGACCGCGAGGCCCTCGAGCGGGGCACGTCGGTCTACTTCCCCCGCCGTGTGGTGCCCATGCTGCCGGAGAGCCTGTCCAATGGCCTGTGCTCGCTGCGGCCGGGCGAGGATCGCCTGGTGAAGTCGGCGGTGATGGAGATCGACCCCCGGGGGCGCACGGTGAGCCTCGAGATCCACGACGGCGTGATCCGCTCCGCCGGGCGCCTGACCTATACCGAGGTGGCGGCCGCGCTGGGCGGCGACCCGGAGGCCCGGCGGCGGCTGGACGCGCACCTGGGGATGCTCGAGGCCGCCCGGGAGCTGACCGAGATCCTCATGGAGAGTCGGCGGCAGCGGGGGAGCCTGGACTTCGACCTGCCGGAGCCCGAGCTGGTCATCGCCCTCACGGGCGAGGTGGAGAGCATCCACCGCTCCGAGCGCAACCTGGCCCACCGGATGATCGAGGAACTCATGATCCGGGCCAACGAGGGCGTCGCGGACCACCTGACCGCCGCCGATCATCCGTGCCTGTTCCGGATCCACGAGGACCCCAAGGAAGAGAAGATCGGCGACTTCCAGAGCTTCGTCAAGGGGATTGGCTTCACGCTGGGCGGTGGCGACGATCCGAAGCCGAGGAACTTCCAGCGGTTGGTCGAGCAGCTCGAGGGGCGGCCCGAGCAGGCGATCGTCTCCATGTTGTTGTTGTCGGTCCTCCGCCAGGCTCGCTACAGCACCACGAACCTCGGCCACTTCGGCCTGGCCTCGGAGCGCTACTGCCACTTCACCTCGCCGATCCGCCGCTACCCGGACCTGGTGGTGCACCGTTTGCTCGGTCGCCAGCGCGGTCGGGGCTCGGGCTCGGACGCCCCCGCGGTCGATCCGGCGGCCGGGAGCCTGGAGGAGGTCGCCCGGTCGTGCTCCGTGGCCGAGCGCAAGGCCGAAGAGGCCGAGCGGGAGTACGTCGACTGGAAGAAGGTCGAGT
>CAJQNK010000298.1 GCA_905479655.1 uncultured bacterium | reverse complement strand
CCCGAGCGGCGCCCGGGTCCGCTTCGCTCCGGGGCTACGGGTCGGCGACCGTGTGATGCAGACCCGCAACGACTACGAGTTGGAGGTCTTCAACGGCGACATCGGCCGGATCGCCGGCTTCGACGACGACAGGACCACGGTCACCGTCTCCTACGACGGGAGACGGGTGCTCTACGAGCGCGCTCACCTCGACGCGCTGGTCCTCGCCTACGCCTCGTCGGTCCACAAGGCGCAGGGCAGCGAGTATCCCTGCGTCGTCATGCCACTCCACACCCAGCACCGCCTGCTGCTCCAACGCAACCTGCTCTACACCGCGGTCACCCGCGCCCGGCGGCTGATGGTCCTCGTCGGGAGCCGGCGGGCGGTCGCCCTCGCCGTGCGGCACGAGCGCCGCTACGAGCGCTGGTCGGGCCTGGCCGGACGGCTCGCCGGCGAGCCGCCCGGCACCCCATTGCCGCCGGGCCTCTGACCTCGACAGGGAGACCCTACTCCTCCGAGCGACGCGGCTCGTCCGCCCCGGGCTCCGCAGCCGGGCCGGGCGGCTCCACCGACTCGGAGCCCACTCCGTCTCCCGACGGGGCCGCGTCTCCCCTCTCGATCGGCGGCTCCGGCGCGACGGCCGGTGCCTCCGGCAGCGCGGAGACGGCGCCGGTCGGCGGCGGTGGCGGCGGCGACACCGGAGCCGCAGCGGCCCAGGTCGGCCCCTGCCCTCGCCCCGTCCCCACGCGACTGAGCAGGGCGGCGCCGAAGCCGATCGTGATCACCAGGTACCAGAGCAGCCCGCCGAAGAGATGGAACATCCAGGCGAAGGCGCGGAGCGGACCGCCGGGAATCTCCAGCAGGTCGCCCACGAGGCCCCAGCCCTCGACCGCGACGAAGCCGACCACCAGCGTGAGATAGGTGGTGGAGAGGCTCCAGTCGAAGCGGTCGGCCAGCCACTTCCCGACCTGGTAGGCGCCCGCCACGTAGCCGACGAAGGCCACCAGCACGAGGCCCAGCACCAGGAACGGCACCAGGATCAGCAGCGGGATGCCGATGATCGAGACGACGAGCACCAGGACCAGCACGATGAGGAACGGCACCGAGAGGACCTGGGTCGCGAGCCCGACGAGGCCCGACTTCAGCGGATCCGCGGCGGCCGTCATCCCGACCCTCTCGACGATTCGCGGCATCAGGACCAGGACCAGGCAGCCCAGTAGGATCAGGATGCCGAGCTTGACCGTCTCCCAGAAGAAGTCGAACAGGCCCGAGAAGGGGTTCCAGTGCCAGCCACCCCTCCAGCCGGTCCAATCGCTGTCCCACCAGCTGCCGAGGCCGCGACCGAATCCGAGATGCAGCCCCGAACCGATGGGGACCTCGGAGATCTGTCCGTCGACCCGGGCGTCGGGATCCACCTCCACGCGACCGCCGACACTCGTCACGTCGCCCCGCACCCTCGCTTCGGCCCCCAGCTCGACGTCGTCGCCCAGGGCCACCACATCCCCGTCCACCGTGCCTTCGATGCGCACGTAGCCGCCGATGGCGAGCGCGTCGCCGTCGACCTCGCCCAGCACGTCGAGGTCGCCGCCCAGCACCGCGACGTCTCGGACGCGTTCGTTGCGCTCGACGACCACGTCGCTTCCCACGACGAACTGCGTGTCTCTGCGGACCAGCCGGGGCCGATCCTCCTCCTCGTCCCAGTCGACCCGAGGCTCGGGCGCCGGCGAGACCTCCGGAGGAGCCGGCGCCTCCGGCGCGGGCACCTCGTCGACCGGCTCGACACTCTCCGCCGGGGAGGCGGACGGGACCGGGTCCTGCGCCTCGTCCTGCGCCATGAGGGGAACGAACCCGCCGCCGACCATCGCGCACAGCAGCACGAGAAGCGACAACACGGTCCATCCCTGCGGGGTCCATCCGGAACGAAGAGTCCGATCTCTCATGTCACTAACTCCTGTCGGCCTTGAGCCAACGGTGAAGACCTCCGACGACGATCGCCGTCGTGAGCAGGGAGAAGACGAGAGTCACCAGGACGGGCGACTTCAGGGCGAATGACCCCAGCGTGGCCAGGGCGCCGGCGAGACCGTCCCAGAAGCTCAGGGCCTCGATCACCGCGCGGCAGACCGCCAGAAGACCCGCGGCCGCCCACTCGACGCCCTGCCCGAGCGTCAACGTGGAGCCCAGGACGTACAGCACGAGGGGCAGGAACACCGCCGCCAGACCGACGAGCACCAGCGCCGCGGCCGCCATCCCACGCGCCAGGCGCGGAGCCCAGGACGGAAGCGGCGCGGGGACGAGGACACCGGCCCGATGCACAACCGCGTCCGCGAAGCCGACCGGCGGCTCGGGAGTGGGCAGGGCGGAGAACACCCTCACCAGGGCGGCCTCGGCCTCGCGGTCGTCTCCGGCCCCCTCTTCGAGCAGCCAGCGGCTCACGGCGTCGTGCAGGTCGTTGCGGGTCACCTCATCGTCTCCTATCCGGCCCTACGGAATCGGGCGCCACCGGGTTTCGGGGCGGCTAAAGTCGTCCCGCCACGTCGATTCCCATCTCCCTCAGCGTCTCCGCCAACTCCTTTCGTGCCCGGTGGATATGGGTCTTCACCGTGCCGAGGGGGAGACCCGTCACCTCGGCGATCTCGTCGTAGGCCAGACCCTCCTGGAACCGTAGCAGGATCACCTCCCGATAGTCGGGGCGCAACCGGCCCACGGCGACCTCGAGCCCGCGCATGAGGTCCATCTGCGCGGCGCGGCGCTCCGGCGACGGCTCCGACTCGTCCGCCACCGAGGCGATCCAGCCCGGGCTGTCGTCGTCCGCACCCTCGATCGGAACCGTGTCGACCCGCCGACGCCGCAGTTGATCGATCGCGGTGTTGTGGGCGATCTTGAACAGCCAGCTCGACAGCTTGTGGCTCGGATCGAAGCTCTCCAGACGCGTGAAGGCCTTGACGAAGGCGTCCTGCGCCAGCTCCTCCGCGAGCGACCGGTCCCGGACCATGCGCAGGATCAGGGAGAAGATCGGCCGCTGGTAGCGGTTCACGATCTCCCGGTAGGCCTCCTGGTCGCCGGATAGGGCCCGGCGGACCAGGGTGTGGTCGTCGATGGGCATCGGGATGCCGGGATTATGCCCCAGCGCCGACCGCCGGGGCGCCGGCCCACCCAAGAGGCGGGAGTCGGGAGCCTGTACGGGAAGCCATCGGAGCGCTATGCTGCCAATGGAGACCGATATCGCTCGAGCACCGCCCGATCGGACCCGGAGGCTGGGTCCGAGGCGTCTGGATCCCGTGGTCGGAGGTCTCTTCCCAGCTCACCAACTTCGGAGGTATCCCTGATGCGTCGACTTCTCCTCGTCCTGCTCCTCGTCGCCGCCGTCGCCTTCCCGGCCCAGGCAGCAGAGCTCGCCGGGGTCTCCATGCCGGACACGACCGAGGTCGGTGGTCAGACGCTGCACCTCAACGGCATGGGCCTGCGCAAGAAGCTCTTCATCAAGGTCTACGTCGCCGGGCTCTATCTCGCGGAGGGAGGCTCCAACGCCGCCACGATCCTCTCTTCCGAGGGGCCGCGCCACATGGAGATGCACTTCCTCTACGACGTCAGCCAGGAGAAGCTCTGCGACGCGTGGAAGGAGGGCCTCGAGAACAACACGCCGGGCGCCGCGGCCGCCGTGAAGAAGGACTTCGACACGCTCTGCGGCCTCATGGCGGACATGGAGAAGGGCCAACGGATGGCCTACACCTACGTCCCCGGCGAGGGAACCACCGTCTCCGTCCTCGGCGAGACCCAGGGCACGATCGCCGGCAAGGAGTTCGCCGACGCGCTCTTCGCCTGCTGGATCGGTCCCGAGCCGCCGAGCGAGGACTTCCGGGACGGCCTGCTGGGCGGCTGAGATCGTCGGCCCACGGGCCGACAGACGACCCGGAGCCACGAATGAAGGTCCTCACGACGAAGATCGAGGGAGTCCTCGTCTTCGAGCCCGAGGTGCATCGGGACGATCGCGGATACTTCGTCGAGGTGTACCACGAGCAGCGCTACCGGCAGGCCGGAGTGGCGGCGACGTTCGTCCAGGACAACCAGTCGCGCTCCCTGCGCGGGACGATTCGCGGTCTCCACGCCCAGCACCGGTTTCCCCAGGGCAAGCTGGTTCGCGTGCTGGCGGGTGAGGTCTGGGACGTCGCCGTCGACCTGCGTCCGGGCTCGACCACCCTGGGGTGCTGGGTCGGCGTGGCCCTGTCCGCCGAGAACTTCCGCCAGATCTGGATCCCGTCGGGCTTCGCCCACGGCTTTTGCGTCACCTCGGAGGAGGCGGTGGTGGAGTACAAGTGCACGGAGCTCTACCACCCGGGAGACGAGATGGGCGTCGCCTGGAACGATCCGGAGCTGGCCATCGACTGGCCGGTGGACGAGCCGGTGCTGTCGGAGAAGGACCGAAGCCTACCCACGCTCGCCGAGTCGCTGGCGACCCGCCGAGGATGAGCTGACGGGATCAGGGATGACGGATCTGACAAGAGACGATCTCGATGGGCTCGAGGAGCGTGGGATCTCGGCCGAGGAGGCCGAGCGACAGCTCCAGCTCCACGACGCGCCGCCTCCTGCGACCCGCCTCGAGAGGCCCTGCACCGTGGGTGACGGCCTGCTCCGGCTCTCCGCCCAGCAGCGGGAGAGATACCTCGAGGCCTGGCGTGTGGCGGCGGGAGAGCTGATCTCGGCCAAGTTCGTGCCGGCCTCGGGGGCGGCGACCCGGATGTTCCGCGACCTGGTCTGGCGCCGGGAGGAGGGGCTGGACCGGCGGGCCCTGGTGGAACGGGCCGCCGCCGGGTCGCTGGCCGCGAAGGGCGTGCTCGGGTTCCTGGACGAGCTGGACCGCTTCGCCTTCCGCGATCGGCTCGCGGAGGCCGTCGCGGCGCGGGGAACCGACCTGGAGACCGCCCGCGAGTCGTCTCCGCAGCCGATCCTCGACGCGCTGCTCGGGGCCGACGGTCTCGGCTACGCCTCGACCCCGAAGGGGCTGATCGAGTTCCACGCCTATCCCGGAGGCCCCAGGAAGGCGGTCGAGGAGCACCTCGTCGAGGGGCTCGGCTATCTCCTGGCCGACGGCACGGGAACCGGGCGCTTCCATTTCACGGTCTCCCCGGAGCACCGCGAGCCCTTCCGGCGGGTCTGCGCGGCCTTCGCGGAGCGTCTGGTCGCGACCTCGGAGGGGCCGGGGGGTCTGAAGATCGACCTGAGCTTCTCCGTACAGAGCCCCGCGACGGACACCCTCGCCGTCGACGCCGACGGCCGGCCGTTCCGGGAGGACGACGGCCGCCTCCTCCTGCGGCCTGGTGGTCACGGCGCGCTCATCGGCAACCTGGGCGCGATCACAGCCGACGTCGTGTTCGTGAAGAACATCGACAACATCGTGCCCGAGCGCTCACAACCGGAGGTGAGCCACTGGAAACGGGTCCTGGCCGGCTTCCTGATCGAGCTCCGCAACGAGATCCACGCCACCGTGCGAGCGCTGCGCCAGGGGCGGGAGGGCGCGGAACGCGCCGCCGACCGCCTCTTGTCCGGGCCGCTGGGCCACGTGCTCCCCGACGGCTCTCCCGGAGTCGAGGACCGGCTCCGCCGGATCGAGGCCCTCGACCGGCCCCTGCGGGTCTGTGGCATGGTGGTCAACGAGGGCGAGCCGGGGGGCGGCCCCTTCTGGGTGCGCGGGGAGGACGGAACGGTCAGCCGCCAGATCGTGGAGCCGGGCCAGGTCGACCACGACGACCCGCGGCAGGAAGCCGCGTGGACGGCCTCGACCCACTTCAACCCGGTGGACGTGGTCGCGAGCCTGCGCGCTCCCGACGGCGCCGCCTACGACCTCGAGCGTTTCGTCGATCCGCGGGCGGTCTTCATCACGAAGAAGACCCATCTCGGCCGGCCGCTCCAGGTGCTGGAGCGCCCCGGGCTGTGGAACGGCGCCATGGCGGGCTGGAACACCGTCTTCGTCGAGGTGCCCGCGGCCACCTTCGCGCCGGTCAAGACGGTGCTGGACCTGCTGCGGCCCGCGCACCGGACCTGACGCCGGCGGAGTGGGGCGCCTCGAGGCCCGGAACGGGCCCCGAGACGTACTCGGTTTCAGGCAGATCCGACCTCGCAGTGGCGACGTGGTGAGGACGTCAGGCGAGCGCCTCAGTACTGGTCCAGGTAGCGGTCGCGCTCCCAGCTGTGGACGTGGCCGATGTAGTCGGCCCATTCCTGGCGCTTGGCGGCGAGGAAGTGGTCGAAGATGTGATCGCCCAGGGCCTCGGCCATCACTTTGTCCTTGGCCAGGTTGTCGAGCGCCTGGGAGAGGTCGCCGGGAAGCTCCGCGATCTTGAGGCGTCGCTTCTCCCTCTGGCTCATCGCGAAGATGTTCTTGTTGACCGGCGGGCCGGCCTCGTACCCGTTCTCCACGCCGTCGAGACCCGCCGCGAGCAGCACCGTCAGGGCCAGATAGGGGTTGCAGGAGGGGTCGGGCATGCGCACCTCACAACGCGTGGACATTCCGCGCTTGGCCGGGACGCGCACCAACGGGCTCCGGTTCTTCTCGGACCAGGCGATGTTCGTGGGCGCCTCGTAGCCCGGCACCAGGCGCTTGTAGGAGTTGACCAGCGGGTTGGTCACGGCGACCAACGCCTTGGCGTGGCGCAGAACACCGCCGATGTAGCTGAGGGCGACCTGCGACAGCTCCCACTCGGCCTTCGGGTCGTGGAAGGCGTTCTTGCCTCTCTTGTTCAGGAGCGACTGGTGGATGTGCATGCCCGAGCCGTTGACGCCGAAGATCGGCTTGGGCATGAAGGTGGCATGGAGACCGTGCTCCAGGGCAACCTTCTTGACCACGAAGCGGAAGGTCGAGACCTTGTCGGCGCAGTCCACGGCCTCGGCGTACTTGAAGTCGATCTCGTGCTGCCCCGGCGCCACCTCGTGGTGCGCCGCCTCGACCTCGAAGCCCATGGACTCGAGCACCAGCACGATGTCCCGGCGGCACTCCTCCCCCAGATCGACGGGCGTGAGGTCGAAGTAGCCGCCGACGTCGTGGGTCTGGATGAGGGTGTTGCCGCCCTCGTCCTTCTGGAAGAGGAAGAACTCGGCCTCGGGCCCGGCCACCATCGAGTAGCCCATCGCCCTCGCCCGCTCGACCTGACGCTTGAGGGTCAGCCGCGGACACCCCGGGAACGCGCTGCCGTCCGGCAGGTAGATGTCGCAGATGAGGCGCGCCACCTTCGAGCCGTCCGGGTTCGCCCACGGGTTGACCCGGAAGGTCTCCAGGTCCGGCACCAGGAGCATGTCCGACTCCTCGATGCGAGTGAAGCCCTCGATCGACGAGCCGTCGAACATGATCTGGCCATCCAACGCCTTCTCGAACTGGCTGCGCGGCACCTCGACGTTCTTGATCACCCCCATGATGTCGGTGAACTGGAGACGAAGGAAGTGGACTCTATCCTTGTCGACGGACTTCAGGATCTCGGC
>CAJQNK010000297.1 GCA_905479655.1 uncultured bacterium | reverse complement strand
CGAGTACGCCAGCCCGGAGCAGATCCGCGGCGAGGCCATCACCACCTCGTCCGACGTCCACCACCTGGGCGGCCTACGGCGAGGACAAGGTGCTCACCCTCGAGGCGGGTCTGGCTCTCGGCCTCGGGTGGGCCGCAGAGGGCCGCTCGGAGGACGCCATCGGACAGCTCGAGGGAGCCCTGTCGAAACTGGGCGAGGTGGGGCTCGAGGCCGAGGCCGACGCGGAGTTGGCCGCCGAGGCGCGCCGGGTCCTCGCGGAGGTGCAACCCCGGGTCTGACCTTCCGGATCCGTCCGCCCCCCAAACGGCGCCCGCGACCGCCGAGAGGGTCGTCTGCAGGGAGTCGCCGGCGTCCACGACGAGCCCGGCGGCCGTGCAGTCCCACGCGCCGCCCGACGGGGTCACGATCCCCTGCTGCCCGGTCGTGCGGTTGCGGCAGCTCACCCGGACGAGGTCAACGCCCGACGACTGACCGCTGGCCTCCGGCTGGGCCGCGACCGGACCGACGAGCTCGACAAAGGCGAGAGACGCTACGAGCGGCCCTCTTCTCCGGACTCTTCGTTGGGAATCCTCCCCGATTCACCGAATCGAGTGCGGATTCCCGCCTTGATTCCGGAGAAGATTGCGCGCTCTCGCTCGCGCCCGGCTTCCACCACGGGCTGCTAGGCGGAGAAGTCGCAAACACCGCGAGTGACGCCCAAGGATGGACGAAATGGACGAATCGGGCCTCCGGCGGAGGCCCGAAACCGCGGAGGGAAGGAGGCGGGCCAAAGCTCTTCCCTCCCAACCTCCTTGCCTTTCCCGCCTTTCGCGCCTTGGCGCCTTGGCGTGAGATCCCCGCCCCTCCCGCCCGCCACCCCCGGGGGCGGCGCCGACCAACCCCCTACCGGCAGGCCTCGGGCAGGGCCTGCGGCGCTCGCCCGGCGCCGTCGACGCCGACGGAGAACACGACACTGCGCTCGAACGCGCCACCGGCCGCGCTCTCTCCCCGCACGGTGAGACGGGCGTGGTAGACGCCCGGACCCGGCAGGTCCGCTCGCAGCTCGCCCGGCTTGCCCACGGCGATCCGCGTCACGGCTTCCCGCGCGCCGTCCACCGGCGTGCGGGTGAGCACCAGCTCGCCGTGGAACGCCGCGGCCGGCCCGTCGAGGTCGAGACTCAGGGCCCCGCCCGCGTCGATCAGGCTGGGGTGGGTGAGGGCGAGCCGGACGCCGCCCTCGAGCCCGGCCACGACGCCCCAGGCGCCGGGTTGCCGGGAGCCGAAGCGCACCGTCCAGAGACCCGGCTCGGGGTCCGGCAGGCGGGCCGCGCTGATCCAGGGCTGCCCCAGGGGGCTGCCGGCCGGCATGCGCTCGGCGCGCGGCAGGCGGACGGTGTGACCCGAGGGGGAGATCGCCTCGACGGCAATCTCCGCCGAGGTCAGCATCGTGGAGAGCTGAAGGGCCCGGACGCCCGGCTCGACCGGGATCGTGGTCCGGCCGCGGCCGGCGACCAGCTCGCCACCGCGGAGGACGTGCCCCAGTTCGCGCCGGACGACCCGCCGGCCCGTGTCGGCCGGTCGGGAGTCGGGCACCGGCCCCGCCCCGTGGAAGACCTCGATGTAGGGACGGACGGAGTCGAAGACCGTCGCGTGGCAGCTCGAGTCGTCCTCCGGCTGCGGCGCGCCCATGCGGATGTTGTCGTGGTCGAGCTCCTGGTTCTCGCCGCTCGTCTGGTCGTCGAAGACGATCCGGTGCTTGCCGTCCACCACGCCGTCGGCCCGCCGGCCCCAGGGGTGCAGCGCGTGGGCGACGCAGACCACGCCGTCGTTCGGCCGGTCGAAGTTGAAGATCCCCTCCTCCTCGGGGCAGGCGCCCACGAACCACGTGCCCAGGTAGGCCCCGGCCAGCGCGAGGTAGGAGAAGTCCGGGCCCCAGTCCGTCCCGGAGAAGGTGTGGATGGAGAGGTCGTCGTTCCCCGCGAACCCGTCGGCCTTCTGGCGAATCAGGTTCATGCAGCCCGTCTGCATGAACTTGGTGCCGTCGTCGTTGTAGCCGATGAGGTCCTGGAGAAAGTCGGGCCACAGGTCGTCCTGCGCCAGGTCCGCCAGCGGCGATCCCCAGTGGGCGCCGGAGATCGTCGCGATCGTGTCGATGGGAGCGCCCATCAGCGCCGCGATGTTCGAATCGACCCCGCCTTTCGAATGGGCGATCACGTTGACCATCGAGATCCCCTCCTGACCCACGATCCACTCGACCTGGGACTTGAGGAGCTTGCCGTTGTCGATGCCGTCCTCGGCCGGGTTCGGAATGTCCCGCGCGTCCCAGAGATCGACCATCCAGGCCTTGAAGCCCGCAGCGTAGACGTGGTCGTAGAAGTCGTTCCGACCATGGAGCATCGTCTCCCCGAACCAGCCGTGGGCGCTGCCGTGGAGGCCGTGGACCAGGACCAGTTGTGGCAGGGCTGGATCGAGACCGGGAGGCGTGGCACCCTCCCAGACGTTCATCCCCAGGCCGGTGTTGCGCTCCACGGGCGCCGGGGCCACCGGCGGCTGGACGTAGTCACCGTTGGGCACGCAGACCAGGGGGTCGCGGGCCGCGTCCGCGGCCGGGGCGACGAGGACGAGGGCGAGGAGGCCGAGACCAGCGGCCAGGGCTCGGTCGGGCCGTAACGAAAGTGGGGTCATGGGGGACTTCTCCTTGGGGTGGTTCGGGGAGGCAGGGGGAGTGTAGCGGACGCTCCTGCGGACCACGAAGCATGCCCCGGGCGCAGGCGGGGGACTCACGCGAAGACGCGAAGGCGCGAAGATGCGAAGGCCCATGATGGCGGAAGAGGCGGCGACGGTTGTGGTGGATGCCGCCTTCCACCTGCACCGAGAGCTCGGTGCCGGTCTATTGGAGTCGATCTACGAGACGGTTCTGGAGCGGTCCCTCCTGGAGCGCGGTCTCCGGGTCGAGCGTCAGAAGGCGGTCTCGTTCGACTACCGTGGGCTCCACTTCGAGCCGGGCTTCCGGGTCGATCTTCTGGTCGAGGAGTGTCTGGTGGTCGAGCTCAAGTCGGTCGAAGAGCTGGCCCCGGTCCATGCCAAACAACTGCTGACCTACCTCCGATTGATGGACCTCTCCCTGGGTCTGTTGATCAACTTCGGCGCGGCGACCTTCAAGAAAGGCACAAGGCGGATCGTGAACCGACACCCGGACTCCCGAAACTGCCGGAGGCGATGACTCCGCTCGGGCCAGGTGCGGGGCTTGATGCCACCTCTTAGCGTCTTAGCGTCTTCGCGTGAGCCTCTGTTCTGTGCAGCCGAAGACGCGAAAGAAGCACGAGTCCTCCTCAGTCCTCCCCGTACGCGACCTCCAACCGCCGCGCCCGCAGTGCCGCCACGGTCAACAGCGCGCCGCTCACAACGACCAGACCCACCACCGACATCCACGCCGCGGGCGGCTCGGCGACCATGGCGAAGGGCCCCTCGTCGACGGGCACCGGCAGGAGGCCGTTGAGCCAGTAGACGACGCTGAACTTCTTCAACAGGGGCGGCAGCAGGAAGTTGATGAGTTCCCAGAGCAGAACCGCGAAGGCCGGGATGATGGGGTTGCGCAGCAGCAGGCCCGTGAGCAGGAAGACGGCGCCGTAGCCGGCGCAGGCCAGGACGGTGACCAGCAGGTAGGTCGCCAGGTGCCCCAGGCCGGGGCCGTGGGTCAGGTGCTCGACGGAGCGCATGACTCCGAAGGGGATATAAAGCACGAGGAAGGACGCCAGCGTGCCGAGGCCGAAGAGGACGACGCTCGCCAGGAGGGCGGACAGGTACTTGCCCACGACCAGCAGCTCCCGGCGGACGGGGGAGAGCAGGTAGAAGTGGAGGCTGCGGCCCAGGATCTCGCCACGGAACAGGTGCGTGAACATCCAGACGCTGCCGAAGAAGACGACGGCGAGCTGGAACTGGAAGATCTCGGAGTAGGTGCTCACGGTCCAGCCGACCTGGACCTGGTCGGCCACCTCGGCGAACAGCACCAGGAGCAACGGCACCACCACCGGCAGCGCCGCGAGCAGGTAGAGGGGGAGGGCACGCCGGCCGAGGAAGCTCTTGACGGCCTCCAGACGGATGATGCCCAGCGTCTGGCGCCGCGCCAGGGCCGCGCCTTCGGGACGGGTCTCGGAATGGGCGCTCACAGTCCCCCTCCCTCGTGACCGATGAGGTACTCGTAGACGGCCGAGACGTCGTGGTCGGCCGGGGCCACGGTCTCGATCCGGACGCCGGTCTCGGCGACGACGTCGTTCAGGGCGAGGTGGAAGGCGTCCCCGTCCCGCGTGCGGGCGTCGAGCCCCCGACGGTCCTCGTGCAGCCGGACCTCGGTCACGTGGTCCTCCAGGAACAGCCGCGAGGCGAGGCGGGCGGGCTCCTCGCAGCGGATGAAGACCTGCATGGGGTGCTCCTCCATCTCGTCGCGCACCCCCTCGATGCCGCCCTCCGCGACGACGTAGCCGCCGTTCAGCAGGATCACCCGGTCCGAGATCATGTCGACCTCGTGCAGGATGTGGCTCGAAACGACGACGTGGAGGCCCCCGGCCGCGAGCTCCTGGAACAGCTCGATGACCTCGGCCCGCGCCATGGGGTCCAGGCCGTTCAGCGGTTCGTCCAGCACCAGGACCCGCGGATGGTGGGCGATGGCCTGGGCCAGCTTCACGCGCTGGCGCATGCCCTTGGAGTAGGCGTCGACCTTCTTGCGGGCGGCCGCGGTCAGCCCCACCCGCTCCAGGGCCTCGTCGGCCAGGCGCAGGGCCTCGGCGCCGCTGAAGCCGTGGATCCGCAGGAAGGAGGCCACCAGCCCGCGTCCCGTGGCGCCTCGGGGGAAGGCGTCGACCTGGGTGGCGTAGCCCACCTCCCGGAACAGTCGAACCGGGTCGTCGGGCTCGAGGCCCAGGATCGTGCAGGTGCCGCGGCTGGGGCGCAGGAGCCCCGTCATGAGGTTCATGAGGGTCGACTTCCCCGAGCCGTTGGGACCCACCAGGCTGGTGACGCCCGGCGGGATCACCAGGTTGACGTGGTTGACGCCGAGCACCTCGCCGTAGAACTTCGAGACGTCCGTGAAGACGATGCGGTCGTCGCCGACGGGGAGGCGGTCGGAGTTGGCGGAGGCCGTCACGTGACCACCTCGTAGGCCCTCACCTTGCGGTAGAGCAGGATCAGGGAGACGACCCATAGCGCGACCAGCATGGCCCAGGCGGCGCCCGGGGGAACGGTCGTCAGCGCCGGCTGCTGGAAGAGGGCGTCGCGGATGGCCAGGAACACCTGGGAGAGGCGCAGCAGGTCGCCCCACTCGGTGTCCCAGAGCTGGTTCACCAGCACCCCGAGGCCCTCGAACAGGAAGAACATGGCGAGGAAGAGGAGCCGGGCGACGGGCTTCCACTTGACCCACGCAGAGAGGGCCAGGGAGGGGAGCGTCAACAGCAGGATCCAGGCCGCGGAGCCGGCCAGGATGGCCCTCGCGATGTAGAGGTTTTCGGCCGCCCACGAACCGCCCTGGAGCGCCGCCTGCTCCACGAACAGGAGGAGGCCGGGGATCCAGGTCAGGGCGGAGAGCATCAGGACCAGCACCGACGCCTTCCCGAGGACGTAGTCCCTGCGGGTGAAGGGCCGCGCCAGGTAGAGCGCGAGGCCGTTGTTGCGCAGGTCGGGCGAGACCAGGGCGGGTCCCACCACCAGCGCCAGGACGAGGGCGATCCGGGCCTGGACGGCCAGGAAGTAGGTGGAGAAGAACCGCCCGTCGATGGGCACGAGCTCGGCGATCGGGAGCTCCATGAAGTCCAGCGCCGCGGCGTTGTGGTGCAGGTAGATCATGAAGGCGCAGACCAGGGGCCAGATCAACCCGCCCACGCACAGCGCGACCAGGATCCGGGAGGCGAACACCTCCCGGAAGGCGTAGCGCGGCAGCACCAGGAAGCGCAGGCGCGGCGAGGTCAGCTCGCCGTCGTAGCCGGAGTAGCGTCTCTGGTAGACAGCCACGTCAGGCTCCCATCGCCTGGAGGAAGATCTCCTCCAGGGAGTCGCGTTTGTAGTCGAGCCGCCGGATTTGGAGGCTCCGCTCGCTGGCCAGCCGGTACAGGTCGGCGACGCCGACCCCTTCCGGCAGCACCATCTTCCAGCGTCGGCCCGGCGCCTCGGCGCACTCGGCTCCGAGCTCGGTCAGGGCCTCGATGAACGAGGCCTCGCCGTCGCCCCGCAGCTCCAGCACCAGGAACTTGTGGTGGGTGCGCCGCTCCGCGGCCAGGTCGCTGTGGGCCGAGATGCGGCCGTCGCGCAAGATCAGCACCTCCTCGCAGCACTCCTCGACGTCCCGCAGCAGGTGGGAGGAGAGGAGGATGTGGGCGCGTCCACTGTCCCGCACCTCGCGGATGAGGCGCAGCATGCGGCTGCGGGCCGGCGGGTCGAGGCCGTTGGTCGGCTCGTCGAGCAGCAGTACCCGTGGGCCGTGCACGATGGCTTGGGCGAACTTGACGAGCTGCTTCATGCCGAAGGAGTAGGTCTCGATGTTGCGATAGCGGGCCTCGCCCAGGCCGACGTAGAAGAGCGACTGGTGGGCCCGCTCGAGGGCCTCGGCGGCGGGCAGCCCGGAGAGCTCCGCCATCATCTGGACGAAGCGCACCCCCGACATGCCCGCGACGAAGGACTCGCGCTCCGGCATGTAGCCGATCTCGCGCCGGACCGCCCGGCGCTCGCGCCGGACGTCGTGGCCCAGGACGCGGGCCGTGCCCGAGCGGGCGTCGTGGAACCCGAGCAGCGTGTGGAGGAGCGTCGTCTTGCCCGCTCCGTTGGGGCCGAGGAGCCCGATGGCGCGGCCCGAAAGGCGTGCCTCCAGGCGGTCCAGGATGGTGGCCTTGCCGAAGCGCACGGTGAGCCCGTCGAGCTCGATGACCGCGTTCTCGGAGGCGGGGCTCGGCGCGACGGGGACCTCGGCGGCACTCTCGCCGATGGGCTCCGGTCCAGCGGGGTTGTGGTCGATCATGACGCTCCGATCCTACGGCGAACGGCTCGGGTCCGTTTCGTTGACGGGAAGTTCGGTGTGAAAAGGGGGCGCCGGCGGCGGAGGGTCGCTCCGCTCGCCGGCGCCCGGGGAGGGTCGGCTACGGAGAGGCTCAGCCGTCGCCGCCGGCCATGGCGCCCAGACCCATCAGCGCGCCGGCGCGGAAGCCCAGCAGGCCCCCACGGCTCGTCGACACGATTCGGATCTGGTCGGTCTCGCCGTAGACGCAGGTGAGCGTGGGCTCGGCGAGGGCCTCGAGGCCGGCGGCCATCCCCTCGTCCATCTGCTGGCTGGCGCCGATCTGCGCCATGGCGTCGGAGAGGTCGCGGAAGTTGTGCCAGGCGAGGGCCGAGAAGTGCACGTAGCCGTCCTGGGGCAGAAGCCCCTGGAAGGCCGGCGTGTCGGCCAGTCCGTAACCCGACTCCCGCGTGCGGATCGCCCGGTCGACGAGCGCGCGGCTCGGCGCGGCCACCAGGTAGCCGTCGGCGAAGGTGGCGTGGAACAGGCTGGCACCGCCCTCGCGCTCGAACGACCACCACACCCGGCCACCGGCCTCCTCGCGAACCAGGCGACCGGCGAGCGCGTCCTTCCCGCCCTCGGCCACCATCTCGGCGGAGATCCTCTCCAGCGCGAACTCCAGGCTGCGCTCGAGACCGGCCGGGTCGTAGACCTCGATGATCAGCTTCCAGGCCGGCACCGGCAGGATCGGGCCGTCCAGGGCGAAGGCGACCTCGCCGCCCAGCGGCGCCGCCACCTCGCGCAGGAGCTCGATGGCCGCGCCGGCGTCACCCAGGCCACCGTCGGCTCGGGCGAACGTCTCGAGCTCGTCGACGATCCTCGCCGGATCGGTCACGAGCGCCGCCGTCACCATGCGCGCCTCGGGCGAGACGAAGGCCAGGGCGCCCATCGGGGCCGGGCTCTCCAGCCAGGCGGCCGCGCCATGCCGGCGACCGTCGAAGCTGAGGACGGCGCCCGTGTGAACGGTCTCGCCCCGGTGCTTCTGCTCGATCACCAGGTGGCGCGCCTCCTCCAGGCCCGTGAAGCGCATGGCGTTGCGGCTATCGTCGCCGTCGTTCGCGACCTGGCCGTGGATCACGCTGCCGAGGTCGAGGGCGACCAGCAGGTAGGCGCCCTGAGAGTAGGACTCGGCGATCCGTCGGCCCAGGGGCGTCGCGGCGAAGCCACCGCCGTTGGCCAGCGAGCGCTGGAGGGCGAGCAGGCTCGCCCGGCTGCCGGCCGCGACGACGTCGCCGGCCTGCCAGATGCCCAGCGCGTCGTTCTCGGACGCCTCGGCGGGATCGTTCACGAGGACGAGGCGCTGCCCCTCCTCGCTCCCCAGGCGGGCGATCTCGTCCGCGAGCGCGGCCGCCAGGGCCGAGGGGTTGGCCGAGGTGGCGAGGATCAGGGGCTCCCCGGGCTCGCCGTCGGCGTTCATCGGCAGGGCGACGACGATCTCGTCGCCTAGGCTGCCGCCGAGGGTGCGGATGCGGTCGATGGCGTCGGCGAGCTCGTCGTCGAGACCCGCGGCACCCCGCTGCTCCCACCACTCGCGCAGCACCGCGCTCGAGGCCAGACGCTCCTCGAAGATCTGCTGCACCTCGCCCATCTGCTCGGCGACGTTGGGCAGGGCCACGTAGAGGCCGGTCTCGGTGGGCACCAGGTCCAGGAGGCGGCTGTCGTAGCGCAGGCCGGTGTCGGCCAGAGCCAGGCCGATCTCGTGGTCCAGGGCCGCGAGTTCGGTCAGCAGCTCGCGATACCGCTCCCGGCTGCCGCTCCAGGCGACCTCGTCGGCCACCGGGATGCGGGCCAGGCCGGCGCGGGTGGTGACCTGGTCGCCCGGGTGCAGCACGGACTCGCCGCCGCCCTGCTCGACCCGCACCTCGCCCTCGATCACCGAGACCCGGGAGCCCTTGGCCCCGTGGTTGACGGAGAAGATGGTGCCGGTGACGGAGACCAGGCAGTCGTCGGTGGAGACGTAGAGATGGCCGTGGTCGCGCTTGGCCGCCTCCACGATGACGCTGCCCTGGGTGACGCGGATCGTCGTGTCGTCGCGGCGACTCGAGACGGCGATCTCGGAGCGCTCCGCGACCTCGACGCGCGAGCCGTCGGAGAGACGGATCACCGCCGACCCGCCGGTCGTGCGCACGAGTTGGTTCTGGGCGATCTCGGCGCCGACCGCCAGCAGGGTGGCGTCGTCACCGTCGAGCGACAGCAGAGCGCCGTCGACGGCCCGCACCTGGGCTATGGCGCTGCCCGAGGGCAGGGCGCCGGTCCACCAGAGGGCGCCGGCCGTGCCGACCGCCAGGACGAGCACGGCGGCGGCGGCGAGCCAGCGGCCGCGGTACCCGCCGGAGGTCGACCGTGCGGCCGACCGCTCGCGGATGGGCTCGTCGCCCTTGCGCATCTCCTTCAGAGCGCGCCGGCAGGGCAGGCACTCGCGGGTGTGGTCTTCGATCAGCAGGCGCCGGGCGTCGGACAACTCGCCGGCGACGTAGGCGGGCAGGTCGGCCCGGAAGCCGTCGCACGCGTCGTGACGGCCGTGGTGGTCCGGGGTGGCGTCGCGCAGGATGCGGTCCCAGACGCGCTCGGCGGCCTGGCGCTCCAGCTCTTCGTCCACCGGCTCGTTGCGCACTGCGTCGACGGCGCGCTCGAGGAGGTCGCGGGAATCTTCGTTGCGATGGGTCATGGGTTTCAACCTCCGATGAAGCCGGTCAGCTCGTGAGCGAGCCTCCGGCGGCTGCGGTGCAGGATCACGGCCACGGCGGTCTGCGAGGAGCCCAGCATGCGGGCGATCTCGCGGTTGGCGTGGCCTTCGATGTAGCGCAGGGTGAAGATCTCGGCGGCCTTGGGCGTGAGCTTCGTGAGGGCCTTGCGCAGGCCGCTCGAGAGCTCGCTTTGGCGCACCGGGTCCTTTGGGGAGAACGTCGCGGCCGGGGCCGACTCCAGGTCCTCCAGCGCCTCTTCGGACGACCGCTTGCGGGCCCGGAGGAGGTCCAGGGCGCCGTTGACGGCGGCCCGGTGGAGGTAGGTGGCGGCGCTGTCCGACAGGTCGACGGAGCCGGATCGCTTGGCGAGGCGGAGGAAGACGGTCTGCAGCACGTCCTCCGCGTCGGTGGGGTTGCCGGTGATCCGCAGGGCCGTGCGGTAGACGCGGCGATGGTGCTCCCGGAAGAGCCCCTCGAGCCCGCCCGGCCCGGCGGTGGCCCCGTCGTCGCGGGGCTCGGGGTCGTAGGTCACAGCGTGCATGGTCTCCCCGGTCGTTGGTTGTGAGTCGTGAGTCGTGAGTCGTGAGCTGGTCGGCTGCCGATCTTCCGGCCGTCAACGATTCTTACGCGGCCCGGGGCGGGTTCTTACATCGGGGGAGCGTGGTGCCGGGGGAGATCACGCGAAGACGCGAAGACGCGAAGAGACGCGAAGGCGGGTCCATCTCGTCCATCCCGTCCATCCCGTCCATCCCGTCCATCCCGTCCAGCTCCTCCGTCCATCTCCTCGGTCCGCCGCGCCGAACCGGCCCGACCCCGTCCCGGCCGCTGAGCTACGATTCCCCCACCCCCACCCGATGCCCGACCGACACACGGAGACCCCGACCGCCGGACCCACCCGCTGGCTCCTCCTCGGTCCCTTGCCGCCGCCGCTCAACGGGCAGTCCCAGGCGGTCCAGGGGCTCGTCGATCTGCTGGCGGAGGAGGTCCGCTTCGACGTGATCGACAGCTCGGGCCGCGATGGGCGGGCGCTCGCGCCCAATACGGCCAGCCCCCGGCGGGGTGTCGAGGTCGTCCGTTTCCAGACGGCGCTGCGCCGGCGCCTCGTCGCCGAGCGGACGCCGCTGCTCTACGCCAACATGTCCTTCAGTCCGCTGGGTCACCTGCGGGACGTGGTGACGTTCGCGGCGGCGATCCCGAAGGGACATCCCGTGGTCGTCTGGCCGCACAACGATCTGCGGGGCCTCGCGGCCCGAGGGCTGACGGCCCGGACGCTCGGTTGGCTCGCGAGCCGCGTCGAGCGCTGGGTCTTCCTGAGCCGGATCCTGGCCGGGGCCGTCGTCCGGTGGGTACCGCAGTCCCGGATCGCGATCGTGCCGAACCTCGTGCCTCCCGAGCTCCTCGTCTCCTCCGAGGAGGTGGAGTCGAAGCTGGCCGGGTGGCGGCCGGGAGGGGAGCTGCGGATCCTGTGGGTCGCCAACATGACCCGGGAGAAGGGTTGGGAGGACCTGCTGGAGGCGGCGGCGCGACTCGTGGCCGACGGGGCCTCGATCCGCGTGACCTTCGTGGGCGGCTGGTTCTCCGCCGAGGACGAGCGAGCCTTCGGCGAGGCCGTCGCGACCCGGGGTCTCGGGGAGCGCGTGCGTCACCTGGGCGCGGTCCACGACCGCGACCGGCTCCGGAGTCTCTACCTCGGCCACCAGGTCTTCGCCCTGCCGTCGTGGAACGAGGCGGCGCCGCTCACGGTGATCGAGGCGATGAACGCCGGCTGCGCCGTGGTGGCCACCCGCGTCGGCGGCGTCCCCGACCTGGTGCAGGACGGTCGGACCGGCATCCTGGTGCCGCCCCGGGAGCCCCGGGCCCTGGCCGAGGCTCTGGCCAGGTACCGCTCGCTCGACCGGCTGACGGCCGCGGCGTCCGCGGCCCGGCGCCGCTACGTGGAGCATCTGGGCCGGGAGGTGGTGCGGGAGCGGTGGCTGGAAGTCCTGGGCTCCGGAGCCTGAGCGCACACGTCGGGCACGAACGACGGCGACGCGGCGTCCGAGGCGCCCTCCGAGGCCCGCGGCTCGACCACCACGCAGTGCTGGGGCTCCGTGGAGCAGGCGCGGCCGGCCAGGTGGTCCGCCAGCGCCCGCACCTGGGGCACCAGGGTCGGATGGCGGAACATGAGGCGGCCGCGCTCGAGCATTTCGGCGCTCGCCCGCTCGGCCGACCAGCCCTGCCAGCGCATGCGGTACCAGGCGGTGAGGCGGCCGGCGCGGTGCCACCCGTGGCGGCATCGGAAGGCGATCTTGCGCCCCTCGGCCCGGGCCTCTCCGACCCAGTCGTCGAACGCCTCCAGGAAGGCGGCGGAGAGCGGGCTGTCGGCCTGCTGCTCCTCGTCGTACACCACCCGCAGGCCGGGGCAGTGCTCCCGGCGCAGCACGCACTCGCGCTCGCGGCCCGTGCCGGCGAGGACGGCGATCTCCTCGACACCGGCGGCGCACAGCTCCCCGATCTCGGCGCCGGAGAGCCGGCCGCTGCGGTAGAGGGCGAAACCGCCGGGAGACTCGTCGACGAGGAGCGGGTCGGAGGCGCAGCCGGTCAGCGTGGCCGCGAGGAGGAGGAGGGCGGCCGGGTGAGGCCCGGGGCACGACCTGGAGGGCACGCCCCGAGCGTACAGCCGTCGAGTAGGGTAGGGCCACCATGGCGTACTCCACGCGCGTGCTCCCCCTCCTCGCGACGCTCCTCTTCGCGCTGGCCTGCGGCGTGCCGTCTCCCGAGTCGACCGGCGCCGACAGGGACGGCGAGCCCGCCGGGGTCGCGGCCGACCGGGCCTTCGCCGACCTGGCGCCGGGGCCGGGAGAGCCCTTCGTTCGCGTGCTGGGCACCGCCCAGGACGGCGGCCTGCCCCACGTCGCCTGCTCCGGGCCGCGGTGTGTCCGGGCCCGGCGGGAGCCGGCGTTCGCCCGCAGGACGGCGGCCCTCGCCGTCGTGCTTCCCGGCGTCGACCGGGTCCTGCTGATCGATGCCGGCCCGGACCTGCCCGAGCACCTCGAGGCCCTGGCGGACGTCCGGACGCCGGCGGGCGGGGGGGTGGACCGTGCGCCCGTGGACGGAGTCCTCCTGACCCACGCCCACCTGGGACACCTGGCCGGCCTGGCCTTCTTCGGCTACGAGGCCGTCTCGACGCGGGAGCTCCCGGTGCGCGCCACCCCGGCCCTGGCCGCGGTCCTGCGCGCCAACTACCCGTGGAGCCTCATGCTGGAGAGGGGCAACCTCGCCCTGGTGGAGAGCCCGCCCGGCCGGCCCTTCGGCCTGGGGGACGGCGTCACCGCGACGCCCCTGCGCGTGCCCCACCGGGACGAGGTGGGCGACACCGTCGCCTGGCGCATCGAGGGCCCGCCCGAGCCGGCGACGGGGGAGCGCGGCCGCGCGCTCCTCTACGTGCCCGACACCGACGGCTGGGAGAGCTGGGAGCCGCCGCTGGAGGAGCGGCTGGCGGAGGTCGACGTCGCGCTCCTCGACGGCACCTTCTACTCCCTGGACGAGCTCCCCGGCCGCGACGTCGCGTCCATCGGCCACCCGCTGATCGCCCGCACCGTCGAGCGGCTGCGTTCGCGTGTGGCGACCGGCGGCGCCCGCGTGCTCTTCACCCACCTCAACCACTCGAACCCCGCCGTCGACCCGCGGAGCGACGCCGCCCGGGCGATCCGGGAGGCGGGGATGGGAGTCGCGTGGGACGGGATGGAGATCGGGCTGGGCTCGGCCGGCCGGTAGAACGCCGGGTTCGCGACGATCCGACCCGCGAATCACCGGCCGATCCGCCGACCGCGCCCTCGCGCCCTCGCGGGCCGATGCCCGGCCCCACCGCCGGCCCCGGGACCCGCTCCTACTCCCCCTGGCGCACGAAGATGTCGCCGTTGAAGGTCTCGAAGCGGAGCTCGGGTCCGCCGCCGTTGATCGTGCCGCGCATCTCGCGGCTGACCTCGACGCGGAACCGGCCGCCGTCGCGCCCCTTGTCGATGCGGGGCTGCGCCGTTGCGAGCGCCAGCTCGAAGTCCGTATAGACCTCGCCGTTGCCGGAGTCCAGGACCACGTCCGCCCGCGAGCCGGCCGGCAGGGTCACGTCGACGTTGCCGTTGAGGCTGGCGAAGGACATCGGGCGGTCGGAGGACACGGAGGTGAAGGTGACGGTGACGGGGCCGTTGACGGTCTCGGCGATCAGGGAGCCGGCGATCCGCTCGGCGGTGATGGCGCCGTTGGTGTTGGAGATCTCGTGCTCGCCCTCCGCGCCGACCACCTTGACGTGGCCCTGGTTGACGGTCTCGAGCTTCAGCGAGGTGTTCCTGGGCACGCGGGCGGTGACGTCGAGCGCCCGCTTCCAGGAGTCGCTCTCCACCCACACCCGGTTGTCCTCCTCCTCGACCGAGAACTCGAAGCTGGCGTTGGGGATTCGGCGCAGACCGCCCTCGGCCGGCTTGCCGTCCGGCTTCGGCCCTTCGGCGCCTCGGGGGCGGACCTCGATCAGCATCTCCGCGCCGTCGTAGACCTCGACGTCGATCGAGCCGTACACCATGTCGATCTCCAGCCAGGCGGGCTCGCCGGGCCGCGAGAGGGGCACCGAGATCCTCTCCGGAGTCGGGGCGGTAGCGGTCTGGGCGAAAGCGGTGACGGGGGTCAGCAGGATGGCCGCGCAGGCGGCCGACAGGATCAGCGTCTTCATGAGTTGTCCTCCTCTGCGGCGAGCAGGGTGATGTCGCCGTTGACGGTCTCGAAGGTGAAGGTGGGGCCCCCGTCGCCCAGGCGCACCCAGGCTCCGGCGGCGGACCGGTAGACGAACCGGCCCCCCTTGCGCTCGGCGACGCCCACGGGACGGGGCATCGAGCGGACGGGCAGGTCGGTCGTGACCTCGCCGTTCAGAGTCTGGAAGCTCAGGTCGGCGTCGGCCGACCGCGGCAGGCGAACCTCGAGGGGCCCGTTGACGGTCTGGAACTCGCTCTCGCTGGCGGGGGCGTGGGCGAAGGCCGCCCAGAGCGGGCCGTTCACGTTCGACGCGCTACCCGCCGAGGCGAGGCCCTTCAGGCGCACCTCGCCGAAGACCGAGCCCACCTCGAAGGGCCCCTCGATCCCCCGGACGTCGATGTCGCCCCAGACGGTCTCGAGCTCCAGAGCGACGGACCGCGGGACCTCGACCCGCAGGTCGTAGGCCACCTCGTACCCCAGGCGGTCCCAGCCGGGGAAGTCGCACCTCGCCCCTCCGGAGGCCGCTCCGGCGCAGCTCTCCCGGCGGTTCCAGGGGGTCCGCATGACGAAGCTCGACGTGCCCTCCGTTTGGGCGATCTCCAGCCGGATCTCTCGTCGCGCGGTCTCCAACCGCCCTTCGTCGTCCGCCGTCCGGCGGATCGTGACGACGGCCCTGACGGTGTCGCCCGCGCCGGGGACGACGGCGATGGAACCGTTCAGGAGGTCGATGCGGAGCCGCGCGTCGAGGGGCTGCTCCAGGCGGAGCTCGTGGTGCTCGGTCTCGGTCTCGGCGACCTCGGCGCGGGCCGCGGGGGCCAGGGCCAGGGCCGCCGTCAGCAGCAGGATGGCCGGGTGTCTCGCGGCGGGGTGTCTCACGGCGGAGTGTCTCACGGCGGGGTGCCGCATCGTCGGTTGCCTCATGGCTGGGTTGCTCAGGGTCGGTTTGCTCACGGTCGGGTCGCTCGGGGTCGGGTCGTTCGGGGTCGGGCGTGTCATCGGGTCAGCCCTCGGTCCAGCCGACGCTCTGTGCGAGGATCTTCCGGGCCTCGGCGTCCAGGGTCTCGCTCGCCAGGAGGGTCTCCAGGATCTGCTGCGCCTCGACCTCGTTGCGTCCGCGGGTGACGGTCCTGGCGAGCTTGAGCTGGACCAGGGGGGAGGACTGGGAGGGCAGGGTGGCGAGGAGGGCGTCGCTCACCGGGCGTCGCGCCGCGGCCAGCTCCGACAGCGCGTCGACGGCCGCGAGGCGGACGTTGACGCTGGGGTCGCTGCGCACGGTGTCGACGAGCGCCTGCACGAGCACGTCGTCGGAGGCCGCCGTGCGCCGGCTGAAGCTCACGGCTCGCAGCCGCTCGCTCGCCGACTCCCGCTCCAGGAGCGACAGCGCCACCATGCGCGAGAGCGAGTCGACCTCGTCCCGCAGCTCGGCGACCTCGGCCGGTGGGCCGTCGGCGCGCGCCGACGGCCGCGGGTCACCCGGTCGCCCGAGCCCGGAACCGAGGAGCACGCCCGCGACGAGGCCGGCGGCGGTCAGGGCGGCGCCGAAGGCGGGACGCATGGGACGGGCCTCGGTCCACCAGGCGAGAAGGCGGTGCAGCGGGCCGTCTCCGGCCGTCCCCCGCTCCCTGTCGCGTTCCCGGCCGATCTCCTCGGAGAGGACGCCGTAGAAGCTCTCGCGCAGCCCGCTTCCGGGCTCCTCGTCGCGGATCAGTCCGAGGGTGAGCCACAGGTCCCCGAGCTCGGAGGCCTCGGTGCGGCAGCTCGCGCACTCCGCCAGATGCTCGCGCACCCGCGCCGCGGTGGTCGCGTCCAGCGTGCCGCTCAGGTGATCGATGAGGAATCGGTCCAGGTCTCGGCAGTTCATGGGGAGGTCTCTCGGGCCAATCGTTGGTAGGTGGTGCGCAGCTCCTTGACGGCGCGGTGGACGCGGACCTTGATGGCGCCCACCGTCGTGTCCAGGAGGTTCGCGATCTCCGCGTACCTCAGGAGCTCGAAGCGGGAGAGCACCAGGACCTCCCGCTTGTCGGGGGGCAGCTCCATCAACGCCCTCCGGACGAGGTGGACCCTCTCGGAGCTCTCGAGCTCCTCGAGCGGCAGCGGCTCGTCGCTGACGTCGTCCAGGGCCTCTTCGTCGTCGGAGAGCACCTCGCGCGAGTGCTTGCGGAAGTGGTCGGTGGAGAGGTTGCGGCCGATCTGGTACATCCAGGCCCTGTAGGACCCGTCGGCCCGGAAGGTGCTGCGGAAGCGGAGCATCCGCAGGAAACACTCCTGGACGAGGTCCTCCGCCACCTGCCGGTTGCCCGTCAGGCGCAGGAAGAAGTTGAACATCCGCTGGTGGTGGCGCTCGAAGAGCACCCCCATCAGCGCCAGTTCGCCGGCCTGGACGCGCTGCATCAGCTCGCCGTCGGTGGGCGCGCTGTTGTCGCTGCGTTCGGTCAACGTCCTCGTCTCCTCACGGTGGGGGATACCCGAACCCGGGAGGATGGTTACAGGGCGCTGACGAGCCCCGTGGGACCGACCGGAGCCCGGTCGTTCAGAGAAGGCCCACGGCCTGCAGGAACACCACCAGCACCGCCACCGGGACCAGCCAACGGAGCAC
>CAJQNK010000296.1 GCA_905479655.1 uncultured bacterium | reverse complement strand
CAGACACTCTGCCCGGTGACCTGACCGAGGAGGTCCCAGGCGGCCATGTCGAGCCCGGACTTGACGTAGGGGTGTCCCTTGAGGGCCCGGTCCATGATGCGGTTGAGCCGGACCAGTCGCGTCGGGTCCTTTCCCAGCAGGTGCGGCGCGGGCCGAGGGACGAGGGACGGGGGTCACCGAGGGCACCGAGCGTACCACCGGCTCGACCCTGTTCCCCCCGGAGCGGACCCTCCGGTCCGCCGCCTCTCCTGCGAGGCGCCGGGGGGAGAAGTCCGACGCCTCCGCCCGGGCAAGTCGCCGGGGAGTATGCTTGCGCCAACCTGTTTGCACCGGAGTCGCCCTGCTGACCGGGGTTCACGATGCCTGCACCGCCTCTCGAAACGCTGCTGCGAAAACTCACGGTTCGCGGCACCGAGAAGCCAGACCCTTCCATCCTCTACGGAGCGCTGGCTTCGAGCGGCATCGACGGCGCCCCTCGCCCCAGCCGGATCTATCGACGCTTCGTCGACGCGGTCCTGCGCGACGCGGCAGACGATGAGCTCGCCGAGACGCTCGGTGCCGACCTGGCCACGGTCTCTCGCGGCGCCCTGCGTCGGCTCGCCTTGGCCGACGTCGAGGCGGAAGAGGTCCTTCGGAAGCGCGCGGTCAACGGAATCGTCACCGAGTACCTCCGGTCGCAGTGGCCGCGGAAGGGTCGTCGCGACGCCACCAGCGCCCGGCAGCTCTTAGCGCACCTGGCCTCGGCGACGCGACTCTTCACCTTCGGCAGGCAGGGGCTCAGGTGGGCGCACTGGTCGCTGGCGGGGTACCTGGCGGCCGAAAAGCTCGCCGAGATCGACCCCTCCAGCGGCAAGGCGTGGACCGTCGTCCGTCGCTGGAGGAAGCCCGGGTGGCATGACCCACTGCTCTTCCTTCTCGACATCTGGAGTGAATCGCACGACCTGACTCCGCTCCTCGAGCGTGTTCTGCGCGGTAAAAGCCGGGAACCCGTGACCTTCATAGCGGCCGCCCTGGCCCGCGGGGTCGCGGTCGACACGGGGCTCGAGAAGAGGGTCCTCAGGGTGATCCGAACGAAGGCGGATCGCTACACCGGCGGGCACTACGGCGTCCAGTTGCTGAGCTACGGCGCCCCGGGCATGGACCCCAGCAGAGCGAGGAATCTTCTCAGACTCCTGGAGTGGCGCCCCCTCGGGCGGCGCTACACGGACCAGCATTGCGAGAGCCTCGTCCGCAAGGCGATCCGGTTCGCCGGCTCGTCGGCCGGCGAAGGCTACAACACGCAGGCGACTCGCGCGCTGCGCGAGATGGGACGCGCGCCGGAGCTCGGGAACCTGGCGACCAACTCGAGCCTACCCGCCGATCTCAGGGTGCGTGCCGCGATCGACCTGGGCCTGCTGGGAGAGACCGACCAGGCCTCGGACGCCCTCCTCTCCCTCCTGACGCGGTCCCTGGCGAACGGGGGGCCCGATGAAACCGCCGCCGCGATCGCCGTCGATGCCCTGAAGGCGTGGGACCGACTCTCCGAGCTGAAGCGGCTCACCAGCAGGCCGGTCCCCCGAACCACCCGCACTCTGGCTGCCGAGGCTCTCTCCTCGTCGTCTAAGCCGTGGATCAGGTGAAGGCGCGATCTCACCTCTTCCTGTCGTACGCGCGGGCCGACGACGAGGCCTTCGTCCGGCGGCTGCGCCGCGACCTCGAGGCGGCGGGCCTCTCGGTCTGGTGGGACCGCGAGAAGATGAAGAGCCGCGGCCGCAGCTTGCACCAGGAGATTCGCGACGCCATCTGGGGAGCCGAGCGGGTCCTCGCGATCATCGGCCCCCACGCCGTCGCCTCGGAGTACGTCCGGACCGAGTGGGACCACGCTCGGCTCTTCGGTCGAGCGATCGTCCCGGTTCTTCGATTGGGCGACCACGGCCTGGTGCCGACCGATCTGGCGACCCTCTACTGCCTCGACATCCGGGCCGAGCGACCCTACGAGGAGGCGCTGGAGGAGCTGCGGCGCGTTCTCGGGGAAGAGGTGCCGGCGCTCGGCTCCGTCTCGCGCGTGCCTGCGTTGCCGGCCCATTTCGTGCCCCGGCCCAGGGAGATGATCGACCTGGGACGGACCGTCCTGGCGGACTCCCGGAGCTCTACTGTCATCACCTCGGAGCAACGCACGGCAGCCCTGCAGGGCATGGGCGGCGTCGGCAAGTCGGCCCTCGCCGCGGCCTTCGCGCGCGCCAACGATACGCGACGCGCCTTCATCGACGGCATCGTCTGGCTGACCGCCGGTCCCCAGGCCGGACCGGCTGAGGTCCTCGACAACCTGCGGCAGCTGGGAGGGCTCTTCGACGACGATCCTGCCCACTACGTCGACGTGCAGACCGGGGCGACCTGGCTTGCGCAGGCTCTCGCCGACAAGGTATGCCTGGTGGTCATCGACGACGCGTGGGACCTCGCCCAGATCGCTCCTTTCCGCGACGCCCTCGGCCGGCGCTGCCGGCTGCTGGTGACGACTCGGGATGCCGGCCTGGTAGCCAGGGTGGGTGCCCGGGAGCACAGGCTGGGCGTCCTGAGCCGGTCGGCGGCACTGCGGCTCCTCGCCGAGTGGTGCGGTGTGGAACCCGCGGAGCTCCCGGACGAAGCCGCGTCGGTGGCCGAGGAGTGCGGCTACCTGCCTCTGGCTCTGGAGATCTGCGGCGCCATGGCGGCGGCCGGCGTTCCATGGAACGATCTGCTGGAGGAGCTGCGAGGCGCCAACGTCGAGTTCATCGAGCACGCCCACTTCCCGAGCCTCTTCAAGTCGCTGAAGGTCGGTGTCGACGCGCTCGGGGCCGGGGAGCCCGAGGCTGCGCGTTGCTACCGCCGGCTCGCGGTGTTCCGCGATGGCGAGGCCGTTCCGGAGGCTACAGTCACGACCCTCTGGTGTTCAGCCGAGAACCTGCGCCCGGCGCAGGCCCGGCGGACCCTCGCCCTGCTCGCCAACAGGGCGCTGCTGACTCTGCACGGCGACCGCCCCGACCGGCGGATCACCCTGCACGCGATGCAGCGAGACTACCTGCTGGCCACCACCGACGACATCGGCGCCCTGCATCGGGAGTTGGTGGAGGCCTATCGACAACGATGTCCGCGGGGGTGGTCCTCCGGACCGGACGACGACTACTTTCTCGAGCGCCTGCCCTGGCATCTGGCCGAAGGAGGTCGCGAGGACGAGCTGAGGACCTTGCTCCTCGAGATTCCCTGGCTCGAGCGCAAGCTCGGAAACTCCGGCATCGATGCTCTGCTGGCGGATCTCGAGCTGATCCCCGAGGACCGTGAGCTCCGCCTCGTCGGCGACGCCCTCCGCAAGTCGGCCCACGTGGTGAGGAGCCGTCCAGAGGAGCTCGAGGCCCAGCTCCTGGCGAAGTTGATACCCGTCGGAGGCCGTCTTCGCCGCCTCGAGCCTTCCCGGCCGGCGCTCTCCGGGCTCCGTCTCCGACCGCGGCTTCCGAGCCTCACCTCACCGGGAACGGACCCTTCCTACACTCTGGCCGGCCATACCGACGCCGTGACGTTGCTGACCCTCACGCCGGACGGGAGGCACCTCGTCTCGGCCTCCGCCGACCGGACCCTGCGCGTATGGAGCCTCGAAGACAGAGAGCTGTTGCACACCCTTCCCGAGACCCCGTATCGGCTCGTAGCGACGCCGGACGGCGAACGGGTGATCTCGATCTCCAACGGCGGCGAGCTCAGGGGCTGGGAGCTCGACAGCGGCGAGCTCCTCTACACCGTCGACCCGGAGGGTACGGGCACGATTCGGTGGCACCTCGCGACCGACGGCACGCGGGCCGTCGGTGCCGGCGAGGACGGTGGCCTGACCTACTGGGACCTCGCCGGCGGCGGGCAGATCTCGGCGCTCCGCGGTCACACGGCCGCGGTCACGGCCTTCGCGCTGGCGGGCGATGGGCGCACAGGGGTCTCCGCGTCGCTCGATCGAACGCTGCGCGTCTGGGACCTGCAGGCCGGCGCGGAGCTCCGAAGGCTCCGCGTGACCAAGGCACCCGTCCGTGTGATCGCGCTGCCGGCAGACGGCGGCCGCGCCGTCACGGCGTCAGAGGACGGCCGGGTCAGAGTTTGGGACCTGGCGACCGGCCGTCGGGTGCGTACCCTCCCCGCCGCCGAAGAGGGTGTTCCGGAGTCGCTGATGATCGACGGTGAGCGGGTCCTCGGCAAGGACCGGCAGACCGTGACAGCCTGGGACCTCGAGGGTGAGCTGCTGTTCAGCCTGGAGGTCGGGTGGTCAGACCGGATCGTCACGTCGCCGGATGGCCACCGTGCCGTAGGGGTCGAAGGAAGCGAGGTGAGCGTCTGGGGCCTGACCCATGGCGAGGAGCTGCAATCGTTCACCGCCGGTGCCGACGACGTCCACGCCCTGGCGCTGAGCGTGGACGGACGGCGAGGGCTCTTCGGCCTCGAGGAGGGGTCCCTCTCGATCTGGGATCTGGAGCGCGGAGAACGGTTGGCCGCGGTGGCTGCTCACTCCGCCCCTGTTGTCGCCGTCGAGCTGGCGGCCGATGACCGACTCGCGGTGTCGGCCTCGGAGAATGGCACCATCAAGATCTGGAGCCTGGAGAGGCTGGCGACCCCGGAGAGCTCCGACCAGCCCGTCTCTCACCGCGTCTCCGTCACGGCGGTGGCCCTGGCAGCGGAGGGCCGGCGAGGGGTCTCGGGCCATTCGGATGGCAGCCTTGCCCTCTGGGACCTCGAGGCCGGCGAACGCCTGTACACGATGCAGAGCGCCGATACGGGGCCGATACGGCAGCTCGCGTGTACCCCGGACTCGAGGAAGATCGTATCGGTGGGGCCGGCCCCCGGGGGTGGCGGTCGGGGAGACGCGATCTGCGTCTGGGACCTGGAGGCGGGAACGGTGCGTTACTTCACGGTCGACATCTCCGACGAGGCTGACCTGGTCCTGGCTCCGGACGGCCGGCGCGCGCTCCTCCTCTCCGGCACCGACATGACGGTGTGGGACGTGGACCACGCCGTGCAGCTGCACCATTTCGAGGCCTCTCGCCAGGGCTCGCGGGACCAGGTCGCCTTCCTCGACGAGAGCGCCACGACGGTCGCCATTCTGTCGGGAGACGTGGTCGAGGTGCGAGACCTCGAGACGGGCTCGACGATCCGCAGGCTGACGATCCCCGATCCGGCCTCCGAACGGTGGAAGGACGAACCGGAGCGGACGATCTGGCTCGTGCCCGGCGGCCGGCGAGCCGTGGCCGACGCTCTCGACGGGACCCTTCTCGTCTGGGACCTCGAGGGCTGCCGGCAGTTGCACCTCCTCGAGGGTCACGACGAGCCGGTCGCCGCCCTGCGCTTCGCCGCGGACGGGAGCCGGATGGTCTCGGCCTCGAAGGACGGCACCGTCAGGGTCTGGAACCTGGAGGGCGGAGCGGAGGAACACCGGCTGAGCTGCTCTACCGAACGGCTCCTCTTGACCCCCGGCGGCCGCCGCGCCCTGACGATCTCCGCCTTCGGCCAGCCGACCGCCTGGGACCTCGACCGCGGCGCCAGGCTCAGCGAGCTCGCCGTCTATGCCGACGAAGACGCCCTGCTGCGGTTGAGCGATGACGGAGAGCACGCCTTCGTGAGCTCGGGAGGTCCGGAGCTCGAGGTCTGGAGCCTCGCCGGCGGCACCCAGCTCGCCAGCTTCACGGCCGACGGCGGCTGGACCGCCTTCGAGATCCTGCCCGACGGCCGGTCCGTATTCGGCGGCGACCGCATGGGCCGGGTGCATCTGCTCCGTCTCGAACCTCGCGAGGCTTGCGCCCTGGAGTTCGGACCTGAGAATCCACCCAGAGTCCGGTCCATCGTAGCGCCTGCCGTCGATATCTCGTGGACCGCAGCGTTCGACGGGACCCTTCCCGACCTCGTGGAAGAGGCCATCGAGGCGGAAGAGCTCGACAAGGCTCTGATCTGTCTTCACTTCGCGATCCGGCAGTCCCCCGAGGAACCCTGGCCACATAGCTTGCGAGCTCTCGTCTTCGAGTGGCAGGAGGACATCACCGGTGCGATTCTGTGCTGGGATCGGGCGATCTCGCTGGCCTCCCGAGCCGGTAGCGATGCCGGTCCGGCGCTCGCCCATCGTGCCGCTCTGCACCAGGAGCGAGGAGACCATGAAGCCGCGGTTCGTGACTACGAGGCGGCGCTGGAGAGCTGCGACGACGAGTGGGTGCTTCCCGACCTGGCCGACTCGTACGTCGCCCTGGGGGCCTACGATCTCGCCGTCCAGACCCTCGACCGAGCGCTGGTGGCCCGACCATCAGACTCGGAGATTCTCGAGAGCAAGGTGGTGGCGCTCTCCGGTTGGGCGGAGCTGGACCGCCGCAAGTGGGACGACTGCCTGAAAGTGGCTCGGCAAGCGACTCGCAAGGACCCGGAGTCGGCAGTCGCCCATGCGGTGATCGGTTCGGCGTTGCGGAGGCAGGCGAAGTGGAAGGAGGCGCTCCTCTCCCTGGACACGGCGCTAAATCTGGACGGTGGGTACGCCCGGGCTCTCGAAGAAAAGGGCAAGGTCCTCCTGGCGGCAGGCTCGCTGCCGCAGGCCGAGGCCGTCTTCATGCAGCTCCAGGGCGTCTCGCAGAGCGCAGCGCTCGGAGTTGCCGGCAGGGTCCTCGTGCTGCGCGAGATGGGGCGGGACGACGACGCAGCGAGCCTCTCGAGATCGGGGAGGGAGGGTTCGGCGCCAGCCTGGCTCGATCTGGCCCGGGCGTTCTCCGATCTGGAGGCCTGGGAAGACGCGAAGATGGCTTTCCGCGAGGCGATCGAGGCAGAGCCGCAGAGCGCAGAAGCCCACAACGAGCTCGCGTGGCTTCTCGCCGGCGTGCTGGTCGAGGATCTGGAGGACGCGAAGAGGCGAGCCGCCCTCGCGGTCGAGCTGGCGCGGGACGACTCCATCCGAGCCAACTCCCTGGACACGCTGGGCGTCGCTTGCTACCACCTCGGAGATCTCGCCCTCGCACGGAAGAACATCGAGAGGGCTCACGAGCTCCGACCGAGGAGCCTCGAGATCCGCCGTCACCTCGAGACGCTGCTCCAGGAGACGAAAGAGTGAGCGGTCGCCTGACAGCTCCACCATCGGTTCCAGCGGGTTGTGCCACCGGACGCCGGGAAAGCGCCCGAAGTCGGTGTCGGCCGTGTGGACGACCGCGCTGCATCGGCCATGGAGTCCGCGTGACGCGCCCGCTGGACCCCTGACCGGTCGCGCCTTGAGGTTGGCCTGATCGCCCCAGCCGCCGAGAGGGCACCGGGCAGTAGGTGAGGCTCACGCGAGTCAGGCTACCAGCGTGTCCCTCGCGCGGTCGCCGTCGACTCCCGGCGGGCGCTCCGGATGGTGGTCGCACACGGTGACGATGGCAACGAGCGCATCCGGGGCCTCCGCGCGGTGGGGCAACGCCGAGGCGGCTCCTTCGACGTGAACAAGAGCCGCACGTTGCCGCTGGCCGCCGGCCACCGGCGGACGCGGTCGCGGGCCCCTCTGGTATCTTCGGCAGGCCTCCCTACCCCGGAACGAGACCACGCCCCGGAGTGCCCGCTCCGGGGCCGGGCTCCGTCGGTGCTCCGCCGGCGGTGTCCGCCACAGGAGTCCCCCATGCACCGACATCCGATCCGCCTCCTGCCCCTCCTCCTCGTCCTCGCCGGCGGCGCGGCCGCGGACGCCGCACCCATGGAGTGCCTCGACCGCACGGGGAACCGGGTGGTCGCGCACGGGCCTCGGGAGATCCGGCCGGCACCCGCCGAGGCGGTCGCCCTCCGGTTCGCCGAGCCCCAGTCTCTCGACACGTTGGCGCGCTGGGCGCGGCAGGGAGGGCTGGGCGCCCTCGACATGCGCCTGGAGGGGACGTTCGAGATCGGCGGGGAGCAGCTCTACGAGTCCCTGACGCTGGGGAGCCACGAGGCCGGCGTCCGCTTGGCCGACGCCGACTCGGTGCGGGCGGAGCTCGTGAGGCTGCGGACGACCCTCTTCCACGATGCGCTGACCGTCCGGTCGCCCTTCGGCGCCTCCTCCGAGCGCTCCCAGGGCCCAGGGGAGCGTGCGATGCGAGAGGCCCTGGCCAGCGGCAGCGTGCCCGGGGAGCTGGCTGTCCACAGGCTGTTCGTCGAGCCGAGCGGGGACTCGGTCGGCACCCTCCTGGAGCTCGTCTTCCCGCGCCTCGAGGCGGTCGAGTCCCGCTCGGTGACGTGCCGGCGGGCCGAGCCCGAGCCGGGGACGGCACCCCTCGGTGTCCACGGGACCTCTCCACGCCGAGACCCCCCGATGGGCCCGTCGAGCGGCCCTCGCCTGCCCGCCGGGCCGGCGCGAGGCTCCTGCACCTCCCCGCCCGAGTACCCCGGCTCCTGGCAACCCAACTGCGGCTACCAGTGGGTGGCCCCCGCCGGCGAAGGGCCCCGCGACGCCATCGCCCACTTCCTCCTCTGGTGGCAGCCTACGTTCTCGGGCAACGCCACCTACGAGCACGACTACTGGGTTCACGCCACCGACGGCCTCACCCTGCACGACGTGACGAGCACGCCCTACCCGGACTGCATGCCGGTGATCAAGTACTGGGTCGTGACCTACCCCGAGGACTCCAGGCCCTACCTCGACACCCGCTTCGACATCACCCGGTGCGAGGACACGCTGGTGCCGTTCACCATCGGCGTCGCCGACGCCACCCGCCTCGTGGCCGGAAGGGTGTACAGCATCCGGGTGTACCCCTATGCCGGCAACTGGGAGGTCGACACCGCCGAGCTCATGGCGCAGCGCGGGCACCGCTCGCCGCCCTTCTGCTACTCGACCTGGTGCGTCTTCGCCGACGAGACCTCGAGCATCCTCCCCGGGCTCTTGCCGCCCGGAACCGAGTGGACCGTCCCCGGCGAGCTCCTGTGGACCTCGGATTGGTGAGCCGAGTGAGCCGGTCGGTCGCGAGCATCGCGGCCCGGAGCGCGGACCCCTACCGCTCGCGCGCTCTCCTGGCGCCGTACTCCGAGGTGACGACCCGGCCGTCGCTCAGCCAAACGGTGCATTCGCGGGTGCCGAGCGCGCCTCCACGAACGAGATCACGATCCAGGCCACGACCAGCGCGACCGCTGTGGCGCACAGGCCCACGAGGATCCTTCGGCGGAGTCTCCTCGAGGTCTTCAAGATCAACCCGGACGGCGAGGACACCTGGACGGACGACGGCCTCATCGCCGGCTGCCACATCGAGCTCACCGACGCCGGCCGCGCCCGCGTGCGCGACAACTGCTACACGGGAGGGATCGACGCCCACTCGGCGCGCGGCTGGACCGTCCGCGACAACCGCGTCGAGGGCTTCTGGTGCGAGACCGGCCTCTCGGAGCACGCGATCCACTTCTGGCGCGGCAGCCGCGACACGCGGGTCGAGCGCAACGAGATCGTCGACAACGCCCGGGGAATCGGCTTCGGCCTCGAGCAGAGCGGTTTGGGGCGGTCCTACCCCGACGACCCGTGCCCGGGGGCCGGCGGCGGCTACGTCGACCCCTACGACGGGACCGTCGTCAACAACACCGTCTTCGCCGGTCGCGCCGAGCTGTTCGACTCCCAGTTCGGCTTCGACTGCGGCATCTGCCTCTGGCAGGCCTGCGGCGCCCGCGTGCTCCACAACACGGTGGCCTCGACCGAGGCGCCCTTCTCGTCCATCGAGTGGCGCTTCGAGAACACCGAGGTCGGCCTCGCCTACAACCTGGCGACCCACAACCTCCGCGACCGGGGCGGTCTCGCGCGGCTCCTCGGCAACCTCGACTCCCAGCCCCTCTCCCTCTTCGTCGACGGCCCCGGCGGCGACCTCCACCTGGCCCCCGGCGCCGGCGCCGCCATCGATCAGGCGATCCCACTGCCCGGCGTGACCGGCGACGTCGACGGCGACCCGCGACCCCAGGGCGCGGCTTCCGACATCGGGGCCGACGAGGCGGTCGCCGGACGCCGCTAGCCTGACCTTCTCACCAACTATCTACTACGAGACCGTATGTACCTGAATCTGCGGCGTTACGCTCTGCTCGGGCTCCTCGACGTACAGACAGTACGACTGCGTCGCCCTCGGTCGCAAGCCTTGCATCTCCAGGCAC
>CAJQNK010000295.1 GCA_905479655.1 uncultured bacterium | reverse complement strand
TGTCGTAGCGAGGGGCCGTAGGTGCTTGGAGATGCAAGGCTTGCGACCGAGGGCGACGCAGGCGTACTGTCAGTACGTCGAGGAGCCCGACAGGAGCGTAACGCCGCAGATTCAGGTACATACGGCCTCGCAGTAGACAGTTGGTGAGAAGGGCAGGCTAGCCTGACCGCTCCTCCGGGCGCTCCTACAACAGCTCGTCGAGGGCTCGATGGGGACGGTCCTGGGACTCGGCGACGGGCGCGCAGGTGATGTGGCCGCCGTAGGTGTTCACACCGTCGGCCAGCCCCGGCACCTTCTTCAGCGCCTCGAGCCCGTGCTCCGCCAGGGCCAGCGTGTAGGGCGCCGTGGCGTTGTTCAGTGCAAAGGTCGACGTGCGGGGGACCGCGCCCGGCATGTTCGCGACGCAGTAGTGGACCACCCCGTCGACCTCGAAGGTCGGGTCCGAGTGGGTCGTGGGGTGCGTCGTCTCGAAGCAACCCCCCTGATCGACCGAGACGTCGACCATGACCGCGCCCTGCTTCATCAGCCCGAGCATCTCGCGGGTCACGATCTTGGGCGCGGAGCGGCCGGGAATGAGCACGGCGCCGATCAGGACGTCGGCGCGGCCTAGGGCCGCCAGCAGGTTGTGGTGGTTGCTGGCCAGGGTCGTCACCTCGCCGTGGAACAGGTTGTCCAGGAAGCGCATGCGGTCGAGGCTGGTCTCGAGGATCGTGACCCGCGCCCCGAGGCCCTGGGCGACCTTGGCCGCGTTCAGGCCCACGATGCCACCGCCGAGGATCGTCACGTCGCCCGGCGGAACGCCCGGCACCCCGGTGAGCAGCGTGCCGCGACCGCCCCGGGGGCGCTGCTGGTAGTACGCGCCGACCAGGGCGGACATCCGCCCCGCCACCTCGGACATGGGCGAGAGGAGGGGCAGGGCGCCGTTGCGATCCGTGATCGTCTCGTAGGCGATGCCGGTGACCCGCCGCTCGAGGAGCACCTCCGTCAACCGCGGCAACGGCGCCAGGTGGAGGTAGGTGAACAGGAGCTGCTCCTTCCGGAGGAGCTCGTACTCCTGCTCGACAGGCTCCTTGACCTTGACGACCATCTCGGACGAGCCGTAGAGGGTCGCGGCGTCGGGCACCAGCCTCGCGCCGGCCTCCGTGTACTCCTGGTCGGAGATGCCGCTGCCCTCGCCGGCACCGGCCTCCACCAGAACCTGGTGACCCGCCTCGCTGAGCGCGTGCACCGTGGCGGGAATGAGCCCGACGCGGTACTCGTGGTTCTTGACCTCTCTGGGCACTCCGACGATCATGCTCCATCCCCCTTCGCGGCCGCGTCGAGCGCGCCCTCTCGGCCTGGGGGCTCGGCAGCCCCGGATGCCGTTTTCGTTCTCGGGGCCGGCTCCTCCGCCGGATCGTCCGCCATCTCGACGCGCCCCTTGAGGAAGGCCCCCTCGGCAATCACCACGCGGGGCGCCACCACGTCCCCCTCCACCTGACCGGAGGACTGGATCTCGACCCGCTCCCGACCGTTGATGTCTCCCCGGACGGCCCCCGCGACGATCACCGTGCGTGCGGCGATCTGGCCCTGGACGACGCCACTCTCGCCCACGCGGACGGTAGCCTCCAGACGCACCTGGCCCACCAGCTCCCCCTCGACGACCAGGTCCGTGTCCCCCCCGACCTCACCCTGGAATCGGCTGCCCGAGGCGATGACGGTCGTGGAGGCTCCCCCGGCCGCGGCGCGCGCCGGAGGGGTCGAAGGTGTGGCACGGTCGGGGCCGGAGAAGGACTCGGGCTCGCGGCGGAAGATCGACATGGAAGACCTCGTTCTCTGTCGGTTGGCGGCGGAGCCAGCGAGGCCCCGAGGGGCGGTCGTGGCCGGGCTTCCGCGTCCGTCAGGGCAGGAATGGAGCGGGCAACGGGACTCGAACCCGCGACATCAAGCTTGGGAAGCTTGCACTCTACCAACTGAGTTATGCCCGCTCACGACTTCGGAACCGAAATCTAGCCCACCGGGTGCCCACCGGTCAAGGCCGCTCGGGTGCGCCCAGGATGCCCGCGCCATCCTCTGTCAGCGCAAACCGGTCCCCCCCCTCGTTCGGGGCCAGGACCCCCTTCTCGACGAGGCTCGAGAGCCCCGCGTCGAAGTCCAGATCGGGATGACGCTCCGCATGGTAGGCCACGGAGTCCCGACGCAGCATGAGTCCGCCACGGGCTCCTCCCGCCAGCCGGCTCTTCTCCGCATATCGATCCAGGATCCTCCGCTCGACCTCGGACCAGCCGCTGCCCATCGTCGCCTGATTCGTCATGCACCGCATGGTACCCGAGGAAGCCCCCCGGTGGGACCCCTGCGACCCCGCGCGAACCGCTGAGCCGTCGCGGGACTTGGCCACCGTGAGATCCGTGGAGCCAGTGGACACGGGCCTTTCCGACCCCGGAGAAGAGCAGGCTTGGCCCTTTCGCCACGATGGGATATGCTCCCGCTTCTCCGGGTCCCCAACCCGGTTCCTATCCTTTCGCAGTGCGACATCTCTCCTTTTCACTCCTGGACCGAAGGCATATCCATGACTGACCAACCCACAGGCGAAGCCTCTACTTCCACCCTCGACGCCGCCGCCATCGAGGCGCCCGAGACGCTCGACCCGAACGAGAGCGAAGCGCCCGCGACCGTCGAGACCGAGCCGGCCGAGCCCGCCGCCGAGACGGCCAGCGCCGAGACAGCCAGCGCCGAGACGGCCAGCGCCGAGAAGCCCAGTGCCGCGGATGACGGCGCGCAGGCCGATGCTTCGAGCGAGGCCGAGGCCAAGGCGACGGAGGCCAAGCCCGCGGAGGCTCCGCTGGCGGAGGCTGCGGCCGAGACCGAGGGCGGGACCGCCGAGGCCCAGGCCCAGGAAGAGGAAGCTGGAGAGGACGCCGAGGCGGCCGAGAGGGTCGAAGCCCCGGCGGCTGCGAAAGCCGAGGCGGCCGAGGCGGCCGAAGAGGCCGAGGAAGGGGAGGGGCCGGTCCTCGAGCCGGAGTCCGCCTCCTTCTTCAAGGAGGCCCGGGAGAATCGCAAGACCCTGGCCGGCAAGGTGATCGGCTGGAACAAGGGCGGTTTCCACGTAGTGATCGAGGGCCATCCCGCTTTCTGCCCACGCTCCGAGATCGAGCTCGGAGAGGCCGGAGATGCCGAGTCCTACGTCGACCGCGACTTTGCTTTCCAGGTCCTCCGCGTCGAGAGCAAGGGCCGACGCGTGGTCGTCTCGCGCTCGGCGGCCCTGCGCTCCAGTCGCACCCAGCAGGCTCGCGACACGATGTCCAAGCTCGAGGTCGGGGCCGTCGTCCGCGGTCGGGTCGCTTCCCTGGTCGAGTTCGGCGCCTTCGTCGACCTCGGCGGGATCAAGGGCCTCGTCCACATCTCGGAGATCAGTCACCGGCAGGTGAGGATGGCCGAGGACGTTCTCTCGCTGGGCCAGGAGGTCGAGGTCGAGATCCTCAAGATCCAGAACAAGGGCAAGAGGATCTCGCTCTCGATGAAGGCCCTGGAGCCGGACCCCTGGGAGGGTGTGGCCGAGCGCTACAAGGAGGGCCAGCGGATCGAGGGTGTCATCGAGCGGACGAACCGCTACGGCGCGTTCATCAGCATCGAGCCCGGTCTCACCGGCCTGCTGCCCATGTCGGAGATGAACCTGCCTCGAGGCTCCCAGGCGGAGCGGGTCTTCCCGCCGGGCAAGAAGATCGAGGTGCAGGTCCTGTCGGTCCGGCCGGGCCAGAAGCGGATCTCCCTCGGTCTCGAAGGATCTCGGGTCGAGGGCAGCTCGGCAGACTTCAAGGAGTTCAAGAACCGCCAGGAAGAGTCGGCCTCGGGCTTCAACTCGCTGGCTGCGGCCTTCGAAAAGCTGAAGTAAGCCTGTCGCCGTCCCCTCTTGGCTCCCCGGAATGGCCGGCGGCCTCCGCCGCCGGGCCCAACCGGGCCTTACCAGGAGAGAGATCATGAGCGACGCTCCCCCTCCCCCACCGCCCGCCTCCCCCCCGCCGCCACCTCAGGCCGGCGGCACACCGGCACCCGGCAAGAAGGGCCTGAGCCCTCTCGCCTGGATCGCCATCGGCTGCGGCGGCATCCTCCTCGTCGCCGGCGTCGTGGTGACGCTCGGCCTCGGCTGGCTGTTCAACAAGGGCAGCGAGTACGTCAAGGAGATCGAGGCCGAACCGGCCATGGTCGCGGCGGAGACCCTCGTGCGTCTCAACCCCGAGCTGGAGCTCGTCGAGTCGGACTCCGACGCGGGCACCCTGACGATACGCGAGAAGGACACCGGCAAGGAGCTGACCATCGACATCGCGGAGCTGCAGCAGGGGCGCATCCGCTTCGACAGCGAAGAGGGCGAGGGGACCGTCGAGATCGGGGGCCAGGAGGGCGTCTTGCGGGTGGAGAACGAGAAGGGTGAGACGTTCGAGATCGGGTCCGGCGAGATCCCGGCCTGGGTGCCCAGCTACCCCGGGCAGTCTTCGGAACCGACCGTCCTGTTCTCCAGGCGGGACGCCGCCGGGCTCCATGGCGCCATCGACTTCGAGACCGAAGACGAGCCCGCCGCCGTGCTCGACTTCTACGTGAGGGAGCTGGAGTCGGCCGGTTACGAGGTGGAGCGCACGGACCTGACCGGCTCGCTCGGCAACGGCGGACTGCTCACCGCCCGCAACGAACCCGAAGGACGCCGACTCGACATCAACGTCAGGGTAGGCGGCCGGGATGGCGCCTCCAGCTGCAGCGTGAGCTACCAGGAGCGCTTCGGAGACGCCGAGTAGTCCGGGCCTCGGTCGCTGGCCGCGGGGATCCTCCCTGCGACCAGCGACCGGCGACCGGCGACCGGCGACCTAGTTCTGGACGGGGCCGGCGCCGAGTTCGTCGTCTGGGCTGTCGAACAACAGCCGTCCGCCCCGGAACGATCCGCCGCGGACCGCGCAGGCCAGGACCTCGCCGAGTTCGCTCACGGCGATGATCTCGAGCCTGTCCATGACCTCGGCCGGGAGGTCCTCCAGATCCGCCTCGTTCTCGCGCGGCAGCACGATGGTCGTGATTCCGCTCCGCACCGCGCCGAGGACCTTCTCCTTGAGCCCGCCGATCGGCAGGATCCGACCGGAGAGCGTCAGCTCCCCGGTCATCGCCAGGTCGTGGCGAACCGGTCGCCCCGAGAGCGCCGAGACCAGAGCCGTCGCCATCGTGACACCGGCCGACGGGCCGTCCTTGGGGATCGCCCCGGCCGGCACGTGGATGTGGACGTCGCTCTCGAACCGGCTCTGGTCGATCGACAACTCCGCGGCGTGGGAACGCGCATAGCTCCAGGCGGCGCGGGCGGACTCCTTCATGACGTCACCGAGCTGGCCCGTCAGGACGAGCTCTCCCTTGCCCTTCATCGTCGTGGCCTCGACGAAGAGGATGTCACCGCCGGCGGGCGTGTAGAACATGCCGGTGGCGATCCCGACCCGATCCTCGCCGAAGGCGCGCTCGGGATGGATCCGCGGCCGGCCGAGAATCTCGCGCACCAACTCCGCGTCCACCTCCATCTCCTCGACCGACCGCCCCGCGATGCGCCGCGCGACCTTGCGCGCCAGCTTCCCCAGCTCGCGCTCGAGCTGTCTCACGCCGGCCTCGCGGGTGTAGCGCGAGATGATCTCGCCGAGGGCCGCGTCGCCCACCTCGAGCTGCTCGGGGTCGAGTGCGTTCTCCTTCGTCTGGCGCGGTAGCAGATAGCGCCGCGCGATCTCGAGCTTCTCCCGCTCGGTGTAGCCCGTGAACTCCACCGTCTCCATGCGGTCCAGGAGCGGCGCCGGGATGTTCTGCACGAAGTTGGCCGTCGCGATGAACAGCACCTCGGAGAGGTCGAAAGGCACTCCCAGGTAGTGATCGACGAAGGAGTTGTTCTGCGCCGGGTCCAGCACCTCGAGGAGCGCGCTGGCCGGGTCGCCCTGGTACGAGACGCCGAGCTTGTCGACCTCGTCCAGGAGGAAGACAGGGTTCTTGGAACCAGCCTGGCGCATCCCCTGGAGGATCCGGCCCGGCATCGCGCCGACGTAGGTCCGCCGGTGGCCGCGGATGTCCGCCTCGTCGCGGGCGCCGCCCAGGGAGATCCGCACGTACTCTCGGCCCATGGCCCGGGCGATGGACTTGGCGACGGAGGTCTTGCCGACGCCCGGAGGGCCCATGAAGAGGAGGATCGGCCCCTTGGTGGCCCGGGCGTTGGGCTGGTCGGGAAGCGAGCTCTCACGCTCCTGAGCGCCCGTCGTTGCCGTGCTGCTCTCCTCGTCGTCGGCCGCCGGGACGTCCTCCCCGGATGCCGCGACCGTCTCCGCCGCCCCCTCGTCCGCGGCCGCCTCGCCCGCGGGCTCCCCTGCCGCGGCCTCCTCGTCGGCAACCCGCTTCTGCGAGAGCTGACGCACCGCCAGGAACTCCAGGATCCGGTCCTTCACCTCTTCGAGGCCGTAGTGGTCCTCGTCCAGGATCGCCTGCGCCCGCTCGAGGTCCAGAGACTCCTCGGTCCGCTCGTTCCAGGGCAGGTCGGCGATGCTCTCGAGATAGGTCCTGACGACCTGGTACTCCATCGACTCCCGACTCATGCGGGAGAGGCGCTTGAGCTCCCGGTCGACCTCTTTCCGCGCCTCGGCGGGCAGCTCCAGCTCGGCCAGCTTCTCCTGCAGCTCGTCCGTGCCGTCGCCGTCCTCGGAGTCCCCCAGCTCGCGCTGGATCGCGCGCAGCTGCTCGCGCAGCACCATCTCGCGCTGGCGGTCGCCGAGCTCCTGCTGCACCTTGGTCTTGATCTCCTGCTGCGCGTCGAGCACCGCGATCTGACGCTGCACGTGGATCAGCACGTGACGCAGGCGCTCCTCGACCGACAGGGTCTCGAGGAGGGTCTGCTTCTCCACCGCCGACAGCTCCAGGTAACTCGCCACCAGATCGGTGAGGCGCGCCGGCTCGTCGATGCCCGACAACACCTGGCGCAGCACGTCCTGCTGGAAACCGGCCTTGTCGCCGAGCTCGGCGGAGCGCTCCCGCAGCTCGCGCTGCAGGGCGAGGAAGGCGGCGTCCTTGTCGTCGGTGGGCAGCATCTCCTCCGCGTCGCGCACGACCGCCTCGAGATGGTCGTCCTTGCGGCTGATGCGCATGGCAATGCCCCGGCGCTCGCCACTCAGGATGATCTGGACGCCCCCGGCCACCCGCTGAAGCTGGCCGATGCGCGCGATCGTGCCGATCGTGTGGAGGATCTCGGGGGCCGCTTCCTCCTGGTCACGACGCTGCGACACGGCGAAGACCAGCTTGTCCGGGCTGCCGACCGCCCTCTGGATGGCCTTCAGGGTTCCCGGGCGCCCCGCGCCGATGGTGGAGGTCGTGCCGGGAAAGACAACGGTGTCCCGCAACGGGAGGACCGGAAGATGTAGAGGCTCGTTCATGGGATCTCCGTGCGGGGCTCGGGTGGAGAGAATCGATGGCGGGCCGAGGGTCGTCGGCGCCGCCCCGACGGGACGCCGCCCTCGCTTCTGAGCGAAGTTCGCTCAACCTTTCCAAGGCGCTGCGGGCCGGGAAAATTCCCTCCGGCCGAGCCCCGTGTCCGGCGAGCCGAGAGGCGTCGCCGCTTCAGTGGAGCCAGCGATCCCGGTCCTTGTTCGGATCGTCGTCCTTGACCAGTCGAATGCCGCGTCGACGACGCATCCAGTCGAGGCGGAGGCGCAGCCAACGCTCGCGGAGGCGCAGGCGGAGACGGGCCAGGGCCACGTCCCAGCCACCCGGAGAGAGCACCAGCCAGGTGGCTCCCACGGCGCCGCAGATCCCGAGGAAGCCGGCCAGGTCCTTCGTCGGCAGGAACGCCAGGAAGGCGAAGAGGATCTCGAGGGGCAGGAACCACGAGGCCTTGACCGGCAGGACGAAGAACAGGTAGATCGTCGCGTCGCTCATCAGGGTCGCGAACGCCGCGACCAGGATCACGACCAGCATGCGCTGCCCCTGGAGCAGCGCGAAGGGGGTCAGGCCGACCGACGCGCCGAAGCTCAGGTGCGCGACGATGTCCACCGCCACCGCGATCAACGCGGCCGCCGCGGCGACCGACCCGAGCAGGGTCCAGAAACGTCGGCGGCCGAGGCGCAGGTAGACGTCCCGGCCGAACATGTACAGGATCAGGAGCTCGATCAGGAACCAGAAGCCGCCGGAAGCGAGGCCGACGAACGGGTAGGTCGCGAGCTGCCAGAGGAATCCCTGCTTCCACACCGACGGGGTGAGCTGGAGCAGCCGGACGAGACCCGCGGTGGCGGCGAAGAACTGGAGCGAGTAGGTGGCCAGGACGACCCCGAGGAGCAGCACCAGGTCCCTCGGCACCGGCCCGGTGAGACCGCCGCCCGCCCCTCCGAAGGGCGTGCGGGAGTTGGGATCGCGACCGTACATGTCGGCCCGCAGGCTAACACGAGGCGGCTCTCTTCAGGAGCGTCTTCGGACCAGCTTGCGGTACGTCACCAGGTGCCCCACCGCCTCCGCTTCCCGGCCCTGGCGCTCGAGGACGCCCGCGAGGTTGAAGTGGGCGTCGGCCGCCTCGGGATCGATCTCGAGAGCGCGCGAGTAGGCCCGCTCGGCGCCCTCCTCGTCGCCTCGGTCCTCCAGGGCCACGCCGAGGTTGTAGTGGGCCGTGGCGCCTCCGGGCCGCGAGGCGATGGCCGCACGGTAGTGCTCCTCGGCGCCCGGGAGATCGCCGGCCTCGTGCAGGAGACGTCCGAGATTGACGTGGGCGTCGGCCAGCCCCGGGTCGCCAGCCAGCGCGGCGCGGTACAGACGCGCCGCCCGGGCCGGCTCGTCGAGCTCCACGCGCCGGGCGAGGGCGAGGAGCGCCGTCGGATCGGCGTCGGCCCCGTCGTCCCCCGCCGACGGCTCCTCGGAACGGGAGGCGACACCATCGTCGCGCCACGGGAACAACCGGCCCAGGTCCACGCCACCGGTCGACGCGTCGCGGGCGAGGTTCAGGAGTTGCTGACCGGAGTCGATCTCCCATCGCGATCCAGCCTCGCCCGCCACCACCTCGCCGTGCTCCGCCTCCAGTCGAATGCCCGAGAGCGGCCGGTCCGGCGGCAACCCGTCGCGGAGTGACGCCAGGGCCGAGCGCACCCGGCGGGGAGAAACCCCGTGGCCGAGAAGACGTCTGGCGGCGCGCAGGACCGAGAGGTCCTCGAAGCCGAAGCGGTAGCGGCCCTCCCGCCTCTCCGCCGCGATCAGTCCGTCCCGGGCCCAGGAGCGGATCGTCGTCGCCGGCAGTCCCAGCCATCCCGCGACCTCGGAGGTGCCGTAGCCGGAGGTCGGCCCTCGGCGCCTGGCGGGCCGCTCCTCCACCGGCGTCGCGGGCGTCATGACCAGCTCAGCCCGCGGCGGCCTCGGCCCCGGGCTCGCTCTCGGAGGCGTCCTCCCCCTCGGCGCCGTCGGCGCGCTGGGGCGGCTTTCGTCCCGCGTCCGCATCCGTTCCGCCCTCCTGCAGGCTCGCCTTCAGTGCCTCCATGAGGTCGATGATCTTCGCCTGCGGCGCCGCCTCGGGCGCGGCCGTGATCTCCTCGCCCTCGATCTTGCGGTCGATCATCTCCTGGATCTGATGACGGACCTGGTCCTCGTACTTCCCGGGTTGGAACTCGTCGGTGGCGATCTGTTCCACGAGCTGGACGGCCAGATCCAGCTCCGCGTCCTTCACCTCGGCGTCGCCCAGGGGGACCTCCTCGAACGGCCTCACCTCGTCCGCGTACCGGAGCTGCTGCATGAGCAGCCCCTCCTGGAACGGCCGCAGCAGGACGAGGTAGTTCTTGCCTCGCGCCGCGTAGCGGGCCAGGGCCGCCCGTCCCGTCTTGCGCATGGCGCTCGAGAGCAGGCGGTACGGCTTCTCGCCCCCCTTGTCCGGCCCCAGGTAGTAGGCCTTTTCGTAGTAGACCGCGTCGACCTGCTCCAGGGGGACGAACTCGGTGATCTCGATGGCGTTGGTGGGCTCGGGGAGAAGGGCCTTGATCTCGTCGGGCGAGAACAGCACGTACCGGCCCTTGCTCACCTCGTACCCCTTCGCGATCTCGTCGCGCTCCACCAGCTCGTCGTCGGTCGGGCAGTAGTAGCGGTACTTGACCTTGGTGCCGCACTTCTCGTGGACCATGTTGAAGCGGATGGAGGCGGAGGACTCGCCGCTGGCGTACAACTTGATGGGGATGGCCACGAGGCCGAAGGAGACGGTGCCGGAGGCGATGGCGCGTGCGGGCATCTTGGGGGCTCCTCGAGGGGTGGAAGTCGTTGGATTGTAGCAGGTTGGGGGGCGTCCGGCCCGCGGGGCGGTCGCCATGCTACCTTCCCGCCATGCCCAACCCCCTCTCCGCCGACCGTGTCCGGGCCATCGAGGCCCGCATGGAGGCCATCCGCGAGCGCACGCTCACCCTCGTCGCGCCCCTCGACTGGGCGACGCTCCGGCGTCAGCACATCCCCATCCTCTCGCCCATGGTCTGGGACCTGGGGCACATCGGGCAGTTCGAGGAGATGTGGCTCTCCCAGGCGGCGGGCGGGCGTGGGCCCCTCGTCGAGGGGTACCAGACGATGTTCGACGCGGTGCTCCACCCCCGGCCGACCCGGGAGAAGCTGGCCCTGCCAGCGGACCGGGCGCGACTGATGGAGTATCTCGGCCGGGCGCGGGAGGCGGCGCTCGCCGCACTCCATGCCCCCTCGGAGGGCGCCGACCCGTCGATCCTGGCGGACGGCCTCGTCTTCGAGCTGGTGGCCGAGCACGAGGAGCAGCACCAGGAGACCATCCTCCAGCTCCTCCAGGTTCTCGGCGACCGGGGCCGGGACGACGTCCCCTACGTGCCGCCGCTGCGCCGGCCGCTTCCCGAGCCGCGAGACGTGCGGCCCGGCCAGGTCGAGGTCCCCGGTGGCTCCTTCCTCATGGGCCACGCCGGACCCGGGTTCTCCTACGACAACGAGAGGGAGACCCACGAGGTCGACGTCCCCACCTTCCGCATCGACCGCTTCCCGGCCACCTGTGGCGAGTTCGCGGAGTTCGTCGAGGACGGCGGCTACGGGCGGCGGGAGCTCTGGTCGAAGGCCGGATGGGCCTGGCGCGAAGAGACCGGCTCCGTCGCTCCGCGCAACTGGAGCCGCACCGGAGACGGCTGGTCCGTGCGTTTCATGGACCGGCGAGTCCCCCTTCCCGGGAGCAAGCCGGTCGTCCACGTCACGTACTTCGAGGCCGAGGCCTACGCCCGCTTCGCCGGCAGACGCCTCCCCACCGAGGCCGAGTGGGAGAAGGCCGCCCGCTTCGACCCCGCCACCGGCGACACCCGTCGCTGGCCCTGGGGCGACACTCCGCCGACGCCGCGGCGCGCCAACGTCGATCAGCTCGCCTTCGAGCCCGCCGACATCGGCGCCTACCCCGAGGGTGCCAGCCCGTGCGGCGCCGAGCAGATGATCGGCGACGTCTGGGAGTGGACGGCGAGCGACTTCACCGCCTACCCCGGATTCCGGGCGCACCCCTACGCCGAGTACTCCGAGGTCTTCTTCGGGGACGAGTACAAGGTGCTGCGCGGCGGGTCGTGGGCGACGCGGCCGGCGGTCGCGCGGGCGACGTTCAGGAACTGGGACTATCCGATCCGCAGCCAGATCTTCGCCGGGTTCCGGTGCGCGGCGGACGGGTGACCTCGTCTCGGTCGGACGGGGGAAAGAAACGCAGAGGCGCAGAGGCGCGAGAGAGGCGACCGGCCCAGTTGGTCCCGAGCCAGCGCCGCGGGAAAGCGGAAGAATCGCTGCCAAGCGAACCGTTCGCTTTCGCATACGCGGCATTGGCGCGGGAGTCTTCGTCGGGCAGACCTCCCCAGACGTGCGCCTGGCATCAGTCGCCTCCTCTGGGAGGTAGTGAACCTCAGGTCACGGACGAGACGATCCGCTCGACGCCCTCGGTCGCCAACGCGTCCGGCTCTCCCAGGTACCAGGCCTCAAGCTCCTGGCATGCCAGTCGGACCAAGACGTCCCTGAGCTTTCGGGGGACGCTCCTCTCGAGGTCTCGCTTCCCCTCGTGGTGGACACAGAGGAACCGCAAGTCGGGGAACAGCCGAGGCAGTAGTCCTTCCAGCAAGATCCTCGCCGAGTACTCTTCCAGCAGGAAGACAACACGACTCACCGCGATCCTGCCCCCTCGAACAGCCCTTGCTTCCACAGGGTGCCCGGAAGATCGCCCTCGATCTGCATACGCCACCTCTACACGCATGATCTCGGCAGGCCACCATTCTGGGACCCGTCGGTCGACTAGGCCCGGCAGCTAGCGGACCACCGATGGGGACCATTCTAGGCAAACCGACAGCCCTTGCTGCTCGAGCGCCCCGAATTGAGGGCCCGCCGAGCCGCCACGGCGAGAACGATCCGCGAACGGGACCACCCGACAACGAGCGTCATCGTGCGCGCTGCGCCCTTCCACCCAGCTCCCTCCAGCGGAAGCAGTCCGTCACATGGTCGTTCACCATGCCCACCGCCTGCATGAACGCGTAGCAGATCGTCGGCCCCACGAAGCGGAAGCCGCGGCACTTGAGCTCCTTGCTCATGGCCTTCGAGGCCTCGGTCTCGGCCGGGATCTCCGACAGGGAGCGGTAGGTGTTCTGGACCGGCTCGCCGTCGACGAAGCTCCACAGGAAGCGGTCGAGACTGCCCTCCTTCTCGATCACGTCGAGGGCGGCCCGGGCGTTGCCGATGGCGGAGCGGACCTTGAGGCGATTGCGGACGATGCCGGGGTCGCCCAGGAGACGCTCGACCTCCTCGTCGCCCCAGCCGGCGAGGGTCGCGGCGTCGAAGCCGGCGAAGGCCTTGCGGTAGCCCTCGCGCTTGCGCAGGATGGTGATCCAGGCGAGACCGGCCTGGGCGCCCTCGAGGATCAGGAACTCGAACAGCTTCCGGTCGTCGTGGAGGGGGACTCCCCACTCCCGGTCGTGGTACCCGACATACAGCGGGTCGCTCCCGGCCCACTCGCAACGCTCGGCCATGCTCGGCTCCTCTGCTCTTCCGGCCCTCGTCTTCCGGCCTCGCCTTCCCGAGCCGGCCGGCGCGGACCGGATCCGGAGGAAGATGAACCCGGCCCGCGCCTATCCCTGTAGTTCCTCCCGACCCCTCGACGTTACACCGCCAAAGCCAGGGCCTCGCCTCTTCATCTCTTCGCTCCTGGCGCCTTCGTGTCTTCGCGTCTTCGCGTGAGATGAACCCAGCCCGACCACCTGCCTCCCCTCCCCGCGCCCCCGAGGGGCCGTCTAACATACCGTCATGAGCGAAACGCCGCCCACCCCACCCGCAGGGAAGGCCATCGAGAGCGCCCTCGGGGCCCTCGGTGAACGCGTGCGTCGGACGCCGACCTGGGAGTGGCGCGATGCCGCCGGGGAGCTCGGGCTGCCGGCGGGGACGCGCCCGGTGCTCAAGCTGGAGCTGCTCCAACACACGGGGACGTTCAAGGTGCGGGGCGCGCTGCTCAACACCCTGGACCTCGACGACGAGGGGCTCGCCCGCGGCGTCACGGCGGTCAGCGCGGGCAACCACGCCCTGGCCGTCGCGTTCGCCGCCCGCGCCCTCGGCACGACGGCCAAGGTCGTGATGCCCGAGAGCGCGAACCCGGCGCGGGTCGAGGGTTGCCGGAGACTCGGAGCCGAGGTGGTGCTGGTCGCCGATGTCCACCGGGCGTTCGAGGAGGTGGAGCGCATCGAGCGCGACGAGGGTCGCGCCTTCGTGCACCCGTTCGACGGGCCGCTCACCGTCCTGGGCACGGCGACCGCCGGCTGGGAGATGGCCCACGACGCCGGCCCCCTCGACGACCTCATCGTGCCGATCGGCGGCGGCGGGTTGATCTCCGGCGTCGCCTCCGCCTTCACCGCCGTCCAACCCAACTGCCGTGTCTGGGGCGTCGAGCCCGAGGGCGCCGACACGATGCATCGGAGCTTCGCCGCCGGCCGTCCCCAGGCGATCGAGCAGGTGCGGACCGTCGCCGACAGCCTCGGCGCCCCCCACGCCGCTCCCTACACCTTCGGGATCTGCCGTCAGCTCCTTCACGGGCTGGTCAAGATCACCGACGAGGAGATCGTCGCCTCGATGCGCGTGATGTTCGAGCGGGCCAAGCTCGCGGTCGAGCCCGCCGCCGCTGCGGCTCTCGCCGCCCTGCGCGGACCCCTGGCTCGGGAGCTCGCCGGCCGACGGGTCGGTCTCTTCGTCTGCGGCAGCAACATCGACCTCGCCACCTTCCACCGGCTGCTCTCGGGCTCGAGCGCTCCTTCCCCGTGAGCAACCGCGCCCGGATCCCCGACGGCTGGACCGCGACGAACCGGCCCCTCGGCCCGGAGCCCGGCGAGGTGGTGGTCTGGGCCTGCCGGACGACGCTCGCGGCCGGTGTCGTCGATCGTCTGGAGAGCCGGATCCTGTCGCCCGCCGAGCGCGCCCGCGCGGGACGATTCCGCTTCGACCGCGACCGGCGCGCCCACATCATGGGGCGATCCCTTCTGCGCCGTCTCCTCTCCGTCGCGCACGGGCTGCCGCCCGGAGCCCTCGACCTGCGCGAGGGCGACCACGGCAAGCCCTGCCTGGAGCCCCCGCTCGACGCCGTCGGCTTCAACCTCAGCCACTCCGCGGACCGGGTGCTGGTCGCCCTGGCGCCCGGACGCACCGTGGGCGTCGACATCGAGGTGGCCAAGGAGCGGAGTCCCCACGACGAGATCGCCTCGCGCGTCATGTCACCGGTCGAGCTGGAGATCTACCGGGGCCTCGACCAGGCCGGACGCCGAGCTGCCTTCTACCGCCTCTGGGCCATCAAGGAGGCCGTCGTCAAGGCCACCGGCCGCGGTCTGACGTTTCCGGTGCGCGAGCTGGACGTGCTCGCGAGTCGCAGCGGCGAGGACGGCCGACCCCGGTTCCACCGCGAGGTCGAAGCCGACGGCTCGCTCTGGCGCCTGGCGGAGCTCGCCCCCGGAGCGGCCGCAGCCGTGGCCTTCGACGGAGCGAGGGTCGAGCCCCGTCTGCGCTGGTGGACCGGGGACGGCTGAGCGATGGCGGCCGGCGGGACTGAATGGACGGCTCGGTCCATCCCATCCAGGTCGTCCATCCCGTCCATCTCCGACCCGAGCGTATACTCCGCCCATGCCGACCCCGCTCCGCGCTCCCCTCGCCACCGTCCTGCTGGTCGTCCTCGCCTCGGCCGCCAGCGGGCAGTTCGCCCCGGCCGCCGATCCGAAGGCCATCGAGCTCGCCGCCCGCGCGATGGACGCCATGGGCGGCCGCGAAGCCCTGAACGACGTCCATCTTCTGCGCTTCGACTTCGCGGTCGAACGCGACGGCGAGGTGGTGGCCCGCTTCGCCCACTGGTGGGACCGATTCACCGGCGCCTACCGTCTCGAGGGCACGGATCGCGACTCCGGCGAGCCCTTCCGCGTCCTCTTCGACATCGACGACCGCCAGGGCCGCGCCTGGATCGGCGACCGGGAGCTGGAGGGCGAGGAGCTGGCCACCCGGCTCGAGCAAGCCTACGGCCGCTTCATCAACGACTCCTACTGGCTGCTCATGCCGTGGAAGTGGCTCGACCCGGGCGTGAACGCCTCGTGGCAGGGGGGCCGGAGCGTGGACGGCACCACCTACGAGGTGGTCCAGCTCACTTTCGGCGACGAGGTGGGCCTGACCTCCAACGACCGCTACTGGGGTCTGGTGAATCCCGCGAGCGGCCGGATGGAGCGGTGGGAGTACGTGCTCCAGACCGAGACCGGTGAGCCCGGCGAGGGCGAGCCCACCCGTTGGGCGTGGGAGGGTTGGCAGGAGACCGAGGCCGGGATCCAGCTCTCTACCGAGAAGCGTCGGCTCGGGGACGGCCCGGCCGTGCTCATCCTCTTCCCCGTCGCCGAGGCGCGCGCGGAGATCGGTGACGCCGAGCTCGCCGCCGAGCTCATGACCCCGCTGCGCTGAAGCGGCCGGTCGTCCGCGGACAGGAGGCCACCATCCAAGTCGACCTCGAGGTCTTCAAGCTCCTCGGGGAAGCCCTGGCCATCGGCCTCCTGGTGGGGGCCGAACGCTACCGGGGCCGGGCGTCGGGCGAGCATCGGGCCGCGGGCGTACGGACCTTCGCGATCTTCTGCCTGCTCGGCGCCGTCGCCGGCATCCTCGACTCGACGGTCTTCACCGCCATCACGTTCCTGGCGCTGGCCGGGCTCGTCATGTTGGGCTACCAGCGGTCGCCGGCCGGCAGCCTCGGGCTCACGACCGAGGTCGCGGCCCTGCTGGTCTTCTGGATCGGCTTCCTGCTCTCCTCCCACGAAGCCGCCGCGGTGAGCCTCGGCGTGATCCTCACCATCTTCCTCGCCTCGAAGCGTGAGCTCCACCGGTTCGTGAAGCACCAGCTCAGCGAGACGGAGTTCGAGGCGACGCTCCGCTTCCTGGCGGTGGTGCTGGTCATCTACCCCGTCCTCCCCGACCGGCGGCTGGGACCGTTCGGGTTCTTCAGCCCGCGAGAGGCCTGGGGCTTCGTGATCCTGGTCTCGGCCATCGGCTATGCCGGGTACTTCCTCGTACGCTGGCTCGGCCGGCGACGCGGACAGCTCCTGGCGAGCCTGGGCGGCGGGCTGGTGTCGACGACGGCCACGACCCTCACCCTGGCCCGCCAGGCCCGGGAGGACCCGTCGCAGAGCCGATCGCTGGGAGTCCACGCGGTGCTGGCCAACTCGGTGCAGGGACCGAGGCTCCTGCTTCTCGTCTGGATCGTCGCCCCGGCGCTGGCACGGACGCTCGCCTGGCCGCTCCTCGCGATGACCGCGGCGGGCCTCGTCGGCGCCTGGTTGCTGGCACGCAGGCTCGAGGCGCCGCTCGAAGTCGACATCGAGCTCACGAACCCCTTCTCCGTCTGGCCCGCGCTGCGCTTCGCCGGGTTCTTTGTGGCCGTGCTCTTCGTAGTGCGCTGGGGAGAGGCGACGCTGGGCGAGATCGGGATCGTACTGGCCAGCGCGGTCTCGGGCCTCGCCAGCACCAGCGCCGTGGGACTCTCCGTCGCCAACGCCTTCGCCAACGGCACGCTCGCTCCCGGCGCCGCCGCCGGCGCGGTGCTGATCGCGATCGCGGTCAACTCGGTCTCGAAGGTCGGGATGGCCCTGCTGTACGGAACCGGTCGAATGACCCTCTGGCTCGCCGGCGGCCTGGTCACGATGCTGACCGCGGCCGCGCTCCTTCTCTTCCTTCTTCCGACCGGAGGATCGCCATGAGCGAGGTGCCGACCGGCGCGGGGGAGATCCTGCTGCCCCACGGGCGCCGATCGAAGACCTCCATGCTCCTCCACCGAGCCCGCCAGTACGAGCGCTGGGCAGGGCTGACCCACTCCGTCCTCACGGGCGAGCCCATCCCGGAAGAGCGCCTCGAGCTCGCGGCCGTGAGCC
>CAJQNK010000294.1 GCA_905479655.1 uncultured bacterium | reverse complement strand
AAAGCCAGCCAAAATCCGGGGCTGGCGTTGGGCTCGCCAATGTCCGGCGTCGGCTCGAAAATGTGTACGGCGACGAGGCCAGGCTGCGGAGCGGCAGGTCAGGCGAGATCTACCGAGCGGAGGTGGTGATCCCAGTCGCCGCCAGTGCCGGTGATTCTGAACAGAAGGACGGTTCTGATGGCTGACGAGTTGCGGGTGATTATGGTCGACGATGAGGAGCCGGCGCGCCGGTTGCTTCGCGAATACCTTGAAGGCACTCCCGGTGTCTCGATCGTTGCCGAATGCGGTAACGGCTTCGAGGCGGTCAAGGCGGTGGCCGAACATGAGCCGGATTTGATGCTGCTCGACATCCAGATGCCCAAGCTCGACGGCTTCGAGGTCGTGGAGCTCCTGGAGCCCTCCCCCGCGGTGATCTTCGTGACGGCCCACGACGAGTACGCGGTGCGCGCCTTCCGGGTCCACGCGGTCGACTACCTGCTGAAGCCGGTGGAGCGGGAGCGCCTGTTGGAGGCCCTGGAGCGTGCCCGGGAGCAGATCGCCACCGGCGACCGGCAGCCGCTGGCGCAGGTCGCGGCGGCGGGTCGCAGCCGGGGCGGCCCCGTCGATCGGGTCCTCGTGCGCGAGGGCGCCCGCATCCACGTCCTGCCCGCGGTCTCGATCGACTACGTGGAGGCCGACGGCGACTACGTCGTGCTGCACTGCGCGGGCGAGACCCACCGCAAGAAGCAGAGCCTCTCCGAGCTCGAGGGGCTGCTCGACCCCGACGCCTTCGTGCGCATCCACCGCGCCTACCTGCTGAACCTCGACCGTCTGGACCGCATCGAGCCCTACGCGCGCGACAGCCGCGTGGCCCGGCTGGACGACGGCACCCGTCTGCTGGTGAGCCGCACCGGGTACGCGCGGCTGCGCGAGAGGCTCTGAGGGCCCTTCGACCGCCTGGGCGGCGCTCGCGAGAACCGCCCCCGACCGGAGGAGGCGCGGGCGGGACGAACCGGCACCCCGGCGTCTCGACACCGTGAGAAGATCGGGGCGCCAACCGACTCGATGGAACCGAAGCCTCCGGCCGAGGGGCCGGGAAGGAGTGAGAGAGATGCACCCGAACCGCCTCCCGCGAACGACGAAAGCCGCCCCGACTCTCGCGACCCTCGCGATCCTCGGCCTCCTCGTTGCGCCACCGGCCACCGAGGCGGCGACCGTCGACGAGAGCCTGGCGGCCGCGGTCGCCCGCGGCGGCTCCGCGGAGGCCCTCGTGGTGCTCGCGGAGCAGGCCGACCTCTCCGGCATCGACGGGCTGCCGACCCGGGAGGACAAGGGACGGGAGGTCCACCGACGCCTCACGACGGTGGCGCAGCGCACGCAGGCGCCGCTCCTCGCCTGGCTCGCCGCGCGAGGCGTGGAGGCCCGCCCCCTCTGGATCGTCAACCTCGTCGTGGCGCACGTCGACGGACCGACCCTCGAGGCGCTCGCCGAGCGCCCGGAGGTGGCTCGGATCTCGGCCAACCCCCGGGTGGCGAACCGGCTTCCGACACCCCAGCCGATGGCCGGCGGGGGGCGCACACCCGAGCCGGGGATCGACTCCACGGGCGCGCCCGAGGTCTTCTGGGCGGCCGGCATCACCGGCGAGGGGGTGGTCGTGGCAGCGGCGGACTCGGGCCAGGCCTGGACCCACCCCGCGCTGATCGACGCCTACCGGGGCTGGGACGGCGAGACCGCTGGCCACGACCACAACTGGTGGGACGCGATCCACACCGGCGGCGGCCGCTGCGGCACCGACTCGCAGGAGCCGTGCGACGACACCGACCACGGCACGGCGACCCTCGGAGTCGTCGTAGGCGACGACGGAGCGGGCAACCAGATCGGCATGGCTCCGGGCGCCCGTTGGATCGGCTGCCGCAACATGGACCAGGGCGTCGGGACCCCCGCCACCTACATGGAGTGCTTCCAGTTCTTCCTGGCGCCGACCGACCTCCAGGGCAACGACCCGCGGCCCGAGCTCGCGCCCCACGTCGTCAACAACTCCTGGCGATGCCCGCCCGACGAGGGCTGCACCGACCCGGAGGTCCTGCGCGCGTCGGTGGAGGCGCTGACCACCGCCGGGATCGTGGTCGTGGCCTCGGCGGGCAACGACGGTCCGGGTTGCGAGTCGGTCGACGCGCCGCCGGCGATCTACGACGCGGCGTGGACGGTGGGCTCCGTGAACTTCTTCGGCGAGGTCTCCGGCTTCTCGGCTCGCGGCCCCGTCTCCGTGGACGGCAGCGACCGGCTGAAGCCCGACTTCGTCTCGGTGGGCGAGGACGTGCGCTCCTCGATCCCGCCGGCCGACTACGCCGGCTTCGACGGCACCAGCATGTCGGGGCCTCACGTGACCGGGTTGGCCGCGCTCATGATCTCGGCCCAGCCCTGCCTCGCTGGCGAGCTCGACGCGATGGAGTTCTTCCTGCGCGCGAACACAGTCTCTCTCGAGACCAGCGAGGAGTGCGGCGGCGTACCGGGGGACCAGGTCCCCAACAACACCTACGGCTGGGGCATCGTCATGGCCGCCCTGCCCGGTCCCGAGCTGTGCTCCGGCGTCGCCATCGGCGGCACCGTCTCGGGTCTGACCCCGCTGGGCGCCGCCTGCCGCGACCTCACCAACGGCGACACCACCCTCGTGCCGCTCGGCGGCGCCGAGGCCTGGGACTGCACGGGGGCGGGATTCTCCGCGGATCCCGGAGATCCGGTCGGCACCGCCGTCCGCGGCGACGCCGACGGCACGACCGTCCAGGGCACGGTGAACGGCTTCGTGGCCGAGGGCGTCGTGTGTCGCAACGAGAGCCTCGGGACGAGCGTCGCCGGAGCCACGGACGGGACGAACTGGAGCTGCGGAGTCCTGGCCGCCGACCCGGGGGACCGGGTCACCTCCGCGGTCCGGGGCACCGTGCCCGGGGCCCTCGCGAACCGCCGGTGATCCGCATCGGGGGTCGGACGGGGCTCAGTCGTCCCGAAGCCACAGCTCCCGCTCGACGACCCACACGCCGTCCGCGTCGCGATCGACGGGACGACGTGCCGCTCCACGGCTCTCCGGTGGCCCGATCCGCTAGCCTGGCCTTCTCACCGGGTGTCGTTGCGAGAGGCCGTAGGTCGTAGTAGACAATTGGGTGAGAAGGTCAGGCTAGCCGAGGGTCGTCCTGCGATCAGGTACGAACCCAGCACCGGGGGGATTCTCCGTCGAGCGCCGCGGACGGCCGTCGCGCGGTCGGAGACGCCGGGTCGCCCTGCGCTTCGGTCTCGCCCTGGCACCGATCTCGCAGCCGAAGGTCCGTGGATGCCGGAGGAAGCGCCTCGGAGGGCGTCGCCTCCATCGACCCTGGAAGGAGCCCCTCGATGCGACTCACGACTCCCGCTCTCACGATCCTGACCGCCGTTCTCATCGGCCTCGCGACCTTCCTGGCACCGGCCGCGGTCCAGGCCCAGCGGGTGGAGATCACCCCCTTCGCCGGCTACCGCTCCGGCGGTGACTTCCAGGTTCGGGGCTTCGACGACCTGGGGCCCTTCGTCGAGGATCTCGACCTCGACGACGCAGCGTCCTGGGGCCTCCTCCTCGACCTGGGAGTCAGTCGCAACCTCCAGCTCGAGCTGGCCTTCAGCCGGCAGGAGACCGACCTCGGCCTCGACCTCGGTTTCCTGGGGCCGGTCGAATCCCTCGGGGATGTCGACGTGGATGTCCTGCATCTCGGGCTCCTCTACCAATGGGGTCGAGGGCAGCTCCGACCGTTTCTCGTCGGTAGCGTCGGAGCCACCGAGCTCGACCCGGTCGACGCGGGTTTCGACAGCGAGACCCGACTCTCCTGGGGATTCGGCGGCGGTCTGAAGGTGATGTTCGATCGCCACCTGGGCGTCCGCCTCGAGGGACGGTGGCTGTCCACCCTGATCGACGAGAACGAGGAGCTGTTCTGCGACCGGTTCGGCTCCTGCTACTCCTACGATTCCGCCGAGACGCTCGACCAGTTCGAGGTCCGGGGCGGCCTCGTCATTGGCTTCTGAGCGTCCCCCCTCCCACGAGGAAGAGGGACAGGAGGCCGGCCGCGACGCGCCACGCCATGAGTACGACCTCCGCCGGCCCCATCCCACCGCGCCTCAAGAGACCGCCACCGGATCGAGCAGGGCGCGCACGGTGCCGAGCAGCTCCACCATGTCGAAAGGCTTGTACATCATCCGATCCGCCTGGCTGAACTCCATGAACATCTTCTCGCGGTCCGGGTCTCCGGACAGATCGCGGGCCGTCAGGAGGAGGATCGGCGTCCTGCGCGGGTAGACCCCGAGCTTCTCGTCCTCCCGGATCATCTTCGCCACCCGGTAGCCGTTCTCTCCCGGGAGCATGACGTCGAGGATGATCAGATCGGGCTCCTTGGCGCGCACGGCGCCGAGGCCCTCCAGTCCGTTCCGCGCCACGAGAACCTCCCAACCCTCCTGGCGCAGCCGGTACTGGAGTGTCGCCAGCAGATCGGGCTCGTCGTCTACAACGAGGATCTTCGGCACATCTTCATTCATGGCACTCTCCTTCATTGAGGTCAGACGGGATCGGGTTCTCGGCAGCATCCAACAGGTCGCGGGCGCTGGTCCCGTCGTCGGGGTAGACCGCGGGACCTCGCAGCCTGGGGATCACCGCGCCGAGCCCCTCGAGGGAGGCCGGACGGGCGGCGACGCCCCGGGCCAGGCGGTCGCTGACGACCTGGCAGCCGGCCTTGTCGGTGCCGAGGAAGGTAAGGACGAGACGCCGGTGAGCCGGCTGGGCGACGATCCGGTCCGAGGGACGGGGCAGGTGCCCGCGCAGCTCCCTGGCAAGCGCCGCGAGCCTCTCACCCCGCACCTCCGGGTCGTCCCCGTCCCACTCCGCCGGCAGGGGGATCGAGAGCACGCCGAAGAACGGGTGCTCGCGGTACTTCTGGAACTCGGCCTCGAGGTCCGTCATCTCCTTCGCCGCCGGCCCGGCCACCGGGAGGGTGAGCACGAAGCGACTTCCCTCGCCCGGCGCGCTCTCGGCGCGGAGCTTGCCGCCATGGGCCGCCACCAGGTCGCGGGCGATGGCCAGCCCCAGGCCGGAGCCCCTCAGCTCCCGTTCCCGCAGGGCGGACGAAGCCTCCTCCACCTGGTAGAAGGGGTCGAAGATCTTCCGGACCTGATCCGGGGTCATGCCGATCCCGGTGTCACGCACCGCGAGCTCCACCTCGTCGATTCCGGAGTGGGCCTCCAGGATCACCCGTCCGCCCGGACCCGTGAACTTGAGGGCGTTGGAGACCAGGTTGCCGAGCACCTGACTGATCCGGGCCGGGTCGGCCCACAACGACGGCAGGCCAGACGGGAGCTGACAGCCCAGGAGGACCTGTCCGGCCGAGGCCTGCGCCTGGAAGGTCGACGCCACCTCCTCGATGAGCCGAGCCGGCTCGACCTCGCTGAAGTTGAAGCTCATCCGCCCGGCCTCGACCCGGTTGAGGTCCAGCAGGTCGTTGACGAGATGGGTCAGACGATCGACGTTGCGCACCGCCACGCCGAGGAAGCGCTGACGGTCCTCGCCTTCCGGGGCGGTGGCCAGGATGTCCAGCGAGTTGCGGATGGCGGTCAGCGGAGTCCTGAGCTCGTGAGACACGGTCGAGACGAAGGACGACTTGAGGTCGCTCACCTTCTGCAACTGTCGATTCGCCTTGCGCAGCATCTGTTCCGCGCGCCGCGCCTCGGAGATGTCGAGGAGGATGGCGACATACCCCGAGGCGGCGCCATCGGGCTCGGTCACCGGACTGAGGGAGAGGCTGACCCAGAGCGGTCGGCCGTCCTTGCGCCGATGCTCGATCTCGCCCTGCCACTCGCGGCCCTTGCGGACCGCGCCCCACAGGCGCGGATAGAGCTCCCGCCGGCTCGCCTCCGTAGCGAGGATGTCCAGCGGCTGACCCACCAGCTCGTCGATGCGGAAGCCCGTCACGGCGGACACGCGCAGGTTCACCGTCTCGATCCGGCCATCGGTGTCCAGCAGCATCGCCATCGCCGGGCTGTGATCGACGACGCGGTTCAACTTGCGGAGGTCCTTCTCGACCTTCTCGCGCGCCTTCCGCTCTGCCATCAGGGCGCGCCCGAGCTCCCGGGCATGACGTCTCGTCGCCTCGATGTCGTTCAGTTCGAGAGGCGGCATCACGGCCTGCTCTGCCTGCGGTGTGTGGACCAAGTTCGCCACTGGGATCCTCCTCCAGCTCGGACTCTAGAGCGCGAGGCGCAGCTCCCGGAATCGGCCGCCCTCCGAAGCTCGTGTAGGAGAGTCACCGAGGCCCGCCGGAGCGGGGCGGTCGCGTCCCAGTGCTCCCGTTCCAAGGCCCGCGGATCGAGCCGCGCGTTCCGGAGCGTCGCCGGGCGCGGAACCCGCGCTCCCTCGACCCGGCTACGGCTCCGGAGCGCCGGCCGAAGGCTCGAAGAGCGGCCCCCCGAGTGACTCCGCGGCCGAGGCGGCCGCCCGGACCCTCCGGCGATCGACGGATGTGGGAGAATCGACCGATGGGAGACCCTCGCCACTGCTTTTCTCCTCGGCGGCCGAGCCGGGTAACCCGCGGCGTCCTCGCGGGAGCCCTGTTTCTCGTCGCGAACGTCGTCCCCGCGGCCGAGTTCCGCGGCGGCGAGCAGGTGGTCGTCGCCGTGGGCGAGGTCGTGGAGGGCGACCTCTACGCGACGGCCGACACCGTCCTGATCGAGGGGACCGTCCTCGGCGACCTCGTGGCCTCGGGCCGGGAGGTCCGGGTGCGGGGCGAGGTCACCGGGGACCTGCTGGCCGCCGGCCAGGTGGTGGTCATCGAAGGACACGTGGGTGACGACGCGAGGATCGCGGGTCTGGGCCTCTTCATCAAGAAGGGAGCCACGGTCGAAGGCGACGTCTTCGCGGCCGGCTTCGCCTTCGAGTCATCCAGGAACAGTCGGATCGGGGGTGGGGCCTATCTGCGCAGCCAGGTCGCCCACCTGGGCGGCTCGGTCGACGGCGAGGTCGTCGGCGGTGGCGGCAACTTCGAGATCGACGGAGCGGTTCGCGGGACGGTTCGCCTCGAGATGGCCTCAGGGGCCGACCCGTCTCCCTGGCTCGCCATGATCCCGACCCCCGAGCCCCTCCCGTCGGCCCCCGCGGGACTCACGCTCGGACCGGGAGCCCGTCTCGGTGGCGACCTCGTCTACACCTCGAGCCAGGAAGCCAGCCTCGACCCGGACGCCGTGGTCTCGGGCCGTATCGAGCGGGAAGCTCCGGTGGCCGTCGAGGATGAGGAGGCGGGGCCGCCGATCTGGGTGACGGTCCTGCGGGGGCTCTCGAGCCTCGCCGTGGTCGGGCTGCTGCTCGCCGGCCTGCTGCCGGGCCGGCTGGAACCCTGGACCGGCGAGCTCGACCGGCAGCCGGGGACGGTCCTCCTCCTCGGCCTGGTCGCTCTGCCCGTGCTGCTGGCCGGGTCCCTTCTGCTCTTCGTCATCTCGCTCCTCTTCGCCATCGCGGCCGGCTCTGCGGGTCTCGGCGCCCTGGCCTTCGCGCTCGCGGTCGGAGGCCTCCTCTGTCTCCTCCTCGGCTTCTTCCTGAGTTGGCTGGGAGCGTTCCTCGTCGGGCCCGTCGTGGCGGCCGCCTGGTTGGGAGGGCGCCTCCTGGCGGCCGGCGGGAGAGCGCCCAGGCCGTGGCTAGGCGTTCTGATCGGGATCTGCCTGCTGGTGCCGCTCGGTCAGGTCCCGTGGCTCGGTGTCACCACCCGCGTCGTGGCGGCGGTGGCCGGTTTGGGCGCCATCGTCGCCGGCCGGCGCGGCTCTGTCGGCGGGACGACCGGCGACTGAGGACAGCGGTTCGGAGGGCCGAGGCGACTCCTCTTCGGACGGGCCGGGGGGGCCACCGGCGAACGGACCGGGCTCAACTGTGTCGAGCCGGCCCATTCCGGTCACACGAGACGCCGCCCCCGACTGGGGCCGGGCCGCTCGGTGGGGCGTGCCCAGCGCGCCGCCGGGTCGGCGAGCCTGGGATAGAGCACGCCCAGGGTCAGACCGTACAGAAGATGGCCCACCAGCGCGGGGACCGCGGCGACCGTGGCGGCCGCGCCCCACGCCTCGACGATCTCGCGCCCGACCAGGTCCAGCGTCGGCAGCAGGGTCAACTGACCCAAGGCGTAGCAGAGTCCTCCGTAGAGGATGCCCACGACCGCACCGGACCAAGGCCGCGGCCGACGCACGAGGACGAAGCCGAAGAGACCGCCGCCGGCAGCGGCAATCGACAGGTGGAGGAAGAGGCTCGTCGCGGGAGAGGGATCACCGACCAGACGGCCGATCTCCAGGAGCCCGCCGTAGATCGACAGCACCACGGCGAAGACCACGCCCCCGGCCAGCCCGGCCAGGGATCCCAGCTTGATGCGGCCGATGGCTTCGCTCGACATGAACCCTCCTCGATGCGTGGTCAGTGCAAAAGCCAGGCCAGAGCTAGACTCGGCTCATGTCGACCCCAAGAACCGACCTCCCACACCTCGAGTCCCTCAACCCTCACGACGGGAGCCGCGTGGGTCTCTTCGAACAGGCGGAGGACCGCGACGTGGCTCGCGCGGTGGAACAGGCCGTTCGGGCCCAACGCTCCTGGCGGGATCGCTCCTTCGACGAACGGTCCGAGCCGCTCCGTCGGGCCGCCACCCTTCTCCGCGAGCGGGCGGACGAGTGGGGTCGCCTCATGGCGACGGAGATGGGCAAGCCCCTGGCCCAGGGCCGGGCGGAGGCGGAAAAGTGTGCCTGGGTCTGTGACTACTTTGCCGACGGCGCCGAGGAGTTCCTGGCCGACCAGAGGGTCACGACCGACGCTTCGCGCAGCTACGTGGCCTTCCGGCCCCTCGGTGTCGTGTTGGCGGTCATGCCCTGGAACTTCCCCTTCTGGCAGGTGTTTCGCTTCGCGGCCCCGGCCCTGATGGCGGGCAACGCCGGCCTGCTGAAGCACGCCTCGAACGTCCAGGGGTGCGCTCTGGCCATCGAGTCCATCCTCCACGAAGCCGGCTTCCCGAGCGAGATCTTCCGCACGCTGGTGATCGTCGGCTCCCGGGTCGGATCCGTCATCGAGCACGACGGCGTCGCCGCCGTCACCCTCACGGGCTCGACCCCCGCCGGCCGGGCGGTGGCCGCCAAGGCCGGCTCGCTGATCAAAAAGACCGTGCTGGAGCTCGGCGGCAGCGACCCCTATGTGATCCTCGAGGACGCGGACCTGGACGAGGCGGCCGAGACCTGCGCCAACGCCCGTCTGCTCAACTCCGGCCAGTCGTGCATCGCCGCGAAGCGATTCGTCGTCCCGCGGCGGATCCTCCCGGAGTTCCAGGAGCGATTCGTCGAGGCCATGGCGGCGCGCACCCTGGGCGACCCGCTGGACGAAGCCAGCGACATCGGCCCCCAGGCGAGGACCGACCTGCGCGACGACCTTCACCGCCAGGTTCGGGAATCGATCGAGCGCGGCGCCACGGTGCTGCTGGGAGGCGAGGCGCCCGACGGTCCCGGCGCCTACTACCCGCCCACCGTGCTGACCGACGTCGCCCCGGGGATGCCCGCCTACGACGAGGAGCTCTTCGGGCCGGTGGCCGCCGTGATCCCGGTCGACGACGAGGCGGAGGCCGTCCGGGTCGCCAACGACACGGCCTTCGGCCTGGGCGCCGCGGTCTTCACCCGGGATGTGGCGCGGGGCGAGATGATCGCCGCGCACCACCTGGAGGCCGGTGCCTGCTTCGTCAACGGCCTGGTCAAGAGCGACCCGCGGCTCCCCTTCGGCGGCATCAAGGAGTCGGGCTACGGCCGCGAGCTCTCGCCCTTCGGCATCCGGGAGTTCGTCAACGTGAAGACCGTGTGGGTGAAGTAGGGTTCGCCGGCGAGGGCGTACCTCAGACCCCTGTAGACTCGACCGAGATCAAGGAGGCGGTATGTCCGGAATCAACTGGCGGCGGGTGCTGCTCGGCGGCCTTCTCGCGGGAGGCGTCACCTTCTTCCTCGAGGGCCTCGCGGGGGTGCTGACCATGGAGCAGATGGTGAGCTCGTTGGCCGAGCACGGCCTGTTCATGGACTTCACTCCGGCGGGCGCCGGCATGGCCGTGCCCCTCGTGGCCAGCGTCCTGGGAGGCCTCGCGCTCGTGTTCTTCTACGCGTTGGCCATGCCGCGGCTGGGACCCGGGCCCAAGACCGCCATGATCGTCGCGACCGCCCTGTGGCTCGGGGGCTACGTCCTGTCGCTCCTGGGATACAAGGTGATGGGGCTGTTCCCCGACTCGTTGCTGATCACTTGGGGACTCACGGGGTTCGTCGAGATGAACCTCGCCGCGCTGGCCGGGACGAGACTCTACCGGGAGGCGTCCGCGGAGCCCGCCGACGCCTGACTGGATCTAGCCTGCCCTTCTCACCAACTGTCTACTGCGAGGCCGTATGTACCTGAACCTGCGGCGTTACGCTCCTGTCGGGCTCCTCGACGTACTGACAGTACGCCTGCGTCGCCCTCGGTCGCAAGCCTTGCATCTCCAAGCACC
>CAJQNK010000293.1 GCA_905479655.1 uncultured bacterium | reverse complement strand
CGTAGGTGCCTGAAGATGCAAGGCTTGCGACCGAGGCCGACGCAGGCGTACTGTCGGTACGTCGAGGAGGCCGACGGGAGCGTAACGCAGCAGGTTCAGGCACATACGACCTCGCAGTAGATAGTTGGTGAGAAGGGCAGGTTAGCAGGCGGAGGGACGGTCGGGAGGGTCCCCACCGAACCGGCGGCGGTCGACCCGGGGACGCCCGGCCCGCGGCGGACCCGGGTATGATTCCACCCGATGACGACGCCCTCCTCCACCCCCCAGAATCCCCTCCACGAACGCTACGCCTCCCGGGAGATGGCGACGCTCTTCACCAACGAGCATCGCTACGGCCTCTGGCGACGGATGTGGATCGAGCTGGCGGAGAGCCAACGCGAGCTCGGCCTGCCGATCCGGGAGGAGCAGATCGCCGCGCTGCGCCAGGCGGCGCCGAGACTCGACCTCGAGCGGGTTGCCGAGATCGAGCGCGAGACCCGGCACGACGTGGTGGCCCACCTGCGGCACTTCGCGGAGCAGGCCGGGGAGGCGGGAGGCGTCCTCCACCTGGGCGCGACCAGCGCCTTCGTCACCGACAACGTGGACGTGATGATCGTCGCCCAGGCCCTCGGGCTGGTCGAGCGACGCCTGGTCTCGACGGCGCGGGCACTCGCCGACTTCGCCCGGCGGACCCGGGCTACCCCCTGCCTCGCCTACACCCACCTGCAACCGGCTCAGCTCACCACCGTCGGCAAGCGCACCTGCCTGTGGCTTCAGGACGTCCTGCTCGACCTGGAGGAGGCGCGGCGACGACGGCGGCAGCTCCGTTGCCGGGGAGCCAAGGGGACGACCGGCACCCAGGCGAGCTTCCTGACGCTGTTCGACGGCGACCACGACAGGGTGCGGCGACTCGACCGGCGCATCGCGGAGCGCCTCGGCTTCGCCGGGTCCTTCCCGGTGACCGGCCAGACCTATCCCCGTAAGCAGGACACCCGCGTCCTCCAGCTCCTCGCCGGCGTCGCCGAGACGGTGCACAAGATGGGGACCGACATCCGACTGCTCCAGGGGCTGGGCGAGCTCTCGGAACCGTTCGACGACCGCCAGGTGGGCTCCTCGGCCATGGCCTACAAGCGCAACCCGGTGCGCTCGGAGCGGATGTGCGGACTGGCGCGTCGCCTGCTGACCGATTCACTCAACGGCCCGCTGAACGCGGCCACCCAGTGGCTGGAGCGCAGTCTCGACGACTCGTCGAACCGACGTCTCGTCCTGACCGACAGCTTCCTGTGCGCGGACGCCGTCCTGTCGCTGGCCGCGCACATCGCCGAGGGACTCAGTGTGCGCGAGAGCGGGGTCGCCGCCCGCGTTGCCCGCGAGCTGCCGTTCATGGCCACCGAGACGCTTCTCATGGAGGCCGCCAAGCGCGGCGGCGACCGCCAGGAGCTGCACGAGCGGATCCGCGGCTACAGCATGGAGGCCCACGCCTCGGTTGCGGCCGGGGGGGAGAACGCCCTGGTGGAGCGCATCGTCGACGACCCCGACTTCCGTCTCACGCACGAAGAGGTCGAGCCCACGATGCGACCCGAGAGGTTCGTCGGCCGGGCACCCGAGCAGGTCGACGAGTTCCTGGAGGCCGTCGTCGAGCCCGCCCTGGAGGGCGCGGACGGCGCCGAGGTGGAGGGTCCCCGGGTCTGAGACGCGACGCGGGACGATCCGGAGCCCGAGCCCGAGGGTGCCGGGGGAGGCTCGCGCGACGAGCCCGTCGCCTGGCCTTCCTGGCGCTGATCGTGCTTCTCGCGCCGTCGCTGGCCTGCTTCTCGCGGCGAGCCCCGGAGCCGCCGGGGCCGACCTACGTCGAGCGTGGCATCGCCTCCTGGTACGGACACCCCTTCCACGGCAGGCGGACCGCCAGCGGCGAGCGCTACGACATGGACCGGATGACGGCCGCTCACAAGACCCTGCCCTTCGGCTCCCGGGTCGAGGTCGAGAACCTGGACAACGGACGGCGGGTGCAGGTGGTGATCAACGATCGGGGGCCCTTCGTGCGCGGTCGCATCATCGACCTGTCCCGCAAGGCGGCACGGGAGATCGAGATGATCGGACCCGGGACCGCTCGGGTGGAGATCCGCTGGGTCGCCGGGCCGGAGCCCCTCCCCGCCGCTGAGGCCTACCTGGTCCAGGCCGCCGCCTTCCGGGAGGAGCACCGGGCCCGAGAGCTGGCCGGGCGCCTCGAGGCGGCCGGCGAGGAGGCGAAGATCGACTCCGAGGGCTCGTGGCACCGGGTCGTCCTCGGGCCCTTCCGAAACCGTGACGACGCCCGGCGGGCCATGGATCGACTGCGAGCGCTCGGCGTGGACGCCTGGATCCGCGCCGCTGGCTGAGCTCCGGCCCCTCGCTGGAGAGCCCGTCGCTGGAGAGCCGTCGCCGGGGAGCCCGTCGCCTCAGCCGCAGCGGCCCGACAGCTCGTCGAGCCAGGCCCGGATCCCCTCGTCCAGGCGAGCCCTGTCGCGGTGGCGACGCACGGCGATCGTCACGAGCCGGTCGACCAGCCCGGGGAGCGGCAGACCCGACACGGCCCACAGGCGTGGGTACATCGAGATCGCCGTGAAGCCGGGCAGCGTGTTGATCTCGTTGATCAGCAACCCGCCCTCGGGGGTGAGGAAGAAGTCGACCCGGGCCATCCCCCAGCCGCCGAGGGCCGCGAAGGCCTCGACGGCCATGCGCCGCAGCGCGCGCCCGGTCTCCTCCGGGATCTCCGCCGGGGCGTGGAGCTCGGCGGCATCGTCCAGGTACTTGTCCGCGTAGTCGTAGAACTCGCCCGCCGGCACGATCTCACCCACAGCCGACGCGCTGAGCCTGCGATAGCCGAGGACGGCGCACTCGAGCTCCCGGCCCTCGACGGCCCGCTCCACCAGCGCCACGTCGTCGAAGCGCAGGGCCTCGCGCACGGTGGATTCGAGACAGCTCGGGTCGGCCAGCCGGTGGGCCCCGACACTGGAGCCACCGACGCTGGGCTTGACGAACAGCGGCATTCCGAGTTCCCGGGCCGCCGCGAGCGCCTCCTCGCCGCGCTCGTCGAGGTCGCGACGGGTCACCGTGGCCCACTCCACCACCGGCAGGCCGGCGGCGGCGAGGACCCGCTTGGCCTGGAGCTTGTCCATGGCGACGGCGCTCGTCGTCACGCCGGCCCCGACGTACGGCAGGTCCGCCATCTCGAGCAGCCCCTGGAGGGTGCCGTCCTCGCCCCAAGTGCCGTGGATCAGGGGGAAGGCCACGTCGGCCCGCGCCTCCACAAGATGGCCGAGGGTCGGGGCGACCGCCCCGTCGCTCTCCTGGACGGCCGCCTGGCGGTCGTCCAGCACCCGCCGCGAGACCTCCGGCGCGTGCCAGTGGCCACGGCGTCCGACGGCGAGGGGCACGACCTCGTGCCCAGCCGCCCGGAGCCCTTGGTCGACCGTGCGGGCCGAGGTCACGGAGACCTCGTGCTCCACCGAGCGTCCGCCGAAGATGAGAGCGATTCGCATTCTCTCTACCCCAGCTCGACCACCCGCGTGGTGCGCACCTCCGGCAGGGCGGCGAGGGCGGCCAGGACCTCCGGCGCCGGCTGCTCGTCCAGTCGGAGGACGGCCATGGCGTCGTCGCGATCGTCCTCGCGCGCGAGGTGGATCTCCGCGATGTTGACGCCGGCCTCGCCGAGCAGGGTGCCGACCCGACCGACGACCCCCGGCACGTCGCTGTTGGTGAGCACGAGGAGGATGCCCTCGGGGCGGAACTCCAGGCGGTAGCCCTCGAAGCTGACGACGCGGGGATCCCGCTGGGCGAACAGGGTACCGCCGAGGGAGACCGTGCGGCCGCCCTCGCCCTCCAGGCGGATCTCCACCAGATGCGGGTACTCGCCGCCGTGATGGTGGGTGGAGCGCACCACCTCGATGCCGCGGCTCTCGGCCACCTTCTCGGCGTTGACGTAGTTGACCCCCCCGCCGAGGAAGGGGGTCAGGGCGCCCTTCAGCGAGGCGACGGTCACCGGCACCCGCAGCGCCTCCTCGACCCCCCACAGGTCCACCTGCAGGCGACGCAGGCTGCCTCCGATCAGACCGCTCGCCAGCGAGCCGAGCTGCTCGCCGAGCTTGAGGTACGGCTCCGCCCGGCCCCCGGCCGGCCGGAATGGGAGGTTGACGGCGGTGACCGTCATCGAGCCGCCGAGGGCATCGAGGACCATGCGCGCCGTGTCGCTCGCGACCCGCTCCTGAGCCTCCCGGGTCTGGGCGCCGATGTGGGGCGTCGCCACCACCCGCGGATGCCGCATGAGGTCGAAGCTCTGCGGCGGCTCCTCGGCGAAGACGTCGAGCGCGGCTCCCGCCAGGTGCCCGTCCTCCAGCGCCCGCAGGAGCGCCGCCTCGTCCACCACGCCGCCCCGTCCGCAGTTGACCAGGAGCGCGCCGGGCTTCATCGAGCGGATCCGGTCGCCGTCCAGCAGGTTCCGGGTCTGCTCGGTCAGCGGCGTGTGCAGCGTCACCATGTCGGCGACGGGCAGGAGCTCGTCGAGCGACAGCAGCTCCACGTCCAGGCGCTCGGCGACGGCCGGGTCGAGGAACGGATCGTAGGCCACCACCTTCATCTCGAAGGCCGCCGCCCGCGCGGCGACGCGCTGCCCGATGCGGCCGAAGCCCACGATCCCCAGGGTCTTGCCTTGGAGCTCGACGCCCACGAAGCTCTTGCGATCCCAGTTTCCGGCCTTGAGGGAAGCGTCGGCCCGCGAGACGTTGCGCGCCAGCGACAGCAGCAGGGCGAACGTGTGCTCGATGGCCGACAGCAGATTGGCGGTCGGCGCGTTGACGACCAGGACCCCCATCTCCGTCGCCGCGGCCACGTCCACGTTGTCGACACCGATGCCGGCCCGGCCCACGACCTTGAGCTTGCGGCCGGCGCGAAGGACGCCGGCGTCGACCCGCGTGGAGCTGCGCACGACGATCGCGTCGTAGTCGACCACGACCTCCTGCAGCCGTGGCCGCTCCTCGCCGGTGAGCTCGTGGACCTCGGCCCCGGCCTCCGAGAAGACCTCCAGGGCGGCGTGATGCAGGGGATCGGCAATGAGAATGCGATACATCGGGAGGCTCCGGCTAGCAGTCCAATTTGGAGGTCGGGCGCAGGCCTAGGACTCGGCGGCGACCAGGTTGTCGATGGTGGCGAGGAGCCGATCGAGATCGGCGGGGCGAACCTCGCCCATGTGGCCAATGCGGAAGGTCCGGGACTTCCAGGCGCCGTAGCCACCGCCCACGGTCCATCCCCGCTCCCGGAGGGCCTGGACCAGATCCGGCGCCGCCGTGCCCTCGGGGGGCTCCAGGCAGCTCACCGTGGGCGACCGGTGCCCGGCCTCCGAAGCGTACACGAAGCCCCGGGGGCCGGCCCACTCGGCGGTCCGGTCGCGCAGCGCCCGGTGCCGCTCCCAGCGCGCCTCCATGCCCTCCTCGAGGATCACGTCGAGCTGACGGTCCATCGCGTACACGACGGGGATCGCCGGGGTCGTGATCGTGCCCCCGGCACGGTGCTTGTCGCGATAGCGCAGGAGGTCGGTGTAAAAGCCGCGGTGCTCCACCGTCTCCGCCTGCCGGGCCGCCCGCTCCGAGAACGCGGCGACGGTCAGGCCGGACGGCATCGCCAGCGCCTTCTGGACGCTCGCCAGCACGATGTCCAGACCCCAGGCGTCCGTCTCGACCGGGGCGCCCGCCAGCGAGGAGACCGTGTCCACGAGCACCAGGGCGTCGCTCTCCTCGCGCACCGCGCGAGCGATCTCCCGCAACGGGTTCAGGACGCCGGTCGAGGTCTCGTTGTGCACCGTGGTGACGACGTCGTAGCGACCGCGGCGCAGGGCCTGGCGCACCAGCTCCGGATCCATGGCCCTGCCCCAGGGCACGGCGACCTGCTCGGCCTCCTTGCCCACGGCCTTCGAGACCGCGTGCCAACGCTCGGAGAAGGCGCCGCAGGTCAGGTTGAGCACGCGCTCGCCCACCGTGGAGATGACCGCGGCCTCCATCACGAGAGTCGCGCTGCCCGAGGCCATGAGGACTTCACCCTCGGTACGGAAGACCTGCCGCAGACGCGGCTCGAGGGAGGCGTAGAGCGCCTTGAACTCGGGCGACCGATGCCCGATGGACGGTGCGGTCATCGCCTCGCGGACGTCGGGCCTCACCCACGTGGGACCGGGAAGGAAGAAGCGGATCGGATCGCTCATGTCAACCTTTCGGGTGCGTCGGGAGAGATTTCCGGAGGGGGCGGCGAGGAAGATCGAGTTGCCGCAAAGCGGCATTCTGGCACTCGACCCGGAGGGGGTCAAGCCGGCTCTTCACGACCCCCGCCGAGCGCCGCCGGCAACCGCGGGCGACCCAGCCGGGCCAGCAGCTCCTCCGTGCTCCACAGGACCGATCGACCTTCGGCGCCGGCCACCCTCCAACCCTCCTCCGCCGGCTCGAGGAGCGGCGCGTCGGCCGCCCCGCCGAGAACCAGGACCAGCCGACACCCCGCGAAGTGCTCGCGCACGAGGTCGTCCAGGACCGGCTGGCCCCGGCGGCCCTTGACCGCCACCGAGCCCTCCCGACCGACCGCCACCGCCCGCAGGGCGCCCGCCCGGGCCGCGGTGCCCAGGCTCTCCGGAGGGGCCGGCTCGGAGAACTCGAGCCAGCCGATGCGAACTCCGCCGCGGCGGGCCGCCTCGAACAGCGCCTGGAAGTGTCCGGCGGAGACCTCGACCCGCAGCCGGTGCGGCGGTCTCACGCGCCACCCTCCGGGTAGAGCAGCGACGGTCGCCGCTCGATCCGAAAGGCCTCCTCGTCGCCCGCCCAGCCCTCGATCCAGCTCCGACCGTCGCCTCCGGCATCGAGCTCCAGACGCAGACCGTCGTCGCCCGCCAGGAGGTCGATCGCGGGACGGTCGGTCACGAACTCGTAGGGCTCGTGACGCCATTCGAAGGTCTCGGGGGCCGTCTTCCGGAAGGCGGCGAGCACCGCCACGCCGAGGCGGAAGGGAGACAGGGCGGAGGGATCCGTGACGATCAGCTCCACGCCGCCGCACAGCTCCCCGGTGTGCTTCTGGAACTGGGGGCGGAAGAGGGTCGGCGTGCAGCGGACTCCCGGAGGCGCCGCGATGGCCAGGGCCTCCGCCACCGCGACCGGGTCCACGTCCGGCGCTCCGACGAGCTGGAAGGGCCGGGTGGTCCCCCGCCCCTCCGACAACGTCGTGCCCTCCACCAGGCACAGGCCCGGATAGAGCAGCGCGGTACCGGGAGTGGGCATGTTGGGCGACGGGGCGACCCACGGCCGGCCCGTCTCCAGCCAACCGGCGGACCGGCTCCAGCCCTTGGCGGCCACGACCTGCAGGCCCTCGGCCGGCCAGCCGCGTCGGCCGGCCTCCAGCAGGACGAGCTCGCCCAGGGTCAGGCCGTGACGCACCGGCAGCTCGAAAGCTCCCACGAAGGACTCGAATCCCTCCCTTCGCAGATTGCCTTCCACCCGCTCGCCACCCAGGGGATTGGGCCGGTCCAGCACCCAGACCTCGCAGCCCCGGGAGAGGGCCACCTCGGCGGCCCAGACCGCCGTGGCGGCGTAGGTGTAGAAGCGGCAGCCGACGTCCTGGAGGTCGATCAGGAGCAGGTCCAGCTCCGAGAACACCTCCGGGCGGGGCGCGAGCGAGGACGCGTCCTCTCCGTACAGGGAGGTCACCGGCAGTCCGGTGAGCGGATCGTGGCGCTCCAGAGCCGGGATCATGTCCTGCTCCACTCCCCAGAAACCGTGCTCCGGAGCGAACAGTCGCGACGGCGGGCTGGCTCCGGTGCCCAGGAGAGCGAGGTGGGCCGGCATCGCCTCGGCGCTCAGAGAGGCGGCGTGAGCCAGGAGGCCGTAGCGGCGACCCCGGATGCGACCGGGGTCGAGCAGCAGGAGATCGAGACCCGTGAGAGTCACCCGGGAGTCCTCCATCAGGGCTCGCGCCGGAAGGCGCCGCTGCGGCCTCCGGACTTGGCGTCGAGTCGCAGCTCGGTGATCCAGGCGTCCCGCTCGACGGCCTTCACCATGTCGTAGAGGGCGAGAGCCGCGGTGGAGCACGCCACCAGGGCCTCCATCTCGGCTCCCGTCCGCGCGGTCGTCACGACGCGGCTCCGAACGGTGACACCGTCGCCGGAGGGCTCGATCTCCAACTCCACCTGATCCAGGGGCAGGGGGTGGGCCAGGGGGATCAGTTCCCCGGTGCGCTTCGCCGCCTGGATGCCCGCCAGGCGCGCCACCGCGTAAGCGTCCCCCTTCGGCAGATTCGAGAGGCGCTCCACGGTGCGGGCGGAGAGCACGACACGACACGAGGCCTCCGCCACCCTGCGGGTCACCGGCTTGGCGGAGACATCCACCATCCGGGCTCGACCCGTGTCGTCGAGGTGACTGAAAGGGTCCGGGGAGTCGGTCATCCGAGCTGGCTATGCTAGCACTCCGGGCGACGGCCCATCGCCCGTCCGGAACCCCAGCATGCGAGTCGGAGTCGTCATTCCGGCCCTGGACGAGGAGGCCTCTCTCGTCCGGGGCCTAGCCCCCATCCTCGACGCGGCCGACCGCGTGGTGGTCAGCGACGGTGGCAGCCGCGACGGCACCGTCGAGGTCGCCCGCCGGGCGGGCGCCACGGTCGTCGAATCGGCTCCCGGGCGCGGGATCCAACTCAACCGGGGCGCCGCGGAGCTCGACACCGACATCCTCCTGTTTCTCCACGCCGATACCCGGCTCCCGGAGGGGGGGCTGGACTCGGTTCGCCAGGCGATCCGCGACGGCTGCGTCGGCGGCGGCTTCCTCGTCCGCTTCGACAGCCGTCGGAGGTCTCTGGCCCTCGGCTCCCGCCTCGTGAACCTCCGCTCCCGGGTCGGCCGCATCCCCCTGGGCGACCAGGCGCAGTTCGTCCGACGCGACGTCTTCGAGCGACTCGGAGGATTCCGCGACTGGCCCATTCTCGAGGACCTCGAGTTCATCCGCCGGCTGGCGGCCGAGGGCGAGCTGGCGATCCTGGGACCCCCCGTCTCGACCTCGGCGCGCCGTTTCCACCAACGCGGCGTGACCCGCACGGTGGTCACGAACTGGGCCATCTGGGCCCTGTGGGCCCTCGGCGTCTCTCCGAACCGCCTGGCGCGCTGGTACCGCCAGATCCGCTGACCCCCAAAACAGAAAAATCCCGCCCGGTGGGTCGGCACCTCCCGTCGGGAGGCGGACGCCGGGGCGGGACTCGTTGAAGCCCGGGTCGGAGCGCGGACGCTGGCGCTCCGACGGCCGAGCTTCGTCGCCGGAGGAGACCGGACGAAGCTAGTTGACGCTCTCCTTCAGCTCCTTGCCGGCCTTGAACCGGACGTTCTTGCTGGCCTTGATCTTGATCTTCTTGCCCGTCGCCGGGTTGCGCCCCTCACGGGCCGCGCGCTCCGAGATGGAGAAGCTGCCGAAGCCCTGGATCTGGACCCGGTCGCCCTTCTGGAGATGAGCCTGGATGGCCCCGAAAGCCGCGTCGAAGGCCTCCGCCGCCTGCTTCTTGGTGAGACCCTCCACCTCGTTCACGATCTGCTCTACAACATCCGCCTTTCCAGCCATCTCGCCTCCTCGGTTAATTCTTGGTTCTAGGATAGAGCCGCAAAGAGAAAACAACATAGAGGCTCCCGGTGCGGGTGTCAATGCCGTCAACCTTCGGAATTCCTTCGGGAAGCTCGAACCAGCACGTTAACCGTGAAACCGTCGTGATCGCCCTCGGGATGGACGCGCCACAGACCCGGAGCCTCGACGCCTGCGGCGAGACCCTCGGGTAGGCCCGCCCAATCCGCGTCCGGCCTGAGCTCCCGCCGGCGCCGCAGCAACTCGGCCACGGCCTCCTCGTTCTCCTCGCGCTCCAGGGAGCAGGTGATGATGACGAGCCTACCCCCCACCGCGAGCAGGCCCGCCGCCGCGGCGAGCAAGGGCCTTGCCCGCAGGGAGATGGAGCCGATACGGCTCGGCGAGAGCCGCCACTTCAACTCGGGGTTCTTGCGCAGGGTGCCCGTTCCACTGCACGGCAGGTCGAGGACCACGCGGTCGAACCCCGGCGCCAACGAGGGGTGCGAAGCGTCCATGGCGATCACGGGTCTCACCAGGCCCAGTCGCTCGAGGTTTCGCCGCAGCAGCCACAGTCTCGCGGGCGACCGGTCGGCGAAGACGAGACGCACCGCCGGCTCGTAGGCGAGCATCGCGAGACCCTTGCCTCCCGGTGCCGCCGCCGAGTCGAGGATGCGCTCGCCGGCCACCGGCGGCGGCAGCAGGGCCGAGGCCTGGCTGGCCTCGTCCTGGAGGTAGAGCTCCCCCCGGCGGAACGCCTCGGAGTCGAGCGGTCGGCCCGAGCGGACCACCAGCCCGAGGGGCGAGAGGGAGGAGGGTTCCGTCACGATGCCCTCGGCCGACAGAGTCTCCGCCAGGGCCTCCGGACCCCCTCGATGGCGGAAGGCCAGGACCTGCGGGGGCTTCGGACGGTTGTTGGCGACGAGCGAGCGGGCGGCGCGCTCGAGACCGAAGCGCTCCACCCATCGCTCGACCAGCCAGTCCGGGTGGCTGGTCTCCAGAGCCAGACGCCGAACGGGTCGGGGATCCTCGACCGGCCAACGGTCCAGCCGCGGATCGCCGGCCACCGTGCGCAGGACGGCGTTGACGAAGCCGGTCGCCCGCGGCCCCGCCCGTCTGCGGGCGTCGCTCACGGCTTCGTCCACCACGGCGTGGGCGGGGACGCGATCGAGAAAGAGGAGCTGGTAGAGGCCGACCCTCAGAGGCGCGAGAAGCTCGTGATCGACCCGGCGCAGGGGGCGGTTCGCGACCCTCTCGAGGATGTCGTCCAGGCGACGCAACCAGCGCACAGTGCCGAGCGTGAGCTCGTGCACGAGGGCGCGGTCCCGACCCCCGAGACCCGCCATCGCCCTCTCCAGATGGGGCGGCGCGGGCCCCTTGGAGGAGAGGATCCCCTCGACGGCATCCCCCGCCACGCTCCGAAGGCTGGTCGTCGGCCCCGGCAACCCCGGCATGACCGCCGCCCGCTCAGGCGAAGCGATCGCCGACCCGGAGGCGCTCGCCGTTGGCGAACTCCGACGGCCGCACCGGCGTCTTGCCCGCTCGTTGCAGCTGCTCGAGGCCCAGGATCGTGTTGCCGCCGCAGAGGATCGAGATCCGCCCCTGGCGCAAGCCGAGATAGGTGCCCGCGCTGCCGAAGGGAGCCTGCTCCCAGTCGATCGGCGTGGCCCGCAGGATCTTCACCTCCCGGCCGCGGAAGATGGCGTGGGTGCCGGGCCACGGATTGGCCGCCCGCATCCGGTTGGCGATCTCCCGGGCGTCCAGCGCCCAGTTGATCTTGCCGTCCTGACGCGACAGGCGGTGCGCGTAGGTCGCCGCGTCGTCCGACTGCTTCTTGACCTTGTAGCCGCCCTTCTCCATCGTCGCCAGGGCCTCCAGGAGCGTCTCGGCGCCCAGGCTCGACAGGCGCTCGGTCAGCTCGCCCGCGGTCTCCTCCGGTCCGATGTCGGTGTCCTGCCAGTGGATCAGCGGCCCCTCGTCGAGAGCCTCCACCATCTGCTGGACGCTTACGCCGGTGCGCTTCTCGCCGGAGGCGATGGCCCAGTAGATCGGCGCCGCGCCTCGGTACTTCGGCAGGAGGGAGGCGTGAACGTTGACACAACCCTGGGCCGGCAGATCCAGCAGCTCCGCCGGGAAGATCTGGCCGAACGCGACGACGACGACGAGGCCCGGCTCGAGCTCGCGCAGACGCTCCAGGAAGGTCTCGTCCCGCACGGATTCGGGCTGCGCGACCTCGAGGCCCAGCTCGTGGGCGCGCACCGCCACCGGCGGCTCCTTGACCTCCTGGCCGCGGCCCGCGGGGCGCGCCGGACGGGTGACCACGAGCGCCGGCTTCCATTTCGACTCGCAGAGAGCATGCAGGCTGGGTAGCGCGAACTCCGGCGTGCCGAAGAATACGATCGGTTCCAGTTTTGGCATCGACGGAATGCTAGCACCGGCAGCCCGGGCCGGAGCGGCACTCAGTCCCCGACCTCCCGTCGCGCCTGATCCCACTCCTCGAAGAAATCGGGCTTCACCAGGACCTCTCGGGGCTTGGAGCCCTGGGGCGGGCCGAGGAGGCCGTCGCGCTCCATCATGTCCACCAGCCGGGCCGCCCGGGAGAAACCGACCCGGAGTCGGCGCTGGAGGAAGCTCGCCGAAGCCGAGCCCTCGGCGACGACCATCCGCGCCGCCTCCTCGTAGAGCTCGTCCTCGTCGCCGCCGCCGCTCCCGCCACTCCGGTCGTCGACGGGGGCCTGGAGCACCTCGAGATCGAGATCGGGCTTTCCGATCCGTTTTTTGAGCCAGCGGATGAGCGCCGCCGTCTCCTGCTCGCTCACGTAGGCGCCGTGCAACCGCAGGACGCGGGAGGTCCCGGGCGGCATGAACAGCATGTCGCCCCGGCCGAGCAGCTTCTCGGCCCCGACCTGGTCCAGGATGGTCCGGGAGTCGTGCCGGGTGGCCGTCGCGAAGGAGATACGGCACGGGAAGTTGGCCTTGATCGTTCCCGTGAGGACGTCGACCGACGGCCGCTGCGTGGCGACGATCAGGTGGATGCCCACGGCACGGGCCATCTGGGCGAGGCGCGCGATCGACGCTTCGACCTCCGCCTGCGACGTCATCATCAGGTCGGCGAGCTCGTCGATGACCACCACGTAGTAGGGCAACGGCTGCAGGTCGCTGACGGTTGCCTCGGCGTTCTCCTCCTCCTCGACCAGCGCCAGCCGGCGCTGGACTTCGGGGTCGCGGATCGCCCGGTTGTAGTGATCGATGTTGCGCACGTGGACCTCGGCCAGCATCCGGTAGCGGCGCTCCATCTCGGCCACGGCCCAGCGCAGCGCGTTGGCCGCCTTCTTCGGCTCGACGACCACCTCGGTCTTCAGATGCGGGATGTCGGCGTAGACGCCCAGCTCGATCCTCTTCGGGTCGATGAAGATGAACTGCACCTCCTCGCGCCGCGCCTTGTAGAGGATCGAGGTGATCATGCTCTGCAGGCCGACGCTCTTGCCCGAACCCGTGGCGCCGGCCACCAGCAGGTGCGGCATGCTCGCCAGGTCCGTGTAGTACGGCTCGCCGTGGATCGTCGTGCCGATGGCCATGGTGAGGAGCGACGGCGAGCGCCGGAAGTCCTCCGCGTCGAGCAGGGGGCCCAGCCGGATCAGACCCCGTTCGCGGTTCGGAACCTCGATGCCCAGGGTCGACCTCCCGGCCAGCCTGTCGATCCGCACCGCCTCCGCCTTGAGCGCGAGCGCCAGGTCGTCCTGCAGGTTGACGATCTGGCTCACCTTGACGCCCGGCGCCGGCTGGAACTCGTAGGTCGTGATCACAGGCCCGGGACTGATCCCCTCGATCGAGCCCTCGACGCCGAACTCCGCGCACCGTCCCCGGATCACCTCGCCCAGGCGGACGAGCTCGTTCTCCTCGACCTTCGTCTCCAGCCGGTCGAGGCGGAGCAGGTTCTCCGGCGGTAGCCGGTCGCGGGTCGCGGCGGGAATCGGCAGCACCATCTGGGGCTTCGCCGGCGCCCGGCGAGGCGGCGCCGGCGCCTCGGGAACCGGGGGTCGCGCCCGCTCTTCGGAAGTCGGAGGCGCGGGGGGAGCCGGCCGGGCCGACGCGGCTTCCATCCTCCGGATGACGGACGGCGGCCGACCCGTGCGCTCGCGCACCCGGAGCGTCTCGACCGGAGGGAAAGGGGCCAGGCCGCCGCGCTCGCGAGCGCGGGACAGGACCTTCTCCTCGACCCGCCGACGAGCCCGGTCCTTGTCCTTCCTCTCCCGCCTGCGGGCGAGCACGAAGCGCGACTGGTCGAAGAGCCCCCGGCCCCGATCGAACCAGCCGCCGAGGATCTCGCCCAGGCTCGACTGGACGAGCAGGGCGAACCCCACCGCCACGCCGCCGAGGAGGACCAGGAGAGCCCCCGTGAAGCCCGTCTGGGAGATCAGGAACCCCGACAGCCAGCGTCCCATCAAGCCTCCCGCGGCCACCGAGTCGCCGCGCCACGGAACGTCCGAGAGCGTGACCTGCAGCAGTCCGGGCAGGGCGACGAGAGTCAGCCCCGCACCGAGGCTCCGGCCCGGCACCTTCGATCGCTCGACTCGTCGCAGCCGATAGGCGGCCGCCACGCCCAACAAGAGAGGCAGCGCCAGGACCGCCAGGCCCAGGAGCTCGAACCCCACCGCGGCGAGATGGGCGCCCAGAGGACCGATCAGGTTGCGCACCGGCGTCCCCGCCGGCGGATCGCTGAGAAGACTCGGATCCGAGGGCCTGTAGGTCAGGAGGGCGCCCGCCAGCAACAGGGCGAGAACCGCAAGACCGATCCCGACGAGCTCCCGACCCTTGTGCGGCGGAAGCCGGGCGCCCGTGGGTCGCGCGGCGGGCTTCGCCGCGCTCACGACCGCCGCTCCCCGGACGACCGCGGCCACCCCGCGGAGCCCGACCCCGCGAAGCCCGGCCCCGGGGGCGCGGGCGCGATCTCGCCGTGCGCTGCCCAGGACGCCATGCTCACTCCCCGACTCTAGCAGCGGCGGGCGGTGCCTCCCGGTAGAGCGTCAACAGGACCTCGAGGTCCAGGGTCTCCGCCCGCAGACGAGCGTCGAGACCCGTCACGCCCAGGGCCCGGTCGGCCGCGACGCGCCCCCAGAGACGCCGCAGGACGTTGCCCAGCGTCTTGCGCCGCAGGCCGAGGAGCGCGCGGGTCCACTCCAGGAAGGGCCGCATCTCGGGGCGCGGCAGCGGCGGCTCCCGGAGCTCCAACCCGATGAACGCCCCGTCGACCCGCGGAGCCGGTCGAAAGCTCCCTGCGCGGACCCGCGCGATCAGGGTCGCGACCGAGTAGCTCTTCGCGAGCAGGGTGAGGGGACCCCACTCGCGGGTCCCGGGGCGGGCGGTGAGGCGCTGCCCCACCTCCCACTGCACGAGGAACGCGGCTCGCGGCACCACCCGCGCGTCGACGATGAGCCGCCCCAGGATCGGCGTGGCGACGTTGTAGGGCAGGTTGCCCGCCACCAGTCGCGGAGAGCGGGCCGAGCCCCACGCCAGATCCAGCGCGTCGCCGAGGACCAGATCGACCCTCGAGCGACCCGCCATTCGCTCCCGCAGATCGAACAGCCACTCCCTGTCGAGCTCGATGGCGGCCACGCGCTCGGCTCCCGCTGCGAGCAGAGCCTCCGTCAGGACGCCGCCCCCGGGACCGATCTCCACGACCCGAGCCGCCGCCGGACGCAGCCACCGGACCAGAGGGAGGCACAGGTCGGGGCTGCGCAGGTGGTGCTGGCCGAGGCGCTTGTCGAGCCGGGGAGAGGGCACCGCGGCACTCTACCCGGAGTCGGGACCGCGGACCCGAGGCCGGACGCTCCCGGTGTCCGGCGAAGTAGCCCGCGGGACGGTCCAGCGGACTCCGCCCTACATTTGGTATCGTCTCCCCGAAAGGGCCGCACCACCTCCCCCGGTAGCGGCGCATGAGACGACGTGGCCCCGGAAGAGGTCGAGTTCCACTGCCTCGAGCCGAACCGGCTCGAGAGGTTCTTGGAGCGCCGCCGTGCGCGCCCCGTCTTCCCTCTCGAGATGAGTCTCGTGGAGAACCTCACCGAGGTTCTGCGAAAGGCGAATCAGTTCGTGCCCTCGGCGGCCGGCTCCATCCTGCTGGACGACCCGATCGACAAGGTCCCGGACCACGCGGCGAACGAGCTCACCTTCATCGCGGCTTTCGGCAACAAGGCGAGCGGACTCGTCGGCCGGCAGATCCCGGCCGACAAGGGAATCGCGGGCTTCGTCTACCGCAGCGGCCGGTCGCACTTCACTTCCCGGCCCGCCGGCGATCCCTACTTCTACGACGAGGTCGACGAGCTCACCCACTACGAGACCCAGTCGCTCGTGGCGATCCCCATCCGCGTCGA
>CAJQNK010000292.1 GCA_905479655.1 uncultured bacterium | reverse complement strand
GGACGAATCCCCCAGATCATCGTCCCAGGGTGAGCTCACGATCGCGAAGTCGCCGTCGATGGCGACGTCCCAGCCGAACTGGTCCTTCGCGGCGCCGTCGCTTGCCAGGAGCTTCGCCACCTGCTGGAACTCGCCCTGCTGGGCAGGGACTGGAGATGCAGTCGCCAGCAGGCACAGGAGCGATGAAGCTCCGAGAAGTGAGAGGTGCCAGCACGGGGGTCGTCGCTCGTTCATGTCTGCTCCTTCGTGGTCCAAGACCTGCTGGCGGCGGGAGAGGTGCGGCTTCGGCTCGCTCGGCGAACCGAGGCCACAACGACGACGCATCGTGAAAGCCCCTCGGGCCCCGCGAGCGGGAGGCGCTCGCCGTGTCGTCGACTCCAATCCTGCCCCCCCCCCGTGCTCCGGCAAGACCCCGTCGGGTGGTCGTGGGGCATCCCACCGGGCGGGCCGCGCCCCACGCTGACGGGTGGGGGACCGTACCGGTCGTCGCCCGAGGGCTGTCCGATGGAGCCCGCTACCGGGCTCGGCCTTCGAGACCGAGCTCTACCTGCTGCATGGCGCGCCCTGCCGCCGGCCAGAGTTTGCGGAGTCGAGCTCGGGCCCGGCGGCTCCTCAGGGTGCCGCACCAGGTTTCTCCTCGCCGACGCCCTGGCCGATCGAACACTTCAGCAGCGCGTGGTCCGGCTAGCAAGTAGACCAACTAGACCAAGCCATGCTACGGTTCGTGACATGGAGATCGTCAACAGCTACGAGGCGAAGACCCATCTGTCGCGCCTGATCCGGCGGGCGCTGGCGGGAGAGCGGATCGTCATCGCCCGGGCCGGCCGGCCGCTGGTGGAGCTGAAGCCCTACCAGCCGTCGGCCCCTCGCACGCCCGGGCTGTGGAAGGGCAAGGTGCGGATCGCACCCGACTTCGACGAGCCGGTCTTGGAGCTCGAGCGGGCGATCTTCGGCGACGATGAAGACGCTGCTGATTGACACCCACGCTCTCCTCTGGTGGCTGACGGGGCACCGACGCCTGCCGGAGGTTGTTCAGGCGAGGATCGCCGACCCCGAGACGAGAGTGCTGGTCAGTGCGGTGTGCGCCTGGGAGATCGCGATCAAGAGGGCCCTCGGCAAGCTCGAGGCTCCGGACGGTCTGTTGGAGGTCGTCGAGGAGAGCGGGCTCGAGTGGGTGCCGGTGGAGCCGGCCGAGGCGTTCGCGGCCGGGGGGCTGCCGCTTCATCACCGCGACCCCTTCGACCGGCTGCTCGTAGCCCAGGCGATGGAGCGCTCCACCGCGATCGTGTCGCAGGACGAGATGCTCGAACGTTACGGAGTGGAGAGGCTGTGGCGGTGAGGCTCCACACCCGGCGGCGCCCGTCGCGAGGGACCGGCCCAAGGCGGGCGCTACCTCGACGCCTGTGAGGACGCGCGCATCGCGGATCCAGATGCTGCCCGTAGATGCATGCGCATCGGCTCCGTCGCGGTACCGCAGGCTGAGCCTCAGTCGTCACCACCACGCCTCTCGCGGACGATGCGGAGGATGCGGGCGTCCTCCTGGTGTCGGGGATCGTCGATCCGGCTCTTGATCTCGATCAGGCTGTCGAGGTCGATCCAGAGAGTCGTCGCGCGGCCATAGCGGCCTTCGACGCGACGCTCCCAGGCGGCCCCGAAGTCGAGCCCGCCCACATCCTGCAGCAGGTCGATCCGGTTCGGAGCCACCCCGAGCTGCAGGATCTCGTCGCGCTGATCGGGGTCGAGGAGGTAGGGACTTCCGAACGCGGCGAGAGCCTGGTTGGCCCGGTCGATGTTCTCCCGATCCGGTCCGATCCAGAGGTCCAGGTCCTTGGTGAACCTCGGCTTCGCCCAGTAGATGAAGGCGAGGCCCCCGATGACGAGGTAGCGGACCTCGAACCTCTCCAGCACGTCGAGCAGATCCTCGAAGTCCCGGACGGTCTCCAAGCCTCAGCGCTCCCGGAGCTGGCGGTCGCGGCCGGCCACAACGGCCTCCGCGTCGCGCCGGAGAGCCACCAGGGCGGACAGGCGCTCCTCCGGCGTCATCGACTGCCAGTAGTCGAGATCCCATCGCTCCGCCTCGGCGAAGCTCCGAGCACGGTGACCCACCATCCGCCGCCGCCGCTCCCGGCTCCGATCCTCCATCGTCATCCCTGCGCATCCTACCTCGACCGCGGACCCGGGTCGAAGAACGGCGACGAGAGGAGAGGCCCAGGCCTTGAACCCCCGCCCCGCGCCCACTATCATCCCCCCAACGAGCCCGATGCCGGCATCCCGGGCAGCCCTCCCCCTCAGGATCGAGGAACAGGGCGCTTGAGGACGAAACCGCCGGCCGCCGCGAGGCGTAGGGCTCGGGTGAAAGCACCGCCTGGATCCTCGAGGAGCGGCAGCTCCAACGGGACCGGGACGGAGGAGTCGATCGGTCGCGGCCGGTCGCGGGAGCGCGGAGCCGAAGCCAGACGAGGCCCTCGAGGGGCCGGGCTCGGCAGCCGCGGAGGCTCCCGGGCAGCGTCGCGAGCGTCGCGGTTTCCTTGCCGCCGCAGGGGTCTCGAGCCCCGGCCGAACGGGAGCCCTTTCGTCCAGCGGGCGGACGCCTCCCGCTACACCCGGCCGCCGAGGCCGTGGAGGAAGGAAGACCGCGATGTCCAGCGACCCGACGCCCGCCGGTAAAGCCGCCGACGCCCGGGACCGACCCGAGCCACCGCGACGCCCCGTCACCGTGCCCTGGGTGGCCGCCGCCCCGGGGCGCGGCGAGCGCCTCGTCATGCTCACCGCCTACGACTACCCCCAGGCGCGCCTGGTGGAGGCGGCGGGTGCCGACATCGTCCTGGTGGGCGACAGCCTGGCGATGGTGGTGCTGGGGCACGACGACACCCTGTCCGTGACCGTGGACGAGATGCTCCACCACGTGAAGGCGGTGCGCCGCGGGCTCTCCCGCGCCCTGCTGGTGGCCGACATGCCCTACGGCTCGTTCCACCTCGGGGTCGAGCACGCCGTGGCCCAGGCCCTGCGCTTCGTCAAGGAGGGTGGCGCCGCGGCGGTCAAGATCGAGGGAGACCGGCCGGAGGTCGTCGCCGCGCTCACCCGGGCGGAGATCCCGGTCATGGCGCACCTGGGTCTCACCCCCCAGTCGCTCCACGCCCTCGGCGGCTACAGGGTCCAGGGCCGCGGCGAGGAGGCGGCCGGGGAGCTGCTGGCCGCCGCGCAACGGTTGGAGGAGGCGGGCGCCTTCTCCCTGGTGCTGGAGTGTGTGCCGGCCGAGCTGGCGGCCATGGCGACCGGGGCTCTCGAGATCCCGACGATCGGCATCGGCGCCGGCGCCGCGTGCGACGGCCAGGTGCTGGTGTTCCACGACCTGCTGGGGATCGAGGACCGGCTGGCGCCGAAGTTCGTGCGGCGCTACGCCGAGCTGGGCGCGACCGCGCGGGAGGCGCTCGGGCGGTTCGCGGACGACGTCCGGTCGGGGGCGTTCCCGTCGGACGAGGAGAGCTACCACGACCCGCGGCCGCAGGAGGGGTGGAAGCGGGTGTACGGGTGAGGGTGAAGACCGCTCTCGACGCGGACTCCGTCCGCAAGCTCGTCGACCGGTGGCACGCCGACGGACTCACCGTGGGGTTCGTCCCCACGATGGGGGCGCTCCACGAGGGGCACCTGGCGCTGGTGCGGCGGGCCGCGGAGCTGGCGGACCGGACGGTGGCCTCCGTCTTCGTGAACCCGACCCAGTTCGGGCCCGGGGAGGACTTCGCGCGCTACCCGCGGGACGAGGCCGGAGACGCCCGCAAGCTGGCGGACGCCGGCTGCGACGCACTGTTCCTGCCTGCCGCCGACACGATCTACCCGCCGGGACACTCCACCTTCGTCGACGTCGAGGGCCCGTCGCAGGGCCTCGAGGGCGATCACCGGCCCGGGCACTTCCGCGGTGTCGCCACGGTGGTGACCCAGCTCCTGCTCCTGGTGCGCCCCGACCTCGCCGTCTTCGGCGACAAGGACGCGCAGCAGCTCGCCGTTGTGCGGCGCCTGATCCGGGACCTGCACCTGCCGGTCGAGATCGTCGGCCACCCCACCGTGCGGGAGCCCGACGGTCTCGCGCTCTCGTCGCGCAATCGCTACCTCGACCCCGGGGAGCGGTCCGTTGCGACCGTTCTGTGGCGTGCCCTGTGCGCCGCCCGGGAACGCTTCGAGGCCGGCGAGCGCTCGGCCGGCGCCCTGCGCGCCGCGATGCGGGCGACGCTCGACTCCGAGCCGAGCTTGGCGACCGAGTATGCGGAAGTGGTGGACTCGGAGAGCTTCCGCCCCGTCGACCGTGTCGACGGACCCGTCGTCCTGCCCATCGCCGGCCGCCTGGGCGCCACCCGCCTCATCGACAACCTGCGTCTCGCCCCGGGCGTGCCCCCCGCGGATCCCGGGACCGACCCCCAACGCCGAACCCGCCGTCCCCCGACGAACGTGACGAGGCCCCCCGGGGCCCTGGAGGCCATGAAGCCCATGCGACGCACGATGCTCAAGTCCAAGATCCACCGCGCCACCGTCACCGGTGCGGACCTCGCCTACGAGGGCTCGGTGACCGTCGACCCCGGGCTCATGGAGTCCGCCGACATCCTGGCCTTCGAGCGCGTCGAGATCTACGACATCACCAACGGCAACCGGTTCGCGACCTACGCCATCCCCGGCGAACGGGGCCGGGGCGAGATCGTTCTCAACGGCGCCGCCGCCCACAGGGTGACCCCGGGCGACCTGGTGATCCTGTGCTCCTACGCCGAGTTCTCCGAGGAAGAGGCACGGCGCCACGAGCCGAGGCTGGTGATGGTCGACGGGTCGAACCGGCGGCGCACCGACGCGATCCTCGCCGTCTGAGCGGCCCGCGGCCGCGAGCCCTGCCAGGGGGCCACGGACCGCACGGGTCGGAGCGCGGAGGCGTGCTATTTTCGGTACCCTGCCCGGTCGCGCCCGGCGACCTTCCCGACTCGAGAGGAGAGCCGCATGTTCCGTCCCCGCACCCGCCGTCCGCTCCTGGCGCTGCTGCCCCTCCTGCTGATCGTTCCGGCCTGCTCCGGCCCGTCGGACGGCGGCCCGGAGCCCGGCCTGCCCCTCCCCGTCGCCTACCCGGAGACGGTGCGCGTCGACCACGTCGACGTGTACCACGGCGAAGAGGTCGCCGACCCCTACCGCTGGCTCGAGGAGCTGGACGGCCCGGAGACCGCGGCCTGGGTGGAGGCCCAGAACGCCGTCTCGGAGCCCTTCCTCACCGGCATCTCCACCTGGGATCCGCTGAAGCGGCGGCTCACCGAGCTGTGGAACTACGAGCGCTACCGGGTGCCGACGAGCGAGGGCGGGCGACTGTTCTGGCGCCGCAACGACGGGCTCCAGGACCAGGACGTCCTGTGGACCGCCGAGTCGCTCGAGGCCGAGCCGCGGGTGCTCGTCGACCCCAACGGCTTCAGCGACGACGGCACCGTCTCGATGTCGTCCTACGAGCCCAGCCCGGACGGCCGTCTCGTGGCCTACAGCCGGTCCGACGGCGGCTCAGACTGGCGGACCTGGCACGTGCTCGACGTCGCGACCGGGGAGGATCTCGCCGACCGGCTCGCCGGCATCAAGTTCTCCGGCGTCTCCTGGACCCCCGACGCGTCCGCCTTCTACTACTCCCGGTATCCGGTGGGCGACGACGGCGCGGCGGACGACAGTCGCCAGGTCGCGGCCTGGCGTCATACGCTCGGCACCCCCCAGGAGGAGGATCAACTCGTCTTCGAGGTGACCGACCACCCGACGCGCAACCCCTACGCCACCCTGACCGACGACGGGCGCTACCTGGGGCTCGGAATCTTCGACGGCTACGACTCCAACGCCTTCTACGTGCGCGACCTCGAGGGCGACGGGGCGGTCGTCCGCCTGCTGGACGACTGGGACGCCCTGTACTCCTTCCTCGGCAGCGAGGGAAGCGTCTTCTACTTCTGGACCAATCGCGACGCTCCGAAGGGCCGTGTCGTGGCCATCGACCTCGAGAGCCCCGCCCCGGAGAGCTGGCGCGAGGTGATCCCCGAGGGCGGCGACGTGCTGGACGACGTCTCGCTCGTCGGCGGGCACCTGGTGGCCGAGTTCCTACGTGACGCCAGGTCCCGAGTGGCGGTTCACACCCTGGCCGGCGAGCTCGTCCGCGAGGTCGAGCTCCCGGGCATCGGCAGCGCCTCGGGGTTCGAGGGCCACCTGGACGAGCCGGTGACGTTCTACAGCTTCACCAGCTTCACGACCGCCGGCGAGGTCTGGCGCTACGACGTCGCCACGGGCGAGAGCGAGCTTTTCCGGCGGGCGGAGGTCCCGGGTTTCGATCCAGAGGCCTACGAGGTGCGCCAGGTCTTCTACGACAGCGCCGACGGCACCCGCGTGCCCATGTTCGTGATCCACCGCCAGGGCCTCGAGCTCGACGGCTCCAACCCCACCCTGCTCTACGGCTACGGCGGCTTCGACGTCTCCCTCACCCCCGCCTACAGCACCCGCCGGGTGGTGTGGATGGAGATGGGGGGTGTCGTCGCCATCCCGAACCTGCGGGGCGGCGGGGAGTACGGTGAGGCCTGGCACCTGGCGGGGACGAAGCTCCAAAAGCAGAACGTCTTCGACGACTTCATCGCGGCCGCGGAGTGGCTCGTCGCCGAGGGCTACACCTCCCCGGAGAAGCTGGCGATCCGTGGCGGCTCCAACGGCGGCCTGCTGGTGGGCGCCGTCCTGACCCAGCGGCCCGAGCTGTTCGGAGCGACCCTGCCGGCCGTCGGCGTGCTCGACATGCTGCGCTACCACACCGCGAGCGCCAACGCCCGCCAGTGGTCCAGCGACTACGGTCTGTCGGAGAACGAGGAGGAGTTCGCCGCCCTGCGGGCCTACTCCCCGGTCCACAACACGAAGCCCGGGGCCTGCTACCCGCCGACGCTGATCACGACGGCCGACCACGACGACCGCGTCGTCCCGTGGCACAGCTTCAAGTTCGCCGCCGCCCTGCAACACGCCCAGGGGTGCGACCACCCGATCCTGCTGCGGGTCGAGACCCGCGCCGGCCACGGCGCCGGCAAGCCCACCTGGATGCAGATCGAGGACGTGGCCAACCAGCTCTCCTTCCTCACCTGGGCGCTGGAGGTGCGGCAGCCGGTCGGGGGAGGGGGCTCCTCCTGAAGCCCCCGGCGGCGCCCCCTTGTCGTCCTGAACGCAGCGCGCAGCGCGGAGTCGGGGGACCCGGACTCAGCAGGTCGATGTGGAATGACGGTCGGCGCGGCCGCGCCGACCCTTCGCCGTGCCGCGGCAAGACGCTAAGATGAACCGATGACCACCACGTCCAGCTCCACGGCCGTCGACCCGCTCATCATCGCCGACCGGACGTTCCGCTCGCGCCTCATCCTCGGCACCGGCAAGTACACCGACCACGAGGTCATGAACGCCGCTTTCGAGGCCGCGGGAGCCGACATGATCACCGTCGCCCTGAGGCGCGTGAACCTGGACGAGCTGGGCAAGGGATCGCTCATCGACGCCATCGACCCGGAGAAGTACCTCCTCCTGCCCAACACCGCCGGCTGCTACACGGCCGACGAGGCGATCCGCACCGCCCGCCTGGCGCGCGAGCTGGGCGGCTGGAACTGGGTCAAGCTCGAGGTCATCGGCGACCCGAAGACCCTGTTCCCCGACAACGCGGAGCTGCTCAAGGCGACCGACGTGCTGGTGAAGGAAGGCTTCGTCGTGCTGCCCTACACCAACGACGACCCCATCGTCTGCCGCAAGCTCGAGGAGGCGGGCGCGGCCGCCGTGATGCCGCTGGGCGCCCCCATCGGCTCCGGCGCGGGGATCCGCAACCGGGCCAACATGCGGATCATCGTCGAGCAGGCCAAGGTGCCCGTCATCGTCGACGCCGGCGTGGGCACCGCCTCCGACGCCGCCGTCGCCCTGGAGCTCGGCGCTGACGGCGTCCTGATGAACACCGGGGTCGCCCTGGCCGGCGATCCCGTGCGCATGGCCCGGGCCATGCGGCTCGCGGTGGAGGCCGGCTGGCTGGCCGCGCGCGCGGGCCGGATCCCGGTCCGCCTGCACGCCTCGGCGTCGTCGCCCGTCGACGGTCTGATCGACTGAGATCGCGCGGCCAACACCGGACTCTCCCGGCAAGACTGTCCCGCAGGGGACAGGGGTGCGGTGCGATGGCTGCTAAGCTCCTCGGAGTGAACCGCTTGCCCACTGATCGTGCGCCTCGCCGCCGGCCCCGGACGGTCCGGCACGGTGGGAAGCGCCCGGGGAATCCCGGCGTCGCAACCACCCCGGGGGCGACCCCGACGAGGAGCCGGGCCACGCGACCCACCCTCGGAACCCTGCTCGTGGGCATCGCTCTCCTCGCCGCCCCCGCCTCGCCGGTTGCCGCCGCGGAGGTGACGTTCTCCACCTCGTCCGCCCTGCCACACGACAGCCGCCAGGAGCATGCGCGGTACACGCGCTTCCGTCCGGCCCGCAACCAGCTGGTGCAGCTCAACCCGCCCCGCTTCTCGTGGCCCTACGACCCGCAGGTCATCGACCCCGGGGGTGACTACCCGAGCGGCCGGCTCTTCACGCTCCAGATCTCCAGCCAGTCCGACTTCGCCACGTTGGCGGTCGAGATCCGGGACACGCCCTACAACTTCTACAACTTCCTGCCGCCCCTCGAGGGGTTCACGAGCTGGTTCTGGCGGGTCGGCTACGACGTCGGCACCACCGAGGAGGTGTGGAGCCCGACCCGGGTCTTCCGGATCGCCCCTGGCGCCCGAGTCTGGGACCGCTCCGGCTTCCCCGCCCTCCTGGACCGCCCCCTGCCGCGGCCGAGGATGTTCTTCGAGGACGGCCGGCAGGCGGAGATCCGCGACCTCGCCGACAGCAACTCCGAGTCCGCGACCTTCCTCACGCTGCTCGAGAACCGGGCCGAGGCGACCTTCGGCAAGCCGTGGTGGAGCCCGTTCCCGGCCAACGACTGTCCCGGTGGCGTGGCGACCGGCGGGGTGCCGTGCTTCACCACCTGGGGGGCCGTGGGCCAGGACATGGCGGCGATGGCCTTCAGCTGGGTGGTCACGGGCGACGAGCGGTACGCTGCCGTCCAGGACCGCTTCCTGCAGCTCGCGAGGTTCCCGCCGGGCGGCTGGAGCTCGCCCGAGGGCACGAACCCCGGCAGCTTCGAGGAGGAGCCGACCCACGTCACGCACTACCTCGGCCTGTTCTACGACTGGTTCTACGATCGCCTGACCCCGGCGGAGCGGGCGACGGTCCGGGCCTCGATCGAGTGGCGCGTCGATGCCGCCGTCGACGGGTTCTTCTGGCAGATCACCGATCCGATATCCGGCGCCGATCGTCTTTCCACCTGGTCGCTGGGCATCGTCGGCTGGAGCCACCCCTTCGAGGCCCTGTGGCCCACGATGATCGGAGCCCTGGCCATCGTCGACGAGTCGGAGGTCGCGCGTGAGGCCGCCGAGCTGGGTCTGAACTACCTGATCGGCGTCACCAACGCCTTCGGCGAGGACGAGGCCTGGAACGAGGGCCCCGGCTACGGCAACGACAAGCTCCGCCAGGCGCTGGACGCGATGATCGCCTACGACGTCGCCTACCCGGAGATGGGGCTGTCCGAGAACCTGGAGATCTTCCGGGAGTACCAGGAGTTCTTCGCGCGGGCCGTGCCGGCCGGCGGCGACCACAGCTCCTTCGGCAACCGCAGCCACAACTTCTTCGACTGGGGAGCCAACCGGGCGCGCAACGGGCGGGTGATCGGACGGATCTTCGGCGACGGAACCGCCTGGAAGACCTACCTGGAGGACCAGGCCGTCTTCGATGCCGCGGGCAAGACGATCCGCTACGACATGCCGTGGATCGAGTACGTCGTCCCGGCCTACTACCCGGTACAGCCGATCGCGGCGGACCTGTCGCCCAACCGGGTCTACCCGGTGGAGGGCTGGGCCACGGTGAGCTCGGCGGCCCCCAACGACCGGGCCGCCCAGGACGAGGCGGTCTCCATGACCTTCCAGGCGCCACCGCGCGGCGCCTACAGCCACGCCTTCGCCTCGGCCAACGCCTTCGACCTGCACGCCTTCGGCGAGACCCTCGCCGTGGGCGGCGGCTCCACGGACAACTTCCTGGAGTTCTCCCGCAACAGCCTCTCCCACAACACCGTCCTGGTGAACGGCGTGGGGCAGATGAGGAGCACCGAGGGCGACTACTTCGAGGTGGGCGACCCCGGCCCGGCCCAGGATCGGGAGACCCCTATCCGGGCCCGGCTCGCGGCCTGGAGCGACGTCAGCGGTGGCGCCACGCCGGTCGTCTACTTCGCCGGCGACGCCACCGACGCCTATAGCGAGGAGGCGGCCCTGGAGCGCTTCCTGCGCCACGTCGTCTTCGTGGACGGCTCCTGGTTCGCCGTCTACGACGACCTCGGGACGCGGCCCGCCAACCCGGCGCGGTTCCAATGGCTCTACCACGTAGTGCCCGCCGCGTCCGTGCCCATGACCTTCGAGCCGGCCACCGACACCTTCCGCTACACGATGGGCGCCGCCACTGTCGCCGTGCGTCACATCGGCGGCGCGGACGACCTGGAGTTCGAGTTCCTCCGCAGCGCCGAGGGCCAGCTCAACATCTTCGAGTGCGGGCTCGAGCCGACCCGCGGCGCGTGCGACGAGGACTACCGCTTCGAGACCACCACCAACGGCACCGGTCGAGGCGTCATCGACGCCCACCACATCTGGGTGCAGACCCAGACCCCCGAGACCGACCGCCACTTCCTCTCCGTCATCGCCCCGTACCGCGAGGGCGTGGACCAGCGGCCGGTCATCGCCCGGGTGCCCGGCACCGACCGGGCCGTCTCCGTCACCTTCGCCGGCAAGGCGACCACCGTCTCCTTCGACCCCGCCGTCGACGCCGACATCGTCGTCGACACCGCCGCCATCGCCCGCGCCGCCGGCCGCAAGGCGCGGGTCTCCGCCCCCGGAGCCCTCGGAGAGGCCAGCCTCACCGTCGAGGGCGGCCTCGCCGCGACCGAGCCCCTGCGCCACCGCGCCGGCCGCCTCCCGGACCGCCTCGACGGCGTCGTCCGCGGCGCCCCGCGGATCCGGTAGGGCGCGGCGCGTAGCGGGCCGGTCGGTCTCGACCCCTTGACCCGCTACGCGGGATCGCCTACCATCTACGATCCCGCGTAGCGGGCGTGCACCCATAGCTCAACTGGACAGAGCATCTGACTACGGATCAGAAGGTTGGGAGTTCGAATCTTCCTGGGTGCACCATTAGTTCCTGTGACTTAGCGGCAGCCAGCCCCGACGGGCCGAGGCCCCGGTAAGCAGGGGGTAAGCAGCGGGAGCGATTTGGGCTGCCTGCCCATCGAGGCGGCGCAGGAAAACGGACCCTTCGCCGCCTTAGTCTGCGTACCGAAGCGCCGTCTCGCGGAGGGCGTCAGCGTACTTGTAGACATCCTCTACCGAGTCGATCGGGTTCCTCGTCTCGTTCTTCTCTGCGCCGAAGGTCCCGAGGTACTTCTGCTTCGTGTTGAACCAGAGTCGGCAAATCGGCTGCCGGTTGTTGTCGTCAAGCAGGACAGCGCAGTACGTCTTGCCGTCTCGGATCGCGACTCTCGACGGCTCCAGGACCTTGCTAACCACAGCCTGCACGATATAGAAAGCCTGCCACTCCTCGCCCGTCGTTTCGATCCCATCGTCGGGCTCGGCCTCGGTGTCGGCCACCGTCGAAGAAGTCACCGCCTCCTCATCAGCAAGCGCCGACTTGAGCCGATCGCTTACCTTCTCGCTGATGAACTCACGCAACGCTCGGCGGGTGATCTGGGTGAACTCCTTCTTCACCGATGCGGTCATCCTTCCCTCGTAGACACGCGAAACGAAGAATCGGACCAGGTCCTCCGAGGGATCGGTGATCTCCTCGTTGAGGATGCGCTTGATCTCCTTCGTGTACTTGAGCTGACTCGCAGTGGCCAGGATGCGTTCTTGGTCGAACCCTTCCTTGGAGAACTTCTCCAGCTCGGCCAAGCTGCCATCGTTGAGCGCCCGGAGGTCTATCTCCAAGAAAGGCTTCGAGTCCATCTTGTTACGGGCCTCGAGATCGGTGAAGAACCGATAGGCAATGCCATTGGTGAGCAGCGCAAACCGAGCCTCGGTGACAGAGAAATAGCGGTAGAGCTGCGATGCGTGAACGGCATCAAGATTGGTCCCCACCGTCTTGCATTCCACGAGGATGATCGGTTTCCCGTCATCAAGGATCGCGTAGTCCACCTTCTCGCCCTTCTTCACCCCGACGTCAGCCGTCAGTTCCGGAGTCACGACCCGGGGATCGAAGACGTCATACCCCAGTGCAGAGATGAAGGGCAGCACCAGAGCGTTCTTGGTGGCCTCCTCGGTCTTGATGACATCGAGCTGGCTCGCCAGCCTCGAAGACAGCTCCTTGATGCGACCCGCAATCTCGCTCATTGCTGCGCTCCCGATGGCCGTTCTCGCTTACTTGGCTAACTTCGGACAACGAGAGCGTACCCCATCGAGGCGGCGCAGGGTTCTGCCTCCTCGGACCTTGTGGTTCTTTTGGTCGCGGTTGCCTGCGGGAGAATCTCGCTACCCGGACGGTCTCGGCCAGGATCGGCCAGGAATCCGCCCCCCCTACCCCGCTTGCGTGTAGTCGAGGGGGCTTTATGCCAGTATTGACATGGCGCGAGGCTCGCCCCGAGGCGGTCCTCACGCGGGAGGCTGCCGTGGTGCATCGGGGTATCCCCCCCAACGACTCGCCAGGAAGGCGCCGGCCCTACCCCTAGCCACCTCAGTCAGGAGGCCGCGCGGTTGATTCCAGGGCAACAGCGGTTGCCACCGGAGGAACGCCCGGCCCCATAGATGCCATAGATGACTAGGCACCGTGCCTGAGCATCTATGACACCTATGGGGAAGCGGCGCTACTCGCCCACGGCCTCCAGGGCCTCCGGCAGCGTCCAGAGGAACCGCCCAGACGGACCGAAGCCCTCTCGCTGGGAGACCACCCCGAGAGCCTCCTTCGCACGGCGCAGGGCCGACTCGGAGATCCCTTCCTCCGTCGCTACCAGCTTCACCTCCTTCGACGGAACCGGCCCAGCTGCCAAGACCGCCCGGAGGAACTCCTCCGCCTCCCGTCTCGCAGGTGCGCTCTCCGTCTCGGGTGCCGCCTTCAGCAGATCCGTCTCCGTGAGGCCGCTCTTGCCGCACCAACGGAAGCCGCCGTCCAGGGCGTAGCTCAGGGCCGGGCCGGGAGCCGCCAGGTTGCTCTTGATGTGGAGCAGGGCTCGCTCGGGCGGGTCGTCTGCCGAGGACCCGGCCAGGAGGACGGATCGGGCGCCGGCCACGAAGTCCACGCTTCCGAGGCCCGAGTGCAGCGCACGGCCGGCTCGAGCCTTGGTGAGATGACGCACCGCGAGCACGGCGCATCGGTACTCGGCCGCCAGGGCCGCGAGAGGTGCCATGACGCCCCGAACTTCGTTTGCACGGTGCATGTCGACTCCGACTCCGAGGTAGCAAACGATGGGATCGACCACGACCAGTGCAGGCCGGTGGCGCTCCATGAGCTTCGCCAGCGTCTCCCGACCCGGCTCCGTGCTGAGGTCTACCGGCCCCGGGTAGGCGAAGACGAACCGGGGGTTGGCCCCCAGGCCGTCGAGACGGGGCCGGAGGGTGTCCGCCAGGCCGTCCTCGGCCGAGAGCAGGAGCGTCTTGCAGGGCTCCCGCCTCACCATCTCCTCGGGCAGCGGTTCGCCCTTCGACAGTGACGCCGCCAGGCTCGCCGTCAGATAGCTCTTGCCCTGGCCCGGGTCGCCGTCGAGCAGCGTCACCTTGCCGAGGGGGATGTAGGGCTTCCAGAGGAACTTCACCGGCTCGGGCTCAACGTCCGCCAGACAGACCGCCCGGGGTCCCTGGCGCTGCCGTTCGGCCAGGCGCTCGACGTGGGGAGGTGCACCGCTCATGCGGCCTCTCCGGCCAGGGCCTTGGCAACCCGGTCCACGATGGCATCCAGACGGGCCGCCAGCAGCGGCGGTCGTCCGTACAGCTCGTTCCAAGCCCGGAGGAGCTCCAGGGCGCGGAGAGGCTCCAGAGGGCGTCCCCGGAGCAGACGTTTCGCCACCTCGTGGATCTCCTCCTCCGGCTGACCCTCCGCCATCCTCGGGTAGCGCTCGAAGAAGGCCCGCCGCTGCCTCTCGAGCTCGTCAAGGAACTCGCCGTAGTCCGCCTCGAAGCCGCAAGAGCCGCAGAAGAAGAACCGGATCTCCCGGTCGTAGAGACCCGAGTGAGGCACGCCGTCCAGGGACGACGGGCAGCGCATCCGCTCGACATTGGCGGGAAGGCTCAACAGTGCCGCCATCAGACCACCCTCCCGGGTCGGTGCGGTTCGTGCTCCGGTCGGGTGTCCGCAAGGGCCTTCCGGCCGACCCGAGCCAGTAGGAGCAAGACTTCTGCGGCCTGGGGGAGGGTGGTAGGCTTCTGGGCGTCAGTGCTGTACCTGAGGCCCGGATGGTGGCAGCCGTCCGGGCTTCGTCTGTTTCTGCCCATCAGGCCACCTCCTGCCCTTCGCCCGGGTCCGAAGTGCTTCGGCGCGTCTGAGCTTCGCTCCAGGCTCGGAGGTCGTCCTCGTGGTAGAAGACGAGCCGGCCGTGCTTCCGAAACGGTGGTCCGCCGCCCTCGCATCGCATCTTCTCAAGGGTTCGGGGCGAGAGGCCAAGCCATCGGGCCCCTTGCTCGGTTTTCAGTAGCTCGCACATTTCGTGACCTCCTTGTCAACGTCCAGCGTGCCCATCACGCTTGCAGACGAACTCCAAGGTAGCCCGGCGAACTACGGGCGGTTAGTCCAAACAGAGGGTTGGCGAGTTAGCCGAACCACCTCCACCACCGGACAATCGGGAACTTAGGATTGGGCCAGGTGTCGCCCCAGCTCGGTGGCCAGACATATCGCCAAGGCTCCGACTTGCTCTTCTCTCGGACGAGGAGGTAGCTCCTCTTTACTGTCTGATCCGAGACGTTGTCGGGTCGTCCCAGCCCCGCCAAGAGTCCTGCGGCTGTCCGGTAGACGGCTCCAGATGGGGCGCCTACGACTGGAGTAAACCGAAGTCCCTGAACAACGCGGTCCACGATTCGCTGTTCACGCCGCTTGGCTCGCTTCTTGTCCAAGGGTCCGATGTACGAGCGGGCGTACTCGACAGCGGAGTAGCGGTTGAAGTGGCGCATATCGCGCTCGAACTCCAGGAACCTCGCTCGAGGTAGCTCGCCGCGGGAGGCGCCGAACAGGAAGAGGTCAACGCCGCCACTCACCCACTCGGGCAGGGCAACCTCGGCCTTGCAGCACACTTCGAAGGCCGCAAAGAGGGCGCCCGGATTCCCGCATCTCCAGGCCATCTCAAAGACCTCTAGGCGCTCCTTGTCGATTGCCGTCAGCACAACTAATCGCTCTTGCTGGCGAGCGTCGTTGCGATCTCCCCTGAGATCCTCTCCGCCGCCGCCCTCCTCGGATCCTCTGCCAAGTGCGCATAGCGGAAAGTCGTGGACGGCTGCCGATGCCCGAGGATCGCCCCAAGGACTTGGAGACCGAAGCCGACTCCAGCGCCTACGCTGGCGAAGCTGTGCCGTAGGTCATGGAGGCGAACGTCCTCCAGATCGGCCGCCTCCCGCACCCGTTCCCAGACCTTCTGGAGGCCGACGAAGGGTTGGCCCGTCCGCCGTCCGAAGCAGACGTAGGGGTTGCCCTCCAGGCGCTCGGCGCCCGCCAGGAGCTCGAGGGCGGGGGCTCCCAGGGGGATGGCCTTCTGGCCGGTCTTCGAGTCACTCAGGAGCAGGAGACGCCTCTCCAGGTCCACCTCGGACCACCGGAGCCGGAGGATCTCGGACTTGCGGGCACCCGTCAGGAGCAAGAGTCGAAGGGCCAGGATGGCGGAGGGAGGGACCGGATCGGTCCTCGGCTCGCCGTCCTCGTCCGTCAGCGGCTCCCCGTCCTCGGCTCGCAGGATGATGCCGCCTACCGTCTCGGCCTCGGCCAGGATGCTCCCCAGGCGCGCCAGCTCCTCGCCACTCAGGAACCGCTCCCGACACCGCTCCCGGTAGCGCTTGACGTGACGGCAGGGGTTCGACCCGGCAGGGCGTCGGCCCCAGGCTTCCGCGAGGTTGAAGGCCGTCGAGAGCAGTGCCAGGACTCGGTTGGCCTGGTAGGGCGTCTTGGAGAGCGCCCCGTGGAGCCGGGCCACGTCCGCCGCCGAAACGTCAGCGAGGTTGCGAGTACCCAAACCGGGCAGGACGTGGACCCGCAAGAGACGCTCGTCCTCCGCGGCGCTGGCGGGCTTCTTCTTCGGCCTCGCGTGGCGCCGGAGATACTCGTCCGCGAACTCGGCCACGGTGGGTGCCTTACGTGCCTCCTGGCGCTCCTCGGCCGGATCGGCGCCCTTCCGCGCCTCCGCGAGCTTTTCCGCTGCGAGCTTCCGGCCGTCGGTGGGCGTCAGGACCCCGTGCGGCCCCAGGGTCAGGCGACGGGAGCGACCCTGCTCGTTGCGGTACTGGATCAGGTAGCTCTTCCGGCCGGAGGGCTTCACCCGGAGGCCGAATCCGGGCAGCTCGGAGTCCCAGACGATGCGGTCCTTCTCCCCGGGCTTGAGGGCGTCCACGGTGCGCTTGGTGAGCTTCATCCTCGCCTCCCTTCCCGCTGCCGGGTAAGCAGGAGGTAAGCAGCGGGTAAGCAATCGTAGCGCACCCCGGCGTAGGAGAGCGAGCACGGGAGGCCCGGAAAGCCCCTTAGGGTGGGGCTTCAGCGTAGATGACGCCGATTCGGGCGAATTCGATCCGAGAGACTACGGATCAGAAGGTTGGGAGTTCGAATCTTCCTGGGTGCACCATTAGATTCTACCCCTCACACCCCGCCGCTCGGTGGGGTGTTTTGCGTCTGGCCATCACCGATACCGTCGGGGGGCGGCCCGGACGGCGCTGGCGGTGGATCGCGCGCTCCGCGAGATCGCGGAGCACCTGATGCCGTCAGGCCAGGACTCGCATCCCCTCCCGCTCCGCCGCGAGGGCGAGGCGATCGTCGAGGCAGACGAAGGTCGCGGAGGCCGGGTCGTCCTCGGCGACGAGCAGTGCCGCGCCGAGCTGCGCCGCGTCGGCGGCCCGGAGCGGATGACGCGCGAGGAGAGCGCGGGCGCGGGCGCGAACGGCGAAGAGGTCGACCACCTCGTCCCAGGCCGCGGCGAACTCGTCGAAACGATCCAGCACGGTCCGTCGCTCGGACCGCGAGAGGGCGCCCTCGCGTGCGCGGCGCTCGACGGCGCTCGCGAGCTCGACCCTCGTCCAGGCCCAGGTGACGACGGAAGGGTCCTCGGCGAGCCACCCTCGGACCTCGCGGGTCCGCTCCTCCGCAACGACGAGAGGCACCAGGGCCGAGGCATCCCAATACCTCACAGACGGTCGTCCCGCTCCTGCTCCAGCGCGGCCGTGAGGCTCGTCGGCAGCTCGAGGGGCGGTCGATCGAGGAGGACCTCGGCCCCACCCCGGCCGGGGCGCAGGACCCCGGCTCCGACCAGCCGCTCCCGCCGGGCCTCCCCGGCCTCGGCATCGACCGGAAGGCCGGTGAGCCGGGCGACGGGGACCCCGCGGTCCAGGATCTGGACCTCCCCGCCCCGGCGCACCTCTCGGAGGTAGCGGGAGAGATGGGCCTTCAGCTCGCTGATGGAAGCGCGGGTCATGAGACCATCATGGTCACGGCGAGAAGACCTGTCAAGTCACAATGATCTCTCGAACACTCGAGCACCTGCGACAGGGCGCACCTCACGGCCACTGGAGTCGTCTGAAGAGGACGCCCGCCCCCCCCGGTGACGACGTCGGCGCTGGGGCCCGAGCTCGCCGACCTCACCACGGGCCACGAGCCACGAGCCAACGGATTGTGGGGCCTTCGCACCCCGGCTCAGCCTGAGCGGACGACCGCCTCCACTGTGTCGAGGCCGTACACCGGCGGGATCCCGGAGCGGAAGCGACCGGCGAGGCTCTCGCTCTCGACGGCGAGGCGATCTCCCTCGAGGTAGGTCTCGCCCTTCAGCTCCCCCACCCACCGGATGATCCGGTCCATGGTCGGCACATCGAGCGCCATCTCCTGGGCGAGCCACTTGGCGATGCAGACGCCGTAGGAGACGTCGTCGGTGAAGAAGCGGTGCCCCGTGTCGATGGCCCACGAGCCGTCGTCGAGCTGGACTGTCGGCGGCTTGATGGCGCCGAGGGTCTTCGAGGTGGTGAACGACTCCCGGATGTCGGTGTTCTCGGACTGGTACGAGAGGCGCTCGAGACCCAGGTAGTCGAGCATGTAGCGGAAGCTCCGGTCCGGGAACCGCGCGCGGAGGGCGTCGCGGACCCGGCTGTAGTCGGCGTCCAGGTCGCGCAGGATCTGGGCCGACCGCTCGTCGAAGTCGCGGTAGAAGTACGGGATCTCCTCGCGCCGCGGCCAGCGGCCGCCGTAGCGCTCGAACAGACCGAGGCAGCGGGCCGGGTGGATGATCTGGTTGTCCACGGAGAGCGTCAGCGAAAGGAAGCTGTCGGAGCGCTCGAAGGCGCCCCGGCCGAGCCAGCGGTGGCAGATGGCGTCCAGGAAGGTCTCGTTCACCTCTTCGAACCGGTCCGCGGGAGAGACCGCGGCGACGTTCACCGCCTTGCTGCCGTAGGTGACGCCTCGGGAGCCGTACGCGAGGACCCGGCAGATCCACGGGATGAGGCCGACGGCGAAGGTGACCACCCGCTCGAGCCCGTGCTCCTCCTGGATCTCGCGCACCATCCAGTTGAACCCGGCCTGACCGTAGATCGTACCGACGAAAACGTCGCGATCCCGGGCGACGTGAGGTGCGAGGTCGTGGAGGGCGGGACGGTACGCGTGCACCGGCATGCACAGCACGACGGCGTCGCTGCCCGGGATCACCTCGGCGGCCTCCGCGGAGACCGAGGCGATCGGGCCTCGGAAGGTTTCGAGGAGCTCCTCGTCGATCGACTGGAGCTCCAGCGTGATTTCGGGCGACCAGTCCCCCGGACGACGGGTGAGCAGCCGGACCTCGTTGCCGGCGGATGCCAGGAAGGGCACCAGCACGTGAGCGCTCGCGCCGCCTCCCACGACGGTGATCGTCTTGCGCGACTCGGACATCACGACTCTCCTCGGGGACACTGGACTCTCAGGCTGACGGGGCCCCGAAAGGGGCGCTGCCGCGAAGGCGGAGGAGGCGGGGCTCGCTCCGCTCCGAGAATAGCGTTCTCACGCCCTCGCTGCGACTCCCGCCTCGTGGGTCCGGAGGCGGTCCGATGAAGCCTCGGCGGCTCACGGCCTCCAGAGTCGGTCCGAGAAGTGAGCCTGCGGACCAGGGGATTTCCGGGCGGGCACTCTGGTGCGTCCGCGGCCCCGGGGGCACCCGCGCGCCCGGGGCCGCGTCGGCCGTCAGAACACCAGGTCGGTGCAGATCCTCCGGCCCCGGCGCCGCGTGCAACTCCCCGAGCAGCAGTCGGCATTGACCGAGCAGGACTCACCCTGCTCGGCCAGGGTGCAGACGCCCATCAGCTGGTCGAGGTAGTCTGTGAGGGCGTCGAGGGCTCCCTCCTGCTCGGGCGTCAGGTCGCCGAAGAGCAGGTTGTTGGTCTCCCAGGGGTCGACCCAGAGGTCGATCAAGCCCTCCGCTCCGGCGGTGTTGCGCAGGTACTTGTAGCGCTCGTCGCGGGCCGTCTGCTGGCCGACGGAGACGGGGCCGAAGCCGTTGGGCGAGAAGGTGTCCGAGTAGGCGTTGGCCCGGAGGGCGGCGTGGCCGGGGTCGCCCAGGTAGGGGACGAGGCTGACCGAGTCGCGGACGATCTCGCCCGGCACGGTGGCGCCGGTGATCTCGGCGACGGTGTCGTAGATGTCGGCGAGGTTGACGGGAGCGGCGACCTCGCCCGCGGTGACCAGGTCGCCTGCGATGACCATGGGGACCCGGATGCCCCCCTGGAAGACGGTGCCCTTGGAACGCTGCGGGTTGACCGGCGGCTGGGCCACCTCGGCCGGCGAACCGTTGTCACCGGCGATGACGATGAGGGTGTTGGTGGTGTCGATGGACTCGAGCAGGCGGCCCAGCTCGTTGTCCATCGCCTCGACCATGGCACGGTACTTGGCGAGGTCCCCCTCCTGGCCCGTGTCCTGGCTGTGGAGATTTTCGGGCGGCCAGTGGTAAGGACCGTGGGGGAGACGGAAGGCGACGTAGGCGAACCACGGGCCCGGCGTCCCGTTGACCCAGGTGGCCACCGAGTCGACCAGATCGGTGGTCATGTAGGTGGACTTCGCCTCCTGGACGCCATCGACCGTCTTGACCCAGTCGAAATAGGAGAACGTGGCCGGGTCCTGCTGCCCCAGGAGCGCGCCCTCGAAGTGGTCGTACCCGGCCCAGTTGGGGGCCGAGGTCCCTCCGAGGTCGCCGCTGGCGCCCATGTGCCACTTACCGAAAGCGGCAGACGAGTAGGGCGTGGCGACGTGGTCCCGCAGCAGCTCCGGCAGGGTCAGCTCGGAGAGCTGCATCCCGAAGTCCGTGTCGGTGTTGATGACGTCGCCGACGCCCGTCCGGAAGGCGTAGCGCCCGGTCTGGATCGTCACCCGGGTCGGCGAGCAGGCGGGGTTGGACCACGCCTGCTGGAAGACGAGGCCCCCGGAGGCGAGGTCGGTGAGGTGGGGCGTCGGGGCGAACTGGCTCCCGATGCCGTAGAAGTCCAGGTGTTCGATCCCCAGATCGTCGATCAGGATCACAAGGACGTTGGGGCTCTGGGCGAGGGCCGGTGCAGCGGCGACCAGGAAGGCCACCAACACGACGAACGCGAGATGCTGGGCGTTGGGCAGGCGAAGGGCTCTCTTCATGGCGTTCCTCCATCGGTTTCGCGCCGCAACGACCCGGTCGCGCCCTCGCGCACCGGACTACCGGACGGGCACGCCCCGTCCCGTCTCGAGCCATCGGCGAGCCGTTCGAGCGGAGGCTGCCGGCGGTCGACATCGCAGCTGGGGGTCCTTCCCTCCTCATAGCGAGAATTGCATTCTTATAGTCGCAGAATCGGGCCGCCCCGTCCACCCCGGGGGACCGGTCCCGGCCGGGCGCCTCCTGCCCGCCGAACCGCCTTGGCGCTGGGGCCCCCGCCCCAATCGTTGAGCGGGCGCGACCGTCAGGGGACGAGAACGACCGGACTCGTCGTGCACGCGGTCACGTCGACGACCTGCAGTGCCCGACCGCACGCCGAGGCCGGCACCTCCCGGGTCTGGGTCGCGCCGCCCGCCCCGTCCAGGGCCAGCTTCACCAGGAGGCGGGGTTGGTCGAGACCGAGCGTGGTCCCGGCACATGGCCCGCGCGGGACCGGCGCCGAACCCGGCGCGGCCGCGCGGAGCAGGAGCGCGGCGCCGCCGGGCACCCCGCCCCCGACCTCCACGGTGATCTCTCCGGGGCAGACGCCGGAGACCGCGAGGGACAGCTCGTCCACCCGGAATAGGTAGGCGACGCCGGCGCCCGCTCCGGCATCGTCGTCCTCGGGGGCGCCGGCCACGACGAGGTTGCCCGCGAGAGCCACGGCACGACCCAGGGCGTCCAGCGGCCCGGCATCCGAAGCCGTGAATCGGCCCAGCTCCCGCCAGTCGTCGACCTCTCCGACACCGGGCCCGAAGGCGTAGGCCGCGCCGCTCCCGCTCTCGGCCCCGTCCTCGAGCTCGGAGCCCACCACGACCCGTCCGCCGCACGTCGCCACCGTGCGGCCGAACCAGGAACCGACCTGCGCGTTCGATGCGGTGAGCATCGCGGACTCGACCCACACCTCTCCAGCCGGCCGGAAGACGACGGCGGCGCCGGAGTTGCTCCCCAGCGCGTCGTGCCACGGCACTCCGACCACGGCGAGGTCGTCGCCCAGGGCGACCGCGTGCCCCACCCGGTCGTTGCCCGCCGCCGCAGCCGGCACCAGCTTCGCCACCTGGCCCCAGGCTCCCGGGCCGCCCTCGTCGCGATCGAACAGGTAGGCGGCGCCGGCGTCGAGCCCCGCCTCGTCCTCCATCGGCGCCCCGACCAGGACCCTCG
>CAJQNK010000291.1 GCA_905479655.1 uncultured bacterium | reverse complement strand
GTCGGCCCCGCCGCCGGCGCTGGCGACGAGCGGACGGGTCTTGTAGGGGGGGTGCCGCCGCGAGTACGCCGTCTCCGGGGTCCTTCCTTCGGCCCTCCGGGCCTTCACTCAGGACGACACGATTCGCGCTCGCGGATGTCGTCCGACTCCACCACTTCGACACCCTCTCCCGCTGCCAGCGCGCGCCGCACCATCGTCGCCGCCACCGCCTCGGCGGTGACCGGTCGGAAGCGCTTCAACGGCCCGACGAAGAGCCCGGCGAGCGGCCGCGCGACGGCGATGCTCGCGGCCTCCAGGGGCCGGCTCTCCCGCCGCTTCCCCAGGAGGAGCGACGGGCGGACCACCGTCAGGGACGGCAGCGCCAGCCCCTCGAGGTCGCGCTCCATCCGCCCCTTGACGCGCGCGTAGTCGTTGCCGGACTCGGGATCGGCGAGCATGGCGGAGACGACGAGGAGACGAAGGGCCCCGAAGCGCTTCGCGAGCCGCCCGAAGGCGACGACGTAGTGGCGGTCGACCCGCTCGAACGCCTCGAGGCTGCCCGCCTTCTTCCGGGTCGTCCCGAGACAGCAGAAGGCGTCGTCGACGGCGGTGACGGGAAGCTCGGCCGACTCGAGGTCGTCGAAGTCGACCTCCACCTCGAGCAACCCAGGGCCCGCCTGACCCGACGGGCGGCGCCCCACCGAGACCACCCGGCCCCACGACGGGTGGGCGAGGAGCCGGCGTAGCAGAGCGGAGCCCACGAGCCCCGTGGCGCCGGCGACGAGCGCGGTGCGGGGCATCAGAAGCTCGGCACCGACCCGAGGAGGTACTTCAGGTCGTCGTCGCGCCAGCGCAGGCCCGCGCCCAGGAAGAGGGAGCGCTCGTCACCCTCCAGGAAGTCGTCGACGCCGCCCATCAGGTAGAGGTTGCCGCGGATGTTGAAGCGGCTGGTGAAGCGGAGGCGCGGGTCCAGCGTGAGCCCGTCCCGCTCCCGGCCGAAGTCGAAGGCGTCGAGCGTCAACCAGAGTCGCTCGTCGAGCATTCGGTAGTCGAAGCCCGCGCCGGCCACCGACTCGATGAGGCCGAGTCGCAGGCGCCAGCGGTCGGCATCGTAGCCGACCTCGGCCGTCACGTTGTACTTGTCCTCGGTCCTCACGTCCTCGATGCGGGTCGTCTCCGTCGTGCCGTCGGCCTGGGTGACCGTGACGACGTTGGTCTTCGTGCGGATGCTGCCGCGGGGGTCGTCGACCAGCGCGATGCGGTAGAAGCGCTGGCTGCTGCCGGGGTCGAGCTCGAGGCTGAAGGAGGCCGCGCTGTCCTCGAACTCCTGCAGGTAGTAGCCCTCGAAGCCGAGTTGGAGCTCGAGACGGCGCACCCGGTCGAAGACCTCGCCCAGGCTCTCGACCCCGGTCTCGACGCTGGCCAGCGTCTCGACGAGCTGGTCGTGGGCCTCGTCGGAGGAGAGGAGCTTGCCCACCGAGCCTTCGCCGCGGGCCAGGCGCCCGGAGATCTCGTTCAGGTTGTCCACCGACCCCTGCAGCCCCGCCGTGAGGCTGCGGATATTGTCGAGACTCTCCGACAGGTTGCCGCGGTTCTCGCCGAGCACGGTGTCCACCGCCGTCAGAATGTCCTCGAGGCGCTCGGAGAGGGTCGGCAGGCGGTCGGCCAGCGTGGCGCTCAGCCGGTCGAAGTTGGCCACCGTGGAGGAGACCTGCTGCCGGTTCGTGGCGACCAGCTCGCGGATCATCACGCTGGTGGCCTCCAGGTTGTCCAGGAGACGCGAGATGCTGGTCTCGCCGCCGGCGCCGCTGACCGAGCGGGTGACCTCGCCGAGGGACTCCGCCACGTCGTTGAGACGCGCCATGGCGTCGTCCAGGGACAAGGGGGAGCGGCCGGGGAGGCGGGTGCCGTCCGGGAGGGGCGTCGCCCCGACCGGGCCGGGATCCAGCAGCACGTACTTGTCGCCCAGGAGGCCGAGGTTGGAGACGGCGGCGGAGGCCCCCTCGGTGAGCGTGATCGGCTCGTCCAGGAGGAGGACCGTCAGGGCGCGGCCGTTCTCGAGGCCGATGGACTCCACCGTGCCGACCCGCACCCCCGCCACCCGGACCGCCGACTTGGCGTCGAGCCCCGCCACGGAGTCGAACACGGCCTCCACGCGCTGGCCCTCGGGCGCGAAGAGCCTCAGGTCCTCGATGCGCAGCAGGAAGTAGCCGAGGACCGCGAGGACGACGGTCATGAAGATTCCGACTTTGACGGCCTGGTTCATGGGGACTCTCCGGTCTCGTGGGGCGCGCTCTCGGTGTCGTCGGTCAGCGGCCCCCGGGCCTCGCCGCGCAGGAACTGCTGAACCCGGGGGTCTTGGAGATTGCGGAACTCGTCGGGCGGCGCCGTCACGAGGATCCGCCCGTCGCACAGCATCGCGATCTGATCGGCGATGCGGAACGCGCTGGCCATGTCGTGGGTGATCGTGAGGGTCGTGGAGCCGAGCTTCTCCCGGAGCTCGATGATGAGCTCGTCGATGGTGCCCGTCATGACAGGGTCCAGTCCGGAGGTCGGCTCGTCGAAGAGCAGGATCGCGGGCTCCAGGGCGACCGCGCGGGCGAACCCGACCCGGCGTCGCATGCCGCCCGAGAGCTCGCCCGGCCGCTTGCTCCCCGCGCCCTCGAGATGCACCATCTCCAGGCACTCCTCGACCCGCGCGTGGGTCTCGGCCTGGGTCAGGCGTCCGGAGCGTCGCAGGGGAAAGGCGATGTTCTCGGCGACGGTCATCGAGTCGAACAACGCCCCCTCCTGGAACGCCATGCCGAAGCGCCGGCGAAAGCCCGTCAGCTCGGTGGAGCCGAGGCTCGCCACGTCGACGCCGTCCACCTCGACGCGGCCGCGGTCCGGGCGCAGCAGCCCGATCACGTGCTTCAGCAGGACGCTCTTGCCCGTGCCCGAGCCGCCGATGATGACCATGGAGTCGCCCCGCGCCACCTCCAGGTCGACTCCGGCGAGGACCTTCTTCTCGCCGAACGCCTTGTGGACGTCGATCCACCGGATGGCGGCGCCGTCGGGGGTGTCGGTGGCGGGCGCGGGCACCATGGTCAGAAGAGGACCTTCGTGAGGAAGAAGTCGGAGATCAGGATGGCGATGGAGGCCACGACGACGGCGCGCGTCGTCGCGCGCCCGACGCCCTCGGCGCCACCCGTCGTGAAGAAGCCCTGCTGGCAGCCGATCACCGCGATCAGCAGGCCGAAGAAGGCGGCCTTGATCAGACCGGAGACGAGGTCGTTCATCTCCATGTACTGGAAGGTCGTCTCCACGTAGGTCACGGGGTTGGCGCCCAGGAGCTCGACCGCGACCAGGTAGCCGCCGAAGATGCCGATGGCGTCGCCCATGAGCACCAGGGCCGGCATCATGAGCACCGTCGCCCAGACCCGGGGCACCATGAGGTAGTGAACGGGGTCGGTCGCCATCACCTCGAGGGCGTCGATCTGCTCGCTGACCCGCATGCTCCCGATCTCGGCGCCCATGGCGGAGCCGCACCGGCCGGCCATGGCCAGCCCGCCGAGAACGCAGGAGAGCTCCCGCACCATGGCGAGCCCGACGATCGATCCCACGTAGCGCTCGGCCCCGAAGCGGGCCATGACAGTGAAGATCTGGAGGGCCATGACCATGCCGGTGAACATGGCGATGAGGAGCACCACGGGCGACGAGGCGACGCCGACACGGACCATCTGCACCAGGAGCTGACGCAGGTCCCAGGGCCGCCGCGGGGTCCAGGCCACCACCCGCCAGAGGAGGACGAAAAACCGGCCCGTCTCCTGGAAGAAGGACTCGATCATGGCTTGCCCGAACTGGTCATGGGAGAGGGATCCAGGGCAGGCGCGAGGGAGTCCATGAGCGGCGGGAAGGGGATCGTAGCACGGGGCGCGGCGCCCCCCTCGCGGGTTCGCGATGGGCCGTCCGACCCGGATGCCCGTCGGGGCCTCAGTCTCCGTCCGCCTCTGCCACGAGCTCCGCGAGCAGCGTGGCGCTGGTTGTCGCCCGCTCGGACCAGGCGCGGGCCGAGGCGCCGGTGGCGGGACCGACCTCGAGGTGACGCCGAGCCCAGGTTTCGGCCTCCTCGGCCAGCCAGCTCAAGGTCGCGGCGGGGTGCTGACCCAGCAGGGCCTCGAGCTCGAAGCGGCGCTCGCCGACGCGCCGGCCGAGCTCCAGCTCCCGGGCCGCGCGGGTCAGATCGTGGCGCAACAGGAAGAGGCCGCTACGGGCCGGGGCGAGGAGGCCCGCCAGGAGGGCCTCGCCCCCCTCCGTGCGGGGGTCGGGGAGGGGGGGCGCCGCCCGCAGGTGCAGCGGCTCGGTCTCCGGCGGCGGACCGAGCTCCTGGGCCTGGGCGGCGAGGGCCTCCCGGAGGAGGCGCGCCCACCGCCGGTAGGCCGGTGTCCCCAGCTCCTCGACCCGCGCCAGCCAGGGGGGCAGCCAGCTCAGCAGGTGCTCGAACAGCAGGGCGCGGCGGGTGTGGCGGAGACGGTCCCTCGCCGGACCGGGGCCCGCTGCCGACCCGAGCTCCTGGAGTGTCGCCAGCGACGAGAGCAGGGTCGCCAGATGGTCGGGCTCCTCGGGCGGATCGGTGCCGAGCGCCCGCCAGAAGTCGGCGATTCGCGCCCGTGCCTCGCCCCCCAGCATCCCCTCGGGCCCCAGCCAGACCGAGGCGTAGGGGTAGAGCTGGAAGGTGAAGAGGTCCGCGTGCTCCTCCGGTCTCGGCGTCTCGCCGAGCTCGAGGAGCGAGGCGAGACGGTCGGTCTCGGGGCCGGGGGGCTCGCAGAGGGCGGCGAGGGCGCGGAGTAGCTCCATGGGGTATCGACGGGCTCCCGGTTCCGGGAGCTCACCGGGTGGGCCGGATCAGCGGTCGGATTCGGGCAGCTCGTAGGCCTTCGCCACCGGCTTGACCGGCCGGATCAACCAGGAGGGGCGCCGCGTGCCGTCGGGCGAGACCTCCAGGGCCGAGCGTGTCTTCGCCAGCCAGGTCCGGAACGCCTCCCGCGACTTCTCGGTGTCGACGTAGATGTCGCCGTAAGCGTCGCCGGGCTCGGCCCGCCGGACCCGCACCGCCTGGTGCCAGCAGTGCATCCCCGAGATCGGGTCCGGGTGGACGGGGAAGGTGAGGTTTTGGTGCACCCCCGCGTCGGTCCACCAGACGCGGCGGGTGTCCGGGTCGGAGGAGTCGTAGGGCTCGACGCCCTTCTTGCGCTGCAGGCCCCATCGGGTCCCCTCCTGGGAGAGCCCGACGGTGTTCATGAGCTGCCGCTGCCCGTGGCCGTCGAGCTTCCAGCGGCCCATGTGGTGACTACAGGCGACGACGCCGGGCTTGATCCCCTCGGTCACCCAGGCCTTCACGACGAAGTACCCGATCTCCGTCTCCACCCGCAGCAGGTCGCCCGTCCGCACCTCGAGACCGGCGGCGTCGGAAGTGTGGATCCACAGAGGGTTGGTGTGGGCGATCTCGTCCAGCCACTTGGCGTTGGCGCTGCGGGTGTGGATCTGGATGGGGAGGCGGAAGGTCGAGATCAGCACCTTGCCGTTCTCGCCCAGGGTCTTCGGGTGGACGTGACTCTGGATGTAGGTGGGGATGGCGAGCTCCGGCCAGCCCCAGCGGGCGACGGTGGAGGAGTAGAACTCGAGACGGCCGCTGGGCGTGGGGAAGCCGCGCAGCACGGCGCCGTCGACCTTGACGCCGGTGGCTCGCCGCCCCTCGGCGTCGGGCTCGGGGGCGCCGGTGGGCACGACGTTGAGCTTCGCGGGCGCGGCCGACCGGGTGTAGACCCGTCCGAAGTCGTCCTCCGCCGCGTCCACGAGCTCCACCTGGGGCACCGGCTCCTCGTACACCTTGCCGACCTTCCGCGTGACCTCGAACGCCCCGTAGCGCCGCATCCAGGCCAGGGGCTCGAGCCCCTCCGCCCGCGCCCGCTCGGGCAGGCCGGGCACCGAGTTCTCGAAGATCCAGCCGTAGTACTCGTCGACGGTCAGGCGCTCGCCGGGCCGCTTCTCGGACTCGACGAACTCGCGGATGCCGAGGGCGCCGTCCGGGTCGATCCTCCAGGAGAGCTCGAGCCAGAACTCGTTCTCCTCCCAGACCTCGCCCGGGTTCACCTGGCGCGTGTCGGTGACGCTCTCGCCCATCCGCTCCCGCGCCGCCCGCAGCACGGGCTGGCGGAAGCCGATCCACTGCCCGTCGTGGGTCTCGTAGGAGTGGATGTCGTGTCGCTCCGAGCCGTGGCCCATGGGCAGGACGTAGTCGGCGAAGTAGGCCGTCTCGTTCCAGGTGGGGGTCAGCGCCACGTGCAGTCCGACCTTCCCCTCGTCGGTCAGCATCTCGATCCAGGAGAAGCCGTCGGGGTTGGTCCAGACGGGGTTGTAGACGCGGCTGAAGTAGACGTCCAGCCGGCCCCGGCCCTCGTCCACCAGGTGGGGAAGGAGGAACGACAGCTCGTTCATGGCCAGCGGGTACTCGACCGGCCAGGTCAGTTCGTTCCAGCTCTCCGGATGGCGGGGCAGCCGGATCGGCCGCGGCACGAACTTGTTCCAGGCGTTGGGGAAGAGACCGCCCTCGGTCGCGACGGCCCCGGAGAGGGCGTTGAGCATGAAGAGCGTGCGCGTCACCTGCCAGCCCCCCTCGTTGCCGGCCGAGGCGCTACGCCAGTTGTGGGTCGCGAGGCGGGTGCCCGCCGTGGCGACGATGCGCGCCACCTCCCCGATCGTCGCCTCGTCGACGCCGGACTCGGCGGCGGCGAGCTCGAAGGTGTAGCCCTCGTACTGCGCGGCGAGCACCTTCTCGAAGCTCTCGAAGGTGCGCTCCACGGCCGGGTGCTCCGTCGCCAGGTACTCCTCCCAGTTCCACCATCGGCGGACGAACTCGCGGTCGTACAGACGGTTCGCGATGAGGTGGTTGGCGACGGCCAGGAGCACCGCCGCCTCGGAGCCGGGCTGGGTGGCGAGCCAGTGGTCGGCGTGGGTGGCCGTGTTGGAGAGGCGCGTATCGAAGACGATCAACTTGGCGCCGTTCTTCCTGGCCTCGAGGATGCGCTGGGCGTGGGGGTTGAAGTAGTGGCCGGTCTCGAGGTGGGAGCTCACCAGGAGGATTACGCGGGCGTTGGCGTGATCGGGGCTCGGGCGGTCGATGCCGGACCACAGCTGGTAGCCGCAGCGCGCGCCGGAGGAGCAGATGTTGGTGTGGGAGTTGTGGCCGTCGACGCCCCAGGCGGCCATGGTGCGCTCGGTGAAGCCGTCCTCGCCCGGGCGGCCCACGTGGTACATCACCTCGTTGTGGCGCTTCTCCCGCAGGGCCTTGCGGATGCGGCCAGCGAGCTCGTCGAGCACCGCGTCCCACTCCACCCGCTCCCAGCGACCCTCGCCGCGTCGCCCCACCCGCTTCATGGGATGGAGGATGCGGTCGGGATCGGTGATCTGGTTGAGGGTCGCCGGCCCCTTGGCGCAGTT
>CAJQNK010000290.1 GCA_905479655.1 uncultured bacterium | reverse complement strand
AGACCCGCCCCGACGTGATCCGGAGCCTCCACCGCTCCTACCTGGAGGCGGGCGCGGACATCGTCGAGACGAACTCCTTCGGTGGCACGCCGCTGGTCCTCGCCGAGTACGACTTGGCCGACCGCGCGTTCGAGCTCAACCGGCTCGCCGCCCAGCTCGCCCGCGAGGCCTGCGCGGAGGCGTCGACCCCCACCCGCCCCCGCTTCGTCTGTGGCTCCATGGGCCCCACCACGAAGGCCATCTCCATCCCCAGCAACTCGGTCACGGGCGGCGTCACCTTCCCCGCCCTCGCCGACCACTTCCGCGTCCAGGCCCTCGGCCTCATGGCCGGCGGCGCCGACTACCTGCTGCTCGAGACCTGCCAGGACACCCGCAACATCAAGGCGGGTCTCCTGGGGATCGAGCGCGCCTTCGACGCCTGCGGCTGGAAGGTCCCCGTCGCCGTCTCCGTCACCATCGAGGTCAACGGCACCATGCTCGCCGGGCAGGATGCCGAGGCCCTGGCCGTCTCCCTCCAGCACGTGCCGCTCCTCTACGTGGGCCTGAACTGCGCCACCGGCCCCGAGCTCATGGCCGACCACCTCCGCACTCTCTCCGAGCTGGCCCACACGCGCGTCGCCTGCGTCCCCAACGCCGGCCTCCCCAACGAGGACGGCCTCTACACGGAGACGGCGGACGACTTCAGCCGCGTCTTCACCCGCTTCCTCGACGAGCACTGGCTCAACCTCGTCGGCGGCTGCTGCGGCACCACGCCCTCCCACATCCGGGCGCTGACCGAGCTGGTCGATGGTCGCCACCCCCGCCCCGTCTCCCACCAGCAGCGCTCCTACGTCTCCGGTATCGAGGCCGTCGAGCTCACCCCCGACAACCGACCACTCCTGGTGGGGGAGCGCACCAACGTCCTCGGCAGCCGCAAGTTCCGCCGCCTCGTCCAGGCCGCCGACTGGGAGGCCGCCGCCGAGGTGGGCCGCGCCCAAGTGCGCGGCGGCGCCCAGGTCGTCGACGTCTGCCTCCAGGACCCGGACCGCGAGGAGACCGACGACATGGAGGCCTTCCTCGACCGCCTCGTGCGCGTCGTCAAGGCCCCCCTGATGATCGACACCACCGACCCGCAGGTGATGGAGCGGGCGCTGACCTGGTGCCAGGGCAAGTCGGTGCTCAACTCCATCAACCTCGAGGACGGCCGCGCCCGCTTCGACCGCGTCGTGCCGCTCGCCCGCCGCTACGGCGCCGCCCTCGTCGTCGGCGCCATCGACGAGACCGGCATGGCCGTCACCGCCGAGAGGAAGATCGAGGTCGTCCGCCGCTCCTACGAGATCCTCACCGAAGAGATGGGCCTCGCCCCCGAGGACCTCTGGTTCGACGCCCTCGTCTTCCCCTGCGGCACCGGCGACGAGACCTACGTCGGCTCCGCCGCCGCCACCCTCGAGGGCGTCCGCCGGATCCACGAGGAACTGCCCCTCTCGAGGACCATCCTCGGCGTCTCCAACGTCAGCTTCGGCCTTCCCCCCGCCGGCCGCGAGGTCCTCAACAGTGTTTTCCTTTATCACTTGACTAAGTCCGGCCTCGACGCCGCCATCGTCAACACCGAGGGCCTGGCGAGATACGCCGAGATCCCCGAGGAGGAGCGCAAGCTCGCCGAGGCCCTGATCTTCCTAGCCCCCGGCGACACAACGGCAGCCGACCGGGCCGTCGCCGCCTTCACCGAGCACTTCCGCGGCCGCTCCGCCGCCACCCCAACCACCCCCAGGGCCAGCCTCCCCCTCGACCAGAGAATCGCCCGAGCCGTCGTCGAGGGCTCCAAGGAGGGCCTCCTCGACGACCTCGAGGCCGCCCTCGCCGACCCCCGCTGGCCCGACCCCCTCGACATCATCAACGGCCCCCTCATGACCGGCATGGCCGAGGTCGGCCGCCTCTTCAACGACAACCAGCTCATCGTCGCCGAGGTCCTCCAGAGCGCGGAGGTCATGAAGGCCGCCGTCACCCACCTCGAGCCCCACATGGAGCACCAGGGCGGCAGCCGCTCGAGAGGCAAGCTGCTGCTCGCCACCGTCAAGGGCGACGTCCACGACATCGGCAAGAACCTCGTCGACATCGTCGTCTCCAACAACGGCTTCGAAGTCGTCAACCTCGGCATCAAGGTCGCGAGCGAGACCCTCATCCGCGCCGTCCAGGAGCACAAGCCCGACGTCATCGGCCTCTCCGGCCTCCTCGTCAAGAGCGCCCAGCAGATGGTCCTCACCGCCGAGGACTTCAGAGCGGCCGACATCACCACCCCCCTCCTCGTCGGCGGCGCCGCCCTCTCGAGACGGTTCACCCACAACAAGATCGCCCCCGCCTACGGCAGCTTCTGCACCTGGGCCAAAGACGCCATGCACGGCCTCCAGCTCGTCGAGCGCCTCACCGACCCCGAGCAACGAGCCGTCTTGGCGGACGAGGTGGAGGAGCTCAAGGAAAGAGACTCCGCCCCAGCCCGCGTCATCCAAGAGGAGGAGGCCGGCACCACGAGATCCAGCCGGGTCCGCACCGACCTCGAAGTCCCCCAACCCCCCGAGCTGGAGCGACACGTCGCCACCCTGGACCTGGACGACGTCTGGGCCGAGCTCAACCCACAGATGCTGTTCGGCAAGCACCTGGGCCTGCGAGGCAACGTCGAGCGCCTGAGAAGGCAGGGCGACGACAAGCTGGCGGGCCTGGAGCGGCTCGTGGAGGAGCTGAAGGAAGTGGGCCGAGCCGGCGGAATGACCGCCCAGGCCGTCTGGCAGTGGCTCCCCGCCGAGTCCGAAGGCAACACCGTCCGGCTCTTCGACCCGCGGTCGGACCGGTCGAAGGTGTTGGTGGAATGGACCTTCCCCCGGCAGCGCGGCAAGGACGGGCTCTGCATCGCCGACTACGTGCTGGAGGACGATCACCTCTGCCTGTTCGTCACCACGGCAGGGCGGGAGTACCGCGAGCGGGTGGAGAAGTGGAAGGCCGAGGGGGAGTATCTACGGTCGCATGCGTTTGCTGCGCTGGCCCTCGAGACCGCGGAAGCCGCAGCGGAGTGGCTTCACGCGCGAATCCGGGAGCAGTGGGGGATCGGGGACCCGGAGGGCATGACCCAGCGGGATCGGTTCGCCGCGCGGTACCAGGGAAAGCGGTACAGCTTCGGGTACCCGGCGTGTCCGGATCTGGGGGGGCAGCGGGGGCTGTTCGGGGTGCTGCGGCCGGCGGAGGTGGGGGTGGAGCTGACGGAGGGGGAGATGATGGAGCCGGAGGCTAGTGTGTCGGGGTTGGTGGTGTGGCATGGGGGGGCGCGGTATTTTGGGGTGTAACTTGGCAACGATCTCTGGGTTCGGGCCGTTCCAACGGGGACCGACCGACTCCTCTCATTGTGGCACCCGGTCGGGGGTGGGCATTCTCGGGTAGGATGAGTCGCGTCCACTTCCGGGGCCGTCACGAGTTTCGCGGGAAGAGCGCGGGAGAGGCAACGGCCCGAAGTTTTGAGTATCAGAGACTTGTCTGCCCTGAGAGGCGATGCCATCGGAAGGCTGCGCAGGGAGGAATGCATGCTGAACGGAAGCCGTAGGGGTCCGACCACTCAGGGGTCCCTATTCGACGAGAGGATCCGCTCATCCGATGCGGACGGAGCGGTGGGGATAGAGAGAGCCTTCTCGGTGCCGTTCATTGCCGAGCTGGCGCTGAAGGAGAAGCAGATTCAGCAGAATATCCGTCCGGTGATCGCGGTGCACAAGTGGTTCGCGCGCCGGCCTGGGACCCTCTTCCGCGGCCTGTTGCTTTCGGAGTTCGCGGCACCTCCTCTCGCCGAGGCCTTCTTCCGGCCGCACCAGCTCGCCGGCGTCCGGGTTGCCGACCCGTTCATGGGCGGCGGCACTCCGCTATTCGAGGCGAACCGTCTCGGTTGTCACGTTTTCGGTTGGGATGTCAACCCGATGGCCTGGTGGGTTGTCCGCCAGGAGATAGAGCACCTCGACCTCGAGGCGTACGAAGCCGCGGCCCGAGGCATTCTGGACAAGCTTGAGCGCGAGCAGGGGGACCTCTACAGCACGGACTGCCAGGAGTGCGGTGCTTCCAATGCCGCGGTCAAGTACTTCGTCTGGACCAAGGCGATCGACTGTGACGATTGCGGAGAGCAGATTCCGTTACTCCCAGGATACATTTTGGCCCACGCTGGCCGGCATCCTCGGAATGTGCTGATCTGCCGGCGATGCGGTGAGCTTACGGAAGCGGAGAGCCTCGACGAGCCGGGATGCTGCCGAGGCTGCGGAGAGGAGCTTGTCGTCGACGGGACCGCTAGCCGTGGCCGATGCACGTGCCCGAATTGCGATTTCGCTACAACTTATCCTCGCCCAGAGTGCGGGCCTCCGATCCACCGGATGGTTGCCATCGAGTATCACTGTGAGTCGTGCCGGGGCACCCACCGCGGCCGTTTCTTCAAGAGGCCCGATGCGGCTGACCTCGATCGATTCTCGAGCGCCGGACGTTGCCTGGCGGATTTGGCGCTCCGGGTTGTTCCCGACGACGAGATCCCTGATGGGGACGAGACGGCACGGCTCCACCGCTGGGGCTACCGGCGCTACAGGGAGATGTTCAACCCGCGGCAACTCCTAGGGCTAGAGAGGCTCGGCCGTCACATTCTCGGCGTGGAGGACGAGCGCGTCCGCAATGCGCTGGCCACGAATTTCTCCGATCTCCTGCGGTACCAGAACATGGCTTGCCGTTACGATAGGCGTGCACTCAAGTCCCTTGATGTCTTCTCGGTCCACGGTTTTCCGGTGGGCCTAGTGCAATGCGAGTCGAACCTCCTCGGGATCCAGCGCCCCGGGACGCGCACGAACGTAGGGAGCGGGGGCTGGTCGAATATCGTCCAGAAGTTCCTCAAGGCCAAGCAGTACTGCGACGAGCCGTTCGAGGTGCGCTACTCGAACGGGCGGAAGAGCCTGATTTCGATGCCCGGCGAGTGGATCGGTGATCGCCGAAACGGGAGTGACGAGGGTCGGGTCGTTGCGCTCCACGCCGGCAGCTCAACTGAGGCCAAGTTGTCGGAGAGCAGCCTCGACGCGGTCTTTACCGATCCCCCGTACTTCGCGAACGTCCAGTACGCGGAGCTCATGGACTTTTGCTATGTCTGGCTGCGGCGGCTTGTCACAGCAGAGGCGTTCCGCTCCCACAGCACGCGGAACCCCGACGAGCTAACGGGGAACGTCACGCTTAACCGGACCCTAGAGCACTTCACCGAGGGGCTCTCGACCGCTTACCGTTGCATGGGACGCGCACTGAAGCCCGGTCGACCGTTCGTGTTCACCTACCACCACAATAGGCTGGACGCCTACTACCCGGTCGCGGTCGCGCTCCTCGACGCGGGCTTGGTCTGCACTGCGTCGCTCCCCTGTCCCGCGGAGATGGGAGGCTCGATTCACATCCACGGTACCGAATCGTCGATCATCGATACGGTCTTCGTCAGTCGGTCGACTGGGAGAGTGGCGCGCCGGGAGCTTGCGGACGATGCCACGTCTATCGCTTCACTCGTTCGCCGTGATGTCGAGCTTCTCCGTGAGGGCAGCGTGCGGGTGACCAATGGCGACGCACGGTGCGTTGCTTTCGGGCACCTGATTCGGCTGGCCATCTGGAACCTCCGATCGAACTGGGACGCCGGAGCTGCTGTGGAGAAGAAGCTCGCACGGATCGGCCGTGAGGTGGATCGTCTCGGCGGGTGGGAAGCAGTCCACGCGAACATCGGCGCCGACATCTTGCAGTCCCGCCGTCGCGGCGGGACAATTGGAGAAGCCGAACTTGCCTACGATGGTGGTGTAGACGATGAAGTTCCCTTTTGAAGTTTCGCTCGAAGAGCTCGAGGCCGATCTCGATGCCTATGTCGAAGCAATCTTCTCAACCCTGAAGTCTGAGTTCCTGGTGGTGCCTCGTGGCGAGGGCTTCGTCGAGTACGAGCCGTTTGAGGCGGCGTACGAGGAGCTGAAGCGCGGCACCGGCGGATTCAAGGCGCTCGAGCCTCACCAGATCCTCGAAATTGCGCTTAAGAAGCCCTTGGTCCTCATCATCCTCCGGACCATGCTCGGGTTCACCCCGCCCGAGTGGGCTTACGTGGCGAGCCAGAACTCCGAGATAACGGTGACGCAGGGGTACGTGCGCAGCCTCGATCGGCGAGTGCGGATGGACCCTGGGAAGCCGACTGCAAACAACCCACGCATCGAATCTCTGGTCCGCTCAGCGTGCGACTTTCTCCAGCAGGAGGCGCCTAAAGTCGAGTCCGGGCAACTCCACCGGCTCGACAAGGCGGACACACGAGAGGGCCTGGCTTCGGTCCGCCACCTTGCGAACCTCGGCGCGCCGTATCCGATGCTCCTCTACGAACGTTTCCTGGGCCGACCGTTTGCCGGTCACCGGGACTCCGTGTCGGAGCTAATCGGTGGCGGACTGGAGACCGCGATCGAGGAGGAGCTCGTCAAGCACGGCGTGAGCTTCCGAAAGACGAAGCGGGCTGAGAAGATCCGCGGGTTCGACCAGGCGCCGGACTTCATCGTACCTGACGAGTTCGCGCCAAAGGTCGTTATCGAGGCGAAGCTCACAGAAGACGACGGTACCGCGCGCGATAAGATAACACGGATCCAGCACCTCGACCGAATCAGCCGGGCGGGACAGAAGGACAGGGGCCGAAAGTTCCAAGTGGTGGCCTGCATAGCAGGGCGCGGATTCGGCGTGCGGCGAGAGGATATGAAGAAGTTACTGCTCGCAACCGACGGGAAGGTCTTCACGTGGAAGACGCTGGATCGCTTCGTGGAGTGCTCCGGCGTTCAGGGCTATTCCACGCGCGCCGGGCGATGATCGGGGACTCCGTCGCCCGCCCTAGTCAGATGTAGAAAGGGGCCGAGAGAGACGGCGAGAGCCGCCTGGCAGCAGATAGAGGTGTCAGGCGAATCGGAGGGAGTGTGGGTGGAGGCGATTCTTCGTGGCTTATCTCGCCCTCTGAGGGCCCGATCGGCAGGCACGAACTGGGCGGTCCAGGGACTCACAGGGCCAGGCGGGCGCACGAATTGGCGGGGAAGCGGGTCTCCGGCGCCAGGCTCTGAGATCGTCTCTCGAGACTTCGACAAGGGTAGCTTGACGTCGATTCTCTCCGTGGGGACTCTTGAGGCGGGCGAGAGGGACCCAAGCCCGAAGTTCTTGGGCTTCGGCGCCTCCGGCGCGTGGTATGGTTTTGCGAGACGCTGGAGCCTTACCGTAGTCTAGCTCTTTGCATGCTGCGCGTACTTTCGCCCTGAGGTTTTCCAGGAGACTCGAACAAAGGCGCGGATCTGCGCCTTCATGGAGGGAATGGTGTCTTTCGCTTTCGTCAGCTACGCTTCGGGTAACAGCCGAGCGGGTAATTCTGATCGAGGCGAAGTGCACGTGCCGCTCCTGGATCGATTCTGCAATGAGCTGACGGTTATTCTAGAGCAGCAGCTCGGCCTCGATCGAGGCGAGGCACTGTTCAAGGCAGACGGCAGCATACCGCTCGGTGAGGAGTGGCGTTTCGATCTCAACGGGGCGCTCCAGTCGTGCCGGGCGTTCATCGCCGTGTACTCACCATACTTCTTCGGGAGCGAGTGGTGCGGCAAGGAGTGGGCCGCCTTCAAGTGTCGGCTGGACGAAGCAGCTGGCAGGAACGGAAGCACCGCGCCTTTGATCTTGCCGGTGCTGTGGTCGGAACCGCGAGACGAGAGCCGCCTCCCCGCTTGCGCTCAGGCACTGCAGTTCAGGCACCGAGGGCTGGGGCTGAAGTACGCCGAATACGGCCTTTTCACGCTCATGAACAATCAGTCGCACGAGCAGGCCTATGAGGCCTTTCGCGACGGGTTCGCGCGGCGGCTATGCCAAGTCGTCGAGGCGCACCCGCTAGCTCCCTCTGATGAGGCGTTCGACCTGAGCGCGCTCCCGAGTGCCTTCGAATTGGGCACGACGAAGGGCACGCAGGCGGCAGCCGAGACGACCCCGGCACCGGGGACGCACGTTCGCTACGCGCTCGTCGTCGGCACGCCGGAGGAGGTGTCGTCGGTCCGCACGCAAGTGGACTGCTATCCCGGCAAGGCACCGCTATGGAAGCCGTACCACCCCGAGTGTCAGGAGAAGATCGGTACCTTCGTTCAGCGGATTGCGGTCGAGTTGGACCTCACCTCGGAGGTCGTTGAGCTGGGGGAAGATTTCGATGAAGCGTTGACAAGCGATATAAAGGAGGGCAACCTGGTCGCAGTTCTCGTGGACCCATGGACGGTGCTCCTCGAGGACAAGAAGGCTCTGGTCCAGCACTATGATGGGCAAGACCTGCGCAACTGCAGCGCCTTCGTGCTCTGGAACCGATCGGACGCCGAGACCAAGGGCGCAGCCGACAAGCTGAGTACGGCACTCCACGAGGCGTTTCCGAATAAGATCGTCTCGAACGACGCCGTGCGCTTCCACGAACGGGTGGAGACCACCGAAGACCTGCGGCGCCGCCTGGTGGCCGCGCTGACAGAGCTCCAAGGTCGCGTCATCAGAATTGCCACGGCCCTCGGCGGCCGCGCCGGAGGCGGGCCGCCTCGCATTTCGCCGGTGCCGGAATGAGCTTGATCCGCAACTCTAGCCGCGGCCGTATCATTACGTTTTACTCCTATAAGGGGGGAACGGGTCGCACTATGGCGCTAGCCAACGTTGCCTGGGTGCTCGCGAGCAATGGCTGGCGGGTGCTTTGCGTCGACTGGGACCTCGAGGCACCGGGACTGCACCGGTACTTCAAGCCGTTCCTGTGGGACCCTGAGCTGCGGGAGATCCCCGGCGTCATAGACGTGGTCTGGGATCACGCCTGCGACGCTATGAGTCAGCCGTCGCACAACAAGGTGGCTGCTCCCGAGCTTGACACCTTGCCAGAGTGGGCTGGCCGCCGAGCCAAAATTCTGAAGCATGCGACGTCTCTCAGGTGGGACTTCGAGAAGAGTGGGCGAATCGACTTCCTCCCGGCCGGTCGGCAAGACGCTGGCTACGCGGCGCGGGTCAACACGTTCGACTGGCAGTCGTTTTACTCGAACCTCGGCGGCGGCGAGTTCCTCGAGTCGCTCGCTGCCGACATGCGCGAGCAGTACGATGTCGTGCTGGTCGACAGCCGTACGGGCGTCAGCGACACGTCCGGAATCTGCACAGTCCACCTGCCCGACACTGTCGTAGTCTGCTTCACCCTGAACGATCAGAGCATTCTGGGCGCTTCGCGCGTTGCCCGCTCGATGGCGGAACAGAAGGGCGGGCCTGACTTCCGTGTCTTCCCCGTGCCGACCCGCGTGGACGAGGGCGAACTCGACCGTGCCGACGCCCGGCGCGAGATGGCTCGATCCCGCTTCAAGCGCTTTCTCTGGCATCTGCCCCCTGCTAGCCATGGCGATTACTGGGGGCAGGTTGAGGTAAAATACATTCCATACTACGCCTACGAGGAGGTTTTGGCGACGTTCCGCGACTCACCGCACGAGTCAGGTACCATGCTTGAGGCGTCGGAGGCGCTCGCGTCCTACCTCACCGCCGGAGGGGTGGCGGAGCTGCGGCCGCCCGACAGCGAGAAGCGAAGGAAGGTGCTTGCGAACTTCCGGCTTTACGAGGCGCGTCGCACGTCCTTCGAGCTAGACGGCCTGGCTGAGTACTTCGGGCGCTCCCTCGCGACTCATCCCGGGTCCGAGGTTCGCCGCGAACTGGCCGCGGACCTCGCCAACGCCCTGCAACCATGGACGGCGGACAGTGCCGCGGATGTTGGGAACGCTCGCGTCGCGCGGCAGCTGGCCGAACGTGGGTTCGAGCTGCTGAACTACGATTCGACCGACGGGGCCTTGGCGTCGGGGATCAGCGGCCTGATCGGCTTGGCTAGGGGGGCCGCCGAGAGCGTCGGCGACCGGATGGAGCTGGCGCGGCTGGCCGCACTCCAAGGACTCGTACACGGGGAGGCCGGCGAGCGCGAGCTAGCGCTGGCCAGTCATGCCCAGGCGATTGAGCTGTTTCGGGAGTTGGGCTGCGACTCCGAGCTGGCCGAGGAGTTCGTCGTGACGGCGCGCCATCACGAGAGCGCCGGCATGGAGAGCCAGGCTCGGAGCGCACTGGACCAGGCGCTTTGCCTTTTCACGTCACTCGGCGATGCGACCGCGATTACGGCCGTGTTGGCTGACCTTGTGCGCCTGGCCCGAGAAGCCCATGACTGGAAGGCGGCGCTACGACATCAAGCGGACCTTGCCCGGCGCTTTCGCGAGGACGGCGACGTAGTCGGCGAGGCGAGCGCCCAAGCGGAGCTTAGCGAGCTGCACAAGCAGGCGGGAGACTCTAACGCGGCACAGGAGTCGAGTTCCCGCGCCCTTGAGCTACTCAAGCGGATTGCCGGCCTCGATCACGCCGCCTCTGTGCAGGGCCAGCTCGGGTCCAGCGTCGCGGGGGCCCGCTCGGAGCCGCTGCGCGTGTTCCTCAGCTACGCCCACGAGGACGATGCCTACCGCATCGAGCTTGAGCGCGTGCTGAAGCCGCTCGAGAGCGCGCGACTCATCTACACCTGGTACGACCGCAAGATCCTCCCCGGCGACGACTGGTCCGCCGAGCTCGCCAGCCAGGTCGGTCGCGCGGACCTCATCCTCGTGCTCTGCAGCAGTGACCTTCTTTCGTCGCAGTGGCTGAAAAGGGAGATCATCAAGCGTGCCTGGGAGCGTCACGAGAAGGGCGAGGCGCGTCTGGTGCCGATTCGCCTCCGGCCTTGCAAGCTTGAGGCGCCGCTCACCAAGCTCCAGTCGCTCCCGCGCGGAGGCGCTGACATTGTGAGCGCCCCCGATCGGGCGCAGGCTTGGGCGAGCGTCGCGCGCGACCTGCTCGAGCTCATCCGAGAGTGGCACCCGCGACCGACGGATCCACCTAATGCAGGGAAGAGCGACTCGGAGCTCGCCTATCTTGAGCTGGTCGCCGAGCTCCACTCGCACGTCGACATTCGTGGGATGGGAGCGCAAGTTGCCGAGCGGCTGAGCCTGCGCGACGTCTACACTCCGGTCCGCGTGCGTGCCTCCTCGCTCGCCTCCGACGAGGACCGATCCGAGCGCTTGGAGGCCATAAGCGGCCGTGAGAACGTCGTCGTGCGTGACCTCGGCGATGTGCTTCGTGCTCGGCGGCACGTGGCCCTCGTCGGCGATGCTGGTGCGGGCAAGACGACAGCGCTGCGCCACGTCGCCCTCACGCTCGCAGAGTGTCGGCTCGGAAGCGCCTCGCAGGAGGATCGAGCGAGCGCCGGCGCCGCCAACACGCCGCCGGTCCCCGTTTTCGTGCGTCTGCCAGACTATGCCGAGTCTATTTGGGAGCGGGGGCTGACGGGTTCCGGGCCTGGGTTGGCGGGCTCGCTGCTCGCCTACCTCGACTTGTGGGCCAAGTCTCAGCCGGTTCGCCTGCCGGATGGCTGGCTCTCGGAACGCGTGCGCCGTGGCGGCTGCTTTCTCCTGCTGGACGGCTTGGACGAGGTGCCCGGAGACGATCTCCGCCGCCACGTCGCCCAGGTGGCCACCGATTTCGTCGCGCTCTGCCAATAGGGGTGCCAGGTGTAACGGGGAGAGGGAGGAGGCCCCGGGGATCGCCGGCCGCCCTGAGGGGCTCGAAGGGCCCGGCGAGGGGCCTCTGACGGCCTCAAGGGCTTTGTAAGGCCCTGAACGGCTGTACGCTCGGGCAGTCTCGCACCTTGGGCGCCAAGAACAGGGCGAAGGACGTTGGCTTGGCGAACCTCCACCGAGACCGTGGTGACCGCGAGTCGATCGTGGGCGCGGTTCGAGCGGGAGTGGGAGCCCGCGGCGGAGCTACGGTGCTCGGGCGAGCTGGCCGCGGTGGAAGGGCATGGGCCTCGGGAAGGAGTGGGCGGGGAAGTGGGCCTTGCGGCCGGCGACGAGCTCGGCGGCGGCGTCGCGGTAGGCGTCGACGAACTTACGGTAGATGAGCTCCAGTGCGGCGCGGACGGCGGGCTCGACGGCGTGGAAGCGGGGGCGGGGGGAGCGAGCGAGGGTCTGCGGTCGGTGGTGGGGGTGGAAGCGGAGGATCCTCTTGACGCCGAGGACCGGCTTGCCGGTCGTTTGTCTGATGCATCGACCCTCGGTCTCGCACTGTCGGGCGAGCTCTGCGGCCCGCCGGCGGCGCTTCGCCGGGGATAGATGCGCCCAGCAGGGAAGGGGCGCGAGGTCGAACTCGGTCTTCCTGGCGTGCTCGTACCTATCGATCCTCCGGCTCTCCCCTTTCCGCCGGAGCCGGCGGCGGTGCTCGTACTCGGCGGAGCGGTCGAACCACACGCCCGTGACCGGTCCTCCGTGGAGGAGCTGCGGCGTCGAGGTGGGACCCGGCCATTCCTCGGGTCGGCGGACGAGGTTCTCCTTGACACCCTGGCTGAGGACGTACTGCAGGCGCTCGACCTGGGCCTCGGGCTCGTGGCTGACGATGACGGAGTGGTAGCGATCGCCCCACATCGAGCCCGGCCAGTCGTGGAGGCGGCCGATCTCCTTCGAGAGGTTGGTCTCGACGAAGCCCATGAAGCGGGCGAGAGCCTCGGCGTCCTCGGGGACAAGGAGGGCGTGGAAATGCGACGAGAGGAAGGTGAAGGCGACGACGCCCACGCCGGGCCAGAGCTCGACGGCACGGCCGAGCACACCGTAAACGATCTCGTTGAGCTCCCGGGAGGGGCGGAGGAGGAACCGGCCCTGGATGGTGCGGCAGGTCACCTCCACCAGGGCGCCGGGCGGGACGTAGCGCAGGTCGCGGGCCATCTCACCCTTGCATGGACGCGATCCGAGCCGGCGATCGCTCAGCGGTCTGGGGAGGTACGGGACCGGAACCAGCCACCACCACCAACTCCTCCTCATGCGGCGCGAGATCGGTAAACGGGACCTCGACCACGGCCCGTAGGGACCTCAGCGGCTCGTTTGGAGGTGCGCCATGAGCTCTTCGGCGTGCCGCTCCAACTGGCGGGGTGCTGGTCGAGCCCGGGGACGTGGCCTTCTTCGAACTCGACCAGGACTCCCGTTTCGCTCTGCGGCCAGCAGTCGGGGTGAAGCACGGAACCTAAGAGAGCGAGCCGAAGAACGCGGTTGCGCCGGAGGTCCGCTGGGTGCTGGCACCGCTCGTGCTCTTCGGGCGCCGCCGCTCCCGGGCCAGGAGGCCAGCGAATCCGCCCGCCCTCAGGAGTCCGCCCTCGCCGGCCGCCGGGGCAGGTTGGAGGCGACCGTCGGCAGACCGACTCCGGCGAGAACGAGCAGCACCCCCAGCCACTGGACGGCCGACAGCGCCTCGGCGAAGAGGAGACGAGCCCAGAGCACGGTCGCCATCGGCTGCAGCAGAAGGAGGATCGAGGTCTCGACGGCCGGCAGGCGAGGGAGCGCGTAGGCGATCAGCAGCCAGCCGACGACCTGGGAGCCGAGCGCGAGGGCCATCAGCCAGGCGTGGGCCGGCCACCGCCACGTGAGGTCGAGATCGCCGCTGATCGCTCCTGCGAGACCGGTGGCGACGACGACCCCGAGGGTGGCGAGGAGCCACGGGGCGAACGGTGACTCTCCCGCGGTCGTCGAGCGGCGGAAGACCAGGAGAAACACGGAGTAGGTCACCCCGGTGGCGAGGCCGAAGAGCGTGCCGAGCACGGGATCGGCGCCGTAGGCGTCGGCCCGGCCGAGGCCGGAGACCAACGCCATCCCGGCGAAGGCGAGGGGTACGCCGACGAAGACGGCCCGGCGGGGCTTCTCGCCCAAGATCGCCCAGGCGGCGAAGCCGACGAGCAGGACCTGCGTGTTGCCGAGCACGGTGGCGAGGCCCGCGCCGATCCAGTGGATCGCGCGGTGCCAGGACACCAGGTCGAGCCCCAGGAACAGCCCCGCCACGAGGGCCACGAGGTGGAGCCGCGACGGCCGACCCCGCTCGCCCAGGACGAGCCAGAGGAGCCAACCGTTACACCTGGCACTCCGGGGGGCACGGACACGTGGGCCATTCGCTCGCGTCTCGAACCCATCAAGCGCGTCGCCCGCATGCTCAAGCGCCACCTCCAGGGAGTCCTCAACGCCATCGTTGCCGGAGCCACCAACGCTCGACTCGAAGGCATCAACACCGTCATCCAGGGGCTC
>CAJQNK010000289.1 GCA_905479655.1 uncultured bacterium | reverse complement strand
GCAGCCGAGATGCATCGCGGGCGGACTGTCGTCGAAGTTCGGAAACGCTGGTCTAGGATGGGGGCATGACCGAGTCGATCACCCGCCGCGCTCCGCTGCCGTTCGCCGACCTGCTCCTCGAACTGGGCGCGACCATGGGTCCTCTCGAGGGAGCGGAGCGCCCGCTCGACTACGGCGACCCCGCGGGCGAGCATGAGGCCCTGGTCTCCGGCTGTGGGCTCCTGCCCCGGAGCTGGGCCGGACGGCTGGACGTCACCGGCGCCGATCGGGCGCGCTTCGTCCATGGCCTGGTGACCTCCGAGATCCGCGGGCTCGGCCCGGGCGAGGGGTCGTACGGCTTCTTCACCGACGTGAAGGGCAAGGTGCTGGCGGATGTCGCCGCCCGGGCCGAAACGGATCGGCTGGCGCTCGAGCTGCCGCCGGGCGCCTGGCGTGACGGGCTGGAGGAGCATGTCCACCGCTACCTGATCGCCGACAGGGTGGACTTCGTCCCCGTCGACGGCCGGCTCGTGGTGACGCTGGCGGGGCCGCAGGCGGACGTCGCCCTCGCGGCCCTGGGAGTGCAGCCGCCGCCGGAGCCCTGGGGCCACGCGGAGACGCGGCTCGCGGGCCACGACGGGGTCGTCTGGCGACGTCGTCTCGACGGCGAGGTCGTCTTCGACCTCGAGGTCCCCGCGGAGGTCGCGCCCCGGCTCGTGGAGGCCCTGCGGCCGGTGGCGCGACCGGTCGGCGAGGTGGCCTGGCAGACCCGTCGGGTGGAGCGCCTGGCGCCTCGTTTCGGTGTCGACTTCGGGCCCGACCACTTCCCGCAGGAGTCGGGCGTGGAGGAGGCGATCAACTTCACCAAGGGCTGCTACCTGGGGCAGGAGGTCGTGGCCCGGATCCACTACCGGGGGAAGGTGAACCGTTCGCTGCGCGGCCTGCGCTTCCCGGGCGGCGCGCCAGCCGCCGGCACGTCCGTGGTCCACGACTCGAAGGAGATGGGCCGGGTGACGAGCGTCGCCGTGTCGCCCACGGTCGGAGGCTCGATCGGTCTGGCGCTGCTCCACCGGCGGGTGGCCGAGCCCGGGACCGAGGTCGAGCTCGACGACGGCACCCGGGCGACCGTCGTCGACCGTTTCCTCTGAGGGCGGCCGCCGCCGAGACGGCCGCGAGCGTTACAGGGCGAACGAAGAGCCGCAGCCGCAGGTACCGCGGGCCTTCGGATTGTCGAACTTGAAGCCGGAGCCCATGGCGCCCAGGACGTAGTCGATGGTCGTCCCCTGGAGATAGCGGGCGCTGACGGCGTCGAGGAAGACGGTCAGGTCCTCGAAGTGCAGGACGTAGTCGTTCTCGCGCCCCTCCTCGTCGAAGTCGAGCGCGTACTCGAAGCCGCTGCAGCCGCCGCCGCGGACGGCCACGCGGAGGCCCCAGGCGGGGTCGAGACCCTCTTCCTCCCGGGTGAGCTTGATCATCCGGACGGCCTTCGACGTGACTTGGATCGGGCTCTCCGCGGCGCCGTCGCCCTGGCTCGCCTCGGTTCCCCGCGCGTTCGGATTCTGCTCAGTGCTCTGCATCGCTCTCTCCTGCGGGCTCTTCGGGTTCGCTCGAAGCTCTTCACCCGGGCTCCAGCGTGTCGTCGGAGACGGGGACTGAACTCATGCCGACCAACCTCCGGCCGGTCGGCGAAATTCCACAGGCGGCTATCATCTCACGATGTTGCGGGCGCTGCTCTTCGACTTCAACGGCGTTCTGATCGACGACGAGCCGCTCCACCTGCGCCTCCTGTCGCGGATCCTGGTGGAGGAGGGTCTGCCGCTCCCCGCCGACCCCCTCCGCAGGTTCACGGGTCTCGACGACCGCACCTGTTTCCGATGGGCCCTGGAGGCCGCGGGGCGACCGTCGGACCCCTTTCTCCTGACGCGCTGGGTCGCTCGCAAGGGGGCCTACTACCAGGACGCGATCGGGTCGACGGGGTATCCGCTCTTCGCTGCGACCCTCCGTCTCGTCGACGAGGCGGGTGACCAGGGGCTGACGCTCGGGGTCGTGACCGGGGCTCTGCGCGCCGAGGTCGAGGGGGCCCTCACCGAGGCGGGCCGCAGAGACAGGTTCAAGGTGGTGGTCAGCGCGGAGGACTGCGAGCGGGGCAAGCCCGACCCCAAGCCCTACCTCACCGGCCTCGAACGTCTCAACGCGGTGGAGCCGCTGCCCACCCGGCTCTTCCATCCCCACGAGGTCGTGGCGGTGGAGGACACGCCGGCCGGCGTCGCCTCCGCCCACGCGGCCGGTCTCGGGGTCGTCGCCGTCTCCCACACGCTGCCGTCCGCTGAGCTCTCGGCGGCCGACCACGTCGTGGAGGACGTGGACGAGCTGTCGGTCGCGACACTGCGGGGCTGGTACCGCTGAGGCGGTCGGCTCGGCTGGAGCAGCCTGCCCTTCTTACCAACGGGCAGGCTAGCCTGACCTTCTCACCGGATGTCGTTGCGAGAGGCCGTAGGTGCCTGGAGATGCAAGGCTTGCGACCGAGGGCGACGCAGTCGTACTGTCTGTACGTCGAGGAGCCCGAGCGGAGCGTAACGTCGCAGATTCAGGTA
>CAJQNK010000288.1 GCA_905479655.1 uncultured bacterium | reverse complement strand
AAGGAACGATCAGTCGAGAAGCTGCTCGAGCCGGGCGACCACCATCTGCATCGCGACCCGGTTCTCTCCCCCTTCCGGCACGATGACGTCCGCCCACCGCCGCGAGGGTTCCACGAACTCCTGGTGCATCGGTCGCACCGTGGCCATGTACTGGCGCAGGACGTCGTCCATGGAGCGGCCGCGCTCCCGCAGGTCGCGGCGGAGCCGGCGGATGAGGCGCAAGTCCGCCGGGGTGTCGACGAAGATCTTGAAGTCGAGCAGCTCGCGCAACCGGGGATCGACGAAGATCAGGATCCCCTCGACCAGGATCACGGGCCGCGGCTCCACCCGCCGCGTCTCCTCCCTGCGCCGGTGACGCACGAAGTCGTAGACCGGAGTCTCGACCGGGTACCCCGCCTTCAGACGGGCCAGGTGCTCGATGAGCAGGTCGTCGTCCATCGACCGTGGGTGGTCGAAGTTGTAGCTGCGCAGCTGCTCCTCGCCGCTCCACTCCACGTCGCGGTAGTAGCTGTCATGAGCCAGGAACGCGATCCGCCCGGAGCCCACCGCCTCGAGGATGGCGCGCGCGACCGTCGTCTTTCCCGAACCGGTCCCACCGGCGACACCCAGGACCACGGCGGGGTAGGAGGACATGGCTCGAGTGTAGTGGACCGCGGACCGTCGCGGTCCGCCGGCCCGAGCCTCTCACCGGCCGGCGCCGGGCGGCGCGGGTGCCCGGGTGCCCCGGATCGCGGAAGTCCCGATCTCGGAAGTCCCGACCCTCACCGCCACCGACCCAGCAGCTCGGGCAACTCCGCCACCGAGCCGATCACGGCGTCCGGCTCCGGGCCGTCCCGGCGCTCCGAACGCACCCACACCGTGCGGGTACCCGCTAGGCGGCCCGCGGTCACGTCGGCGTCGCGGCGGTCTCCCACCATGACGGCCTCGGCCGGCTGGGCGCCCAGGGCGACGAGCGCACGGCGAGGCAGCGCCGGTGAGGGCTTCCGCACCCCCTCGTCGTAGCTGAAGCAGAGAACCTCGAAGGGCTCGCGCAGGCCGTGGCGGGAGAGGAGGGACTCGTAGAGCTCTCCCGGAAGGGGGACGTTGGAGACCAGGCCGAGACGGAAGCCCTGCCCGCGAAGCTCTCGCAGGGCCTCCCCGGCACCCGGGACCGGACGCACCTGCTCGCCGTAGGGGCGGAACCAGACGCGGAGCAGGGACCGATTCCAGGCACGGAAGCCGGCCTCGTGCCGGAGCCTCGTCAGGTGAGGCTCAACGGGGGCCTCGCGACGGTGCTCGTAGCGAGACGCGTACGCCTGGAGCCAGGGGCCGAACAGCCAGCTCCCGAGCTCCTCCAGCGAGCAACGGCCGCCCCGCTCCGAGATCTCCCGCAGAAGCGCCTCTCTCCCGCGCCAGTCGAGGGCGCCAACCGGCATCCCGGCGGCATTGCCCATGTCGAGCAGGACCCCTCCCATGTCGAGCAGGACGCTGGTGATGGAGGGGCGGGACATGACGGATCGATTACCTCTGGCACCCACCACAATAGTAGGTGCTCCGGTTCGACTGCACGATCCGGAGAATCGCACGGCCGCAACGGGGGCAGGGGCGTCCCTCCCGGTCGTAGACCCGGAGCGACACCTGGAACCAGCCGCCCTCCCCGTCGGCGTTGGTGAAGTCGTTGAGCGTGGTGCCTCCCCGCTCGATGGCCTCCGACAGCACCTCGCGACAGGCCTCGACCAGGAGGTCCCAGCGCCGGGCGGCGATCCGGGCCACGGAGCGGCGGGGGTGGATCCCCGCCCGATGCAGGGCCTCGCTCGCGTAGATGTTGCCCACGCCGACGACGACGCGTCCGTCCATGAGGAAGCTCTTGACCGGGCCGCGCCGGCCGCGGGCGGCCCGGGCCAGCGCGCCGCCGTCGAAAGCGGCGTCCAACGGCTCGGGTCCCAGATGCGCGAAGTGCCGATCACCGGCCAGGGCGCCCGTCGCCACGGCGAAGGCGAGGCCGAAGCGTCGCGGATCCCGCAGGCGCAGACGGCCGCCGGAGGCGAGGCCTAGGGCGAGGTGCTCGTGGGGCTCGACGGGGGCCTCGCCCGCGACCAGGGTGAGCCGGCCGCTCATCCCCAGGTGGATCACCAGGGTCGAGTCGCCGGCGACGTCCACCAGCAGGTACTTGGCCCGCCGGCGCAGCCGCAGCACCTCGCGCTCCACGAGCCGCCGCTCGAGGTTCGCTCGATCTACCGGCTCGCGGAGCCGCGGATCCCTCACCGTCAGGGAACGGAACGTGTCGCCGACCAACCGCGGCTCGAGACTGCGGCGGACGACCTCGACCTCGGGGAGCTCGGGCATGGGAGAGGGAGGGGTCGGTGGGCACTGATCGACGGTCCGGCGACCCCGCGACCATCGACCGGCGACTTAGTGCCCCGTTTGGTTGATCCGTGGACTTAGTTCGCGGTCATTCTTGGTCCTGGCAAGGCGCACCAACGCAGGGATCCTGGGTGTATCGCGAGTTGGTGCAACGCCGCCAGGGCCGAGAGGAAGCCGAAATAGGTGGATGGGAACAGACAAACGGGGCACTAGGAGGCTGTCGCGCATAGCGCGAGTGACTCTCAGGGGTTCTTGTGCGGTAGAGGTGGAGTCCCCGGTCGCCCTTGGGATTATGGTCGGGGAGACCGTGCGCGTCCAGGGTTCGCTTCGCCGGCCTTCGGCCGCCCTGGACCCTCCCGGTCTCCCCGACGTGGAGGAAGAGTGGGCGACGGGGAGGAAGCGGGACTCTGCGAAAGGAAGCGAGGAGGGAGGCAGGACGCTAGCGGGGGTTTGCATGCCTGCCCCGGTTGCGGCCACAAAGGAGAGGAGC